>JAJYCT010000339.1 GCA_021778125.1 Myxococcales bacterium
GCGATGTGGCGGTTGTAGCCGTTGAAACGCTTGCTCTTGCTCTTGCGGCCATGGCGCATCTCGCCGTCCTCGACCGAGACGCGCCGGTCGGCAGCGACGCCGTCGCGGATACGCGAGCCGCCACCGCTGGGATCGGGTTCGAGGTCCTGGTCGCGTAGCTGGCGTAGCGTGGCCAGCAACTCCGATCGCGGCGGCTCTTTCGCCTCCTGCGGCAGGTGCTTCGCGACCCACGCCTCGACGGCATCGACCTGCTCGACCTGCGTCGGTCACGATGCCCGCGATTCACGCTGAAAGTGAACTGATCGGCCCTCTAGCCGTTGGCAGCGTGCTTGGTGTACTTGCCGCGCTCGGCGGGGTGCTCGTTCTCGTAGGCCTCGACGCTCTCGCGCGTGAGCTCGACCTCGACGATCCCGTCGCGCTCGATCTTGGTCTGGCACCCGAGGCGCGAGCCGCCGCGCACATCGAACGCCTTGTCGAGGATGTCCGCCTCGTCGTCGTCCTGCTCGGAGAGCAGAGACGCGCCCGCGGTCACGTACACGTGGCACGTCGAGCAGGCGCAGACGCCGCCGCACGCGCTGCCCTCGGGAAAGTGCGCCTTGGCGGCCGCCTCGAGGATCGTCGTACCGACGGGGACCTCGACCTCGCCGTAGCCCTTGAACCGGACGGTGACCATCAGCGCGCGTGGGCCTCCTCGACCCCTTTGGCGTGCTCCACGGTCTTCTCGACCATCTCCACGCGCCGCCCCTCGATCGCCCGCGCGATCGCGCGGTTCATCCGGCGCCCGGCGAACGCCTTGGTCGCCGCATCGAGCGCGTCGATACGCGCCTGGATCCGAGCCGGATCCTCGCCGTGCACCGACGCGTCGAGGTCCACACACGCCTGCTCGATCGCCGCCCGCTCGCCCGCCTCGAGCAGGTCCGCGTCGGCCTCAAGGCCTTTGCGCGTCGCAAGCAGGATGCGCCCCGCCTCGACGCGGCTCTCCGCGAGCCGGCGCCGCACGAGGTCCGCTTCGCCGTGATCGAGCGCGTCGAGGAGCATCCTCTCCACTGTCCCATCGTCCAGGCCATAGCTCGGCTTGACGCTCACGGTCTGCTCGAGGCCCGTCGTCAGCTCCTTGGCGTGCACGGCGAGTAGCCCGTCGGCGTCGACCTGGAACGTGATCTCCAGGCGCGCCATGCCCGCCGGCATGGGCGGGATTCCCTTGAGCGTGAAGCGCGCGAGGCTCCGGTTGTCGGCGACCATCTCGCGCTCGCCCTGAAGCACGTGCACCTCGAAGCCCGTCTGCCGGTCCTCCTGCGTCGTGTACGTGGCCTTGGCCGAGCAGGGGATCGTCGAGTTGCGCGGCAGGATCTTGTCGACCACGCCGCCGCCCACCTCGATCCCGAGCGAAAGCGGGATGACGTCGAGCAGGAGGACCTCGTCCGTGCGTCCCTCGCCCGCGAGCAGATCGGCCTGCACCGCGGCGCCCAGGGCTACCACCTGATCGGGATCGATGTCCGCGAGCGGCGGCTTGCCGAAGAGCTCCTGCACGTACGCGCGCACGGCAGGCACGCGCGTGGCGCCGCCGACGAGGATGACGCCGTCGAGCTCCTCGGGCCGGAGGCCCGCGTCGCGCAGCGCGCGACGACACGCCGTCCCAGTGCGCTCGAGCAGGTGGCGTACGACCGTGTCGAAGCGCGCCCGCGTGACCGTGACGCTGCGGTGCCCCGGGACGACGGCCTCGACCTGCTCCTGGGTCGTCAGCGCGTGCTTGGCCTTGCGCGCCTCGTCGAGCACCAGGCGCACGAGCCGCGGCGTCTGCCGCTTGGCGTCGAAGCCGAGATCGGCGAGAAGCTCGTACGCGATGGCGCGGTCCATGTCGTCGCCCCCGAGGGCGCTGTCGCCGCCGGTCGCCCGCACCTGGAAGACGCCGTCGTCGAGCACCAGCACGGTCACGTCGAACGTCCCGCCGCCCAGGTCGTAGACGACGAACGTGCCGTTTTGCTTCTTCTCGAGGCCGTACGCAAGCGCCGCGGCGGTGGGCTCGTTGAGCAGGCGCAGAACCTCGAGTCCGGCCAGGCGTGCCGCATCCTTGGTCGCCTGGCGCTGGGCGTCGTCGAAGTACGCGGGCACGGTGATGACGGCGCCGCCCACGTGGTGCAGCTCGTCCTCGGCCTGCTGCCGGAGCGCGCGCAGGATCTCTGCCGAGACCTCGACCGGCGTTACGACCTTGCCTCCATCCACCCGGAAGCGCACGGTGTTGGGCTCGCCCGGCTGGGCATCGATGAACTCGTACGGTCCGAGCCGCCGCGTCTCCGGATCGTCGGCGCCGCGCCCCATGAAGCGCTTGACGCTCACGATCGTATCGCGCGGGTGCTCGGGCGCCAGGAGCTGGGCCCGGCGGCCGACCACGACGTCGCCGCGGTCCAGATACGTGACGACGCTGGGTACGAGGACCTCGAGATCGCAGTCGGCGATCGCGACGGGGCGCTCGTTGCTGACGTACGCGACGAGCGAGTTCGTGGTGCCCAGATCGATGCCGATGGGGCGCGGGGCCGCCTTGGGGTCGAAGATCTCGAAGAGCGTCATGTCAGGCCGCGAGCTCCTCCTCGATCGCGCTCACCTCGTCGAGGAAGCGCCGGTAGAACCGCAGCTCGCCGACCTTGGCCACCAGCGAGGCGGCCTCACCGCCCGCGAAGCCGGCGGTGAGCTCGCCCAGGACGCGGTTCGAGCGCTCCTCGATGCCGCGGGCGAGGGTGCGCACGGCCCCGAGATCCCGCCCCTGGCGCGCCTCGGCGAGCGCCTCGCGCAGCTCGAGCATCTCCATCAGGAACTCCGGATCGGCCTTGGGCTCGGCCCCCTCGCTTACCCTCGCGCCGCGCAGTGCGAGCAGCGCCTCGGCGCGCCGTATGGGATCGCGCACGATCCGCCACGCCTCGTTGACCTCGACCGCACGCGACAGCGCGTCGCGCCGCTCGCTTGGGCTCGCGCCGAGGTGCCTGTCGGGGTGCAGCGCCCGCGACAGCTCGCGGTGCGCCTTCTCGAGCGCGCGGAGGTCGAGGTCGAACCGGGCCGGGACGCCCAGGGTGGCAAACGGGTTCACGGGGCCCTCAGACGCTGAACGAGTGACCGCAGCCGCAGCCGGCCTTCTCGTTGGGGTTCGCGAACTTGAACCCCTGGCGCATCAGCGTCTGCTCCCACTCGAGGACGGTTCCGCTGAGATAGATGAGGCTCTTCGGATCGACGACGACACGGACGGCGGAACCGTCCTGGGCCGTGTACGAGAAGACACGGTCCCGCGCGTGCGGCTCGCCGTCGTGGAACTCGATGACGTACGAGAAGCCCGAGCAGCCGCCCCCGCGGATGCCCAGGCGCAGCGATGCGTCCGGGGTCCCTCGCTTCGTCGTCTGGCGCGCGATCGCCTCGACGGCCTGCGGCGTCACGGAGATGGAGCCGCCCCTGGGCGTGATCTCGGGCTGCTGCGAGGTGGGCTGGTTCATGGTCACTGTCCGGTGCCGCTCGCGCGCCGCTCCGCCTGCTTCTTGCGGTAGTCGGCGATGGCGCTCTTGATCGCGTCCTCCGCCAGCACCGAGCAGTGGATCTTGACGGGCGGGAGGTTCAGCTCCTCGACGATCTGGGAGTTCTTGATCGTCTCGGCCTCGTCGAGCGTCTTGCCCTTGATCCACTCGGTCGCCAGCGACGAGCTGGCGATGGCCGAGCCGCAGCCGAAGGTCTTGAACCGCGCGTCCTCGATGACGCCGCTGTCGTTGACCTTGATCTGGAGGCGCATCACGTCTCCGCAGGCGGGCGCGCCGACCAGACCGGTGCCCACGTTCGGGTCGCTCTTGTCGAGCGTCCCGACGTTCTTGGGGTTCTCGTAGTGCTCGATGACCTTCGTGCTGTACGACATGATTTCTTCTCGCGGGTGGGGGCCCGGGGGGAGCGGCCGCGCTCCCTCCGATGAAACTCAGTGCGCTGCCCAGACGACGCTCTTGAGATCGATGCCTTCCTGGTGCATCTCCCAGAGGGGAGACAGCTCGCGCAGACGCGTGACCTTGGACACGACGAGGTCGGCCACGTAGTCGACTTCCTCCTCGGTGTTGAAGCGACCGAGGCCGAACCGGATGCTCGAGTGCGCGAGCTCGTCGCCGACGCCGAGCGCGCGCAGGACGTAGCTCGGCTCGAGACTTGCCGACGTGCACGCCGAGCCGGAGCTCACGGCCACGTCCTTGATGGCCATCATCAGCCCCTCGCCCTCGACGAAGTTGAAGCTCAGGTTGAGGTTGCCGGGCAGGCGGTGCTCCATCGATCCGTTGATGTAGACCTCGTCCAGCTTGCCCATGATCCGCTCGCGCAGGCGCTTGCGCAGCGCGAGCAAGTGCGCCGACTCCGCCTTGCCCTCCTGGGCCATGATGTCGCAGGCCTTGCCGAAGCCGACAATGAGCGGAACGGCCAGCGTACCCGACCGCATCCCGCGCTCGTGCCCTCCGCCGTCCATCTGCGCCACCAGGCGAACGCGCGGCTTGCTGCGCCGCACGTAGAGGGCGCCGATGCCCTTGGGTCCGTACATTTTGTGCGCGGTGATCGACGCGAGGTCGACGTTCATCTTCTGCACGTCGAACTCCACCTTGCCGATGCCCTGTACGGCGTCCGAGTGGAGCAGGACCCCCCGCTCGCGCGTGATCCGGCCGATCTCCTCGAGCGGCTGCACCGTACCGATCTCGTTGTTGGCGAGCATCACGCTGACGAGGATCGTCTTGTCGGTGAGCGCCCGCCGGACGTCGTCGGGATCGACGCGCCCGTCCTTGCCGACGCCGAGGTAGGTGACCTCGAAGCCCTGCTTCTCGAGGCGCTTGCACGTGTCGAGGATGGCCTTGTGCTCAGTGACCGTCGTGACGATGTGGTTGCCCTTGTCGCGGTAGAACTCGGCGACGCCCTTGAGCGCGAGGTTGTCACTCTCGGTCGCCCCGCTCGTGATGACGATCTCCTTGCCGTCCTTGGCGCCGACGAGCTTCGCGATGCGCTCGCGCGCGTGGTCGACCGCCTCCTCCGCCTCCCACCCGAACTTGTGGCTCCGGCTCGCGGCGTTGCCGAACTTGGTCGTGAAGTACGGGATCATCTCCTCGAGGACGCGCGGATCGACCGGCGTCGTCGAGTGGTTGTCCATGAAGATGGGGAGCTTGAGCGCCATGCCGGTTCCTAGTGAGCCCTGAAGCCCAGGACGAGCTCGGGGACGTTGGTTTCCTTGTCGTGCAGGTCGCAGCACTCACAGGCCGAGACGAGCCGCTGCGGATCGCACACGTCGCAGGTGTCGAGGTAGCGAAGGCTCGAGGCGAGCTCTTTCTCGAGGGCCTCGAGGCGACGCCTCTGCAGGCGGGTCTCATCGAGCTTGCGGGCATAGACCTCGCGCATTCGCTTGGCGGCGTGCGGAGCGCTGCTCAGCCGCTCCCACTCACGAACGATCGTCTGGATGTCGCCCAGGCTGAAGCCCATCTCCTGCAGCTTGCCGATCCAGCGGATGCGCATGAGCGCTTCGCGGCCATAAAGACGGTAGCCGCCCTTACTGCGAGCGGCCGGGGTGAGCAGCCCCAGCTCCTCGTAGAGGTGGATGGCGCGGACGGTCTTGCCCGTCTCGTGTGCCAAGTCTCCGACTTGCTTGAGGTCTCGACGCGCCCTCGCCTCGTCCAGCGACTGGACGACGTCGTCGGAGGGTGGCTCCGAGGCGGGCAGAAGGGGAAGTCGGTGGACGCTCATGGTCTGACCCTAAAGTCTTACGTGCAGGTAAGGGTCCTTGTGCAGTCGGTGTAAGGCGCGCGGTCCCCTCCGTCAAGCGCCGGGTGTATCTAATGTCAGCCATGCCCAAGCACGCCCTCGAGGAGCAGCTGACGGAACTGACGCGCGACTTCGTGGCCCGCCTCGTCGGGGTCATCCGCAACGCGTCGTTCGTCGAGGTGGCGTCGCTGCCGGGGCCGGCGGCCCTGCCACGTCCGGTCGAGCCGCG
>JAJYCT010000033.1 GCA_021778125.1 Myxococcales bacterium
GACGACACCGGGGCACGCGGGAGAGGGATCGAGATGAGGCGTGGGTGAAAGGTCGATCGGCCGGGCGCACGATCCGGATCGTGCGGGCGCCAAGTGCGAAGATGCCGGCGGACATGTCCGGATCGTGCCGGCGACGAGTCCGGGGATCGCGGGCGACGAAAGGCGTGCCGATCGGCGACAAGAGCGGGATCGTCGGGCCACAAGTCCGGGGTGTGCGGGTGACAAGTCCGGGGTGTGCGGTCACAGGGAGGCGTCGACGCGAGTAGTCCCTCGAAGCGGGGGCGCGGGCGGCAAGGACGCGCGACCGAGCAGGGCCCGATGCCGGTCGAGATCCCCCGCGACCGCAACGGCAGCTTCGAGCCGCAGCTGGTCAAGAAGCACCAGCGACGCTTCGACGGCTTCGACGACAAGATCCTGGCTCTGTACGCCTGCGGCATGAGCGTGCGCGACATCCAGGCCCACCTGTCGGAGCTGTACGGCACCGACGTCTCGCCGGACCTGATCTCGTCGGTCACCGACGCCGTGGTCGACGAGGTCCAGGCCTGGCAGGCGCGCCCCCTCGAGGCCGTCTGGCCGATCGTCTACCTGGACGCGCTGGTGCTCAAGATCCGCGACCAGGGCGTGGTCGCCAACAAGTCGGCGTATCTGGCGATCCTCGCATCCCGAGCGGCGTGAGGCACCTGGGCCTGCGATCGCCGCCGCAACCGCCGCCTCCGCGCGCACGGTGCGAACGCCAGCCCGAGAGGGACCGATGCCCATCCGACCGAGCCTGCAGACGCGCGTCCGTGACCTCGCCGCCGCCGAGGCGCGCGAGCGCGAGGCCTTCAAGCACGACAAGTGGCGCCGCGAAGCCGACGACCGCACCCACGCCGCCCTGCGCGCCCACGTCGGTGAGGGCGCCGACGTCGCGGCCTACGCCCTCTTCGCCTGGGCCGAGGGCGACGAGTCGCGCGAGCTGCGCGCCGAGATGCTCGCCGCGCGAGCGGGCCGGCGTGAGCCTCGAGGCGCTCTTCGCGATGAGCGACGAGGACTTCCGGGCGGGCGACGTCGAGCTGCACTACGCAGAGGCGCGCTTCGCCTGCCAGTGGCTCGACGAGGCCGATCGCCCGGCTGCAAGACGTGCGGGTCCTGGCGCGCGCTCTGCACCTCGGCGTTGTCGGGGTGGTTCCATACCGCTGCGTAGTCGTCGAACCCGTACGCCTGCGCGATGCCCGAGATGTGTTCGCCAGGCATGCGGGCCCCGGGCGACGGCGTCGTTCGCGAACGCCGAGACCCTCGGATTGTCGTGGTCCAGGAAGAAGGTCGCCTCGAGGAGGTCGGCGCGCGTCATCGCGCCGATGTCACCCGACCTTGACCACGAGCGCCATGGCCGTGTCGCCCGCCGCACAACCGCTGAACAGGCCGTAGCCGCCGCCGAGGATGGCGAGCTCCTCGATCGCCTCCATCAGCAGCCGCATGCCCGTCGGCCCCTGCGGGTGCCCGTAGACGAGCGGAGAGCCGTAGTTGTTCATCGCGTCGGGCTTCACGCCGAGCTCGCGGCAGAAAACGAGATCGTTGACCGCAAAGGGGTTGTGCGTCTTGACGACCTTGCAGTCGCCGACGCCGAGCCCCGCGCGCGCGAGAACCGCCCGCGCTGCCGGGACGACCGCCTTGGGCATGTGCCCCTTCTCGACCCGCGCCTCGCCCCAGGCCAGCAGGCGCACGGGGATCCCCGGATCGCGCGACAGCTCCCGGGCGCGCCCCTGGGTGCACAGGATCATCCCCGCGTTGCCGTCGGCCGGGTGCGTCTGCGCTCCGAAAGTGACGGTTCCGCCGGCGACCACGGGCTTCAACGCCGCGAGCCCCTCCTTCGTGGTCGGGTGGATGCCCTCGTCCGCCTCGGCCCTCGCGAGCTCCTTCTTCCCCCTGCGGAGCACGCCCGCAACCATGTAGCGGCGCTGGAACGCGCGGTCCCCGTCGAGCGACCGCTGGTACTGCTCGTAGCGCAACAGCGCGATCGCGTCCTGCGCCTCGCGGGTGAACCCCGCCTCGCGAGCGACGTTCTCGGCGGTCTGGATCATGGGGTTCTCGGCCCACGGATCACGGTTGAACGCGTCGGGCACCCAGTCCACGGACAGCCCCGTTCCGCCGGGCGCGCCCGGTTGCGGGTAGTACAGGTGGGGGCCGTTGCTGGTGCGATCACACGTCACCGCGAGCACGCACGAGCGCTGCTCCAGCTCGATCTCTGCGCCTGCGGTCGCGATCGCGCGCGCGCTCGTGGCGCACGCCTGCGCCACGGTGGGCCCGGTGATCCCCGTCGCGCCGACCATCGCCGCGAGCCACGGCGCTCCGTAGAAGCACGAGGCCTGCGGGATGGTCATTCCGAGGACGACGCCGTCGAACGACTTCGGGTCCACCTTGCGCGCGGCCAGCGACTCCCGGGTGACCTCGGCCGCGAGCTCGATCGCGTGGGCCTGCGCGAGCGCGCCCTGCCAGCGACAGAACGGCGTGGACCAGTAGCCGCCGTAGGGGATGTAGGTCTTCTCGAGCATGGGTCACTCCTTCGCTTTCTTCTCTCTGAGCGCACGCACGATCTTCTCGGGAGTGATGGGCAGGTCGTTGATGCGCACACCCACCGCATCCCAGATGGCGCTGGCGAGGGCGGGCGCCGTCGGCACCAGTCCGGGCTCGCCCACGCCCTTGGCGCCGAAGGGCCCCGCGGGATCGTTCGTCTCGACGAAGCACATGTCCACGGGGAAGGCCATCTCGTGCACCGTCGGGATCTTGTAGTCGGTGAAGGTCGGATTGAGCACGCGCCCGTCCTTCGTCTTGACCTCTTCGTAGAGCGCGTAGCCGATCCCCTGCGCGAGCCCACCCTGCACCTGCCCCCTGAGCGTCTGCTGGTTGAGGACGCGGCCCACGTCGTGCGCGGCGACGGCGTGCAGGATGCGAACGTCGCCGGTGTCCTCGTCGACCTCCACCTCGAAGCCCTGCACCCCGTACGCGTAGCTCGCGCTCATGTTCCCGACGCCCTTCGACCAGTCGGGCAGCTCGCTGGGGGGCTCGTAGAAGGCCTCCTCGACCACCATCTGCCCCGCCACGCCGCGGAAGTGCAGGGCACGCAGCACGCGCCCCAGCTCGAGCTTCAGCCAGGGCTCGTCGGGTGCGTCCTTCAGCCAGAGCACGCCGGCCGCCAGCTCGAAATTTTCGGGGCGGCAGCCCGCACCAACGTCGTACGCCGGCGGCGTGTAGCCCGGGTTCTTCTTCAGGATCCCCTTGAGGTTCCTGGTCACCTCCGCGGCGAACACCTCCGCCGAGAGGGAGAAGATCTTCCTGCGTGCCTTCGCGCACGCGCGGATCGCTGCGTTGCACGCGATGAAGGCGCCCCGGCTCGCGTGCGTGCCTACGTCCCACGGACACGTCGCGGTGTCGGTCGGGTTGATGGCGACCTTCTCCGGCACGACCCCGAGGGCCTCGGCGATGCTCGCGGTGAGCGCCGCGTGCAGGCCCTGCCCCATCTCGACCCCGCCGTACGAGACGTTCACGTTCCCGAAGTCGTCGAGCTTCAGGATGATGCCGCCCCCGTCGGACCGGTAGATGCGGCCCGAGCCGCCGACGTGCACCAGCGACGCGACGCCGACGCCGCGGCGCAGGCCCCTCTGCTTGCCGCGCTTGCTCGCCCAGCCGAGCTTCGTCTTCGCGAACTCCAGGCACTCTCCGAGCCCGCACGTGGTGACCTGCAGGCCCATGGGGGTCCGCTCGCCGGGCTCGTTCTTGTTGCGCAGCCGCAGCTCGAGCGGATCGATGCCCGCCTGCTCGGCGAGCTGGTCGAGCGTGCACTCGATCGGCCAGGTGACCTCGGGGTTGCCGTAGCCCCGCATCGCCTGGGCGTACGTGTTGTTCGTGTAGACGATCTTGGCGTCGAACTCGACGTTCTGGACCTTGTAGAGCGAGGTCGCCGGCATCAGCATGACGGTCGGGTACGTGGCGCCCCACGAGGTGTACGCGCCGTTGTCCTGGACCACCTGCAGACGCCGGAACGTGATGCGTCCCTCCGCGTCGCAGCCCTGGACGATCCGCGTCCTGGCGCTCTGCCTCGGCGAGAGGTTCGCGAACTCCTCGCGACGGTCGTACAGGATCTTCACCGGGCGTCCCGTGCGGTGCGCGAGCAGGACCGCGATGTACTCGTAGGCGTGCGTGTCCAGCCCCGTGCCGAAGGCGCCCCCGAGCGTCGGGACGATCACGCGGGCGTTGCGCCCCGGCAGCCCCATGGCCTCCAGCGTCCGGATGAAGTCACGCTGCGCGAGGAAAGGGATCTGGGTCTTGGCCCACATCGTGAGGTTGCCGCGCGCATCCATCTCGGCGATGCAGCCGGCGGTGCCCATGCACGCCTGCTGGATGAGCGGCGTCGAGAACTCCCCTTCGACGATGTACCTGGAGGCGCGCTCGCCCGCCGCGAGGTCGCCCGATCGGTGGCTCACGGTGAGCGAGAGGAGGTTGCTGGTGAGGGGGCGACCGTCGGCGTCCCGCTCGTGGACCAGGGGGGCGCCCGGCGCGAGGGCGTCCTCGGGGCTGAAGACACCGGGCAGCGGCTCGTACTCGACGCGGATCAGCTCGATGGCCTCGGCGGCCGTGTCCGGATCCGTGGCGGCCACCGCGGCGACCTCGTCGCGGAACTGGCGGACGCGGTCGCGCTTCAGGGCGAAGTTGTCGCGCAGGAACCCGATGCGGACCTCGGGCGTGTCGTAGCCCGTGATCACGGCGCGGACGCCCGGCAACCGCGCGGCCCTCGACGTGTCGACGTGGACGATGCGCGCGCTGGCGTGCTCGCTGAACTTGATCTTCCCCCACAGCATCCCCGGGCGCACCAGGTCGTGGATGTAGTGGGCGCGCCCCGACACCTTGTCCGCGGCGTCGGGACGCGGTCGGTCCTTGCCCACGTAGTGGAGCTCATCCATGGTCGCCCCCGTCGCTGGCCTTCGGTCGACGCTTCGAGGCGGCGAGCTGCACCGACTCGATGATCTGCGCGTAGCCCGTGCAGCGGCACAGGTTGCCCGTGAGCGCGTCGCGGATGTCCTCCGGGCTGGGCGCATGGTTGCGCTCCAGCAGCGCGTGCGCGCTCATCACCATCCCCGGGGTGCAGAAGCCGCACTGCACGCCCCCGCCATCCACGAACGCCTGTTGCAGGTCCGAGAGGGCGGCTCCGGGGCCGGCCAGCCCCTCGACCGTCAGCACCGTGGCGCCTTCGACCTCCAGCGCCGGGGTCAGGCACGAGCAGACGGCGCGCCCGTCCACCAGCACGGTGCACGCGCCGCACTCGCCGTTGCCGCACGCCTCCTTGGTCCCCAGCAGGCCGAGCGCGTCGCGGAGCACGTCGACGAGGCGAGCGCACGGCTCGACCTGCACGCGCGCGGGCTCCTCGTTGACCATGAAGGAAAGCTGGACCCTCATCTGCGGCCTCCGTTCATCAGGGTGCGGACCGCTCGCTCGAGCAGCGCCCCCGCGAGATGCCTGCGGTAGTCAGCGCTCGCGCGCACGTCGCTGATGGGACGTACGTCGCGCTCGATGGCCTGGCGGGCGGTGGCGATCGTCCGGTCGTCGAGCTCGGCCCCCTCGAGGACCTTCTCGACGTCGCGCAACCGCACGGGCATGGGAGCGAGCGAGCCGGCCGCGACGCGGGCCCTGACGCAGGTCCGTCCCTGCGTCTCGAGCAGGACGGCCACGCTCCCCAGCGCGATGTCCATCTGCACTCGGCCCTTCTTGAGAAAGATCGCGCGACCCGTCGAGGGCGTGTCCACGACGATCGCGTGCAGCACCTCGCCGGGTCGCAGGACGGACGTGCGTGGCCCGACGAAGAAGTCCTCGAGCCGGAGCTCTCGCACGCCATCGGCGGACGCGAGGTGAACGCGGGCCTCGTGCACCAGCAGCGGTGGGGCGAGGTCGGCGCACGGCGAGGCGTTGCAGAGGTTGCCGCCGATGGTCGCCGCGTTGCGAATCTGGACGCTGCCGAGCGTGCGCGTGGCCTCGACGAGCACCGGCAGCTGCCGGGCGAGGTGCGGGTTCGCCTGCAGCTCGGACACGCTCACGCCCGAGCCCAGCAGGAGCGGTGGACCGATCTCGATCTGCGCGAGCTCCCGGATGGCGCGCAGCGAGATCAGCGCAGGCGCACGCACCTTCCCCTCGCGCAGGCGCACCATGACGTCGGTGCCGCCCGCGATGAAGCGGGCGCCCGGCCTCGCCGAGGCGAGATCCCACGCCTCCGACAGCGTCCGCGGTCGCAGGTACTCGAAGCTCATGCGACGACTCCCCGTGCGCGCAAGGCCCGCGCGTCGTCTGCCGAGACGCCAATCTCGGCGAGCACCGAGTCGGTCTGGCCCCCGTAGGCTGGAGCGAAGGGGACTTCCCGGCCGCGCTGCTCCAGCCACTCGGTCTGGACCGCCGGTGGCGGCAGCCGGATCCGGTGGCCGTCCGGTGTCGTCGTCGTCAGCAGAGCCCCTCGCAGGAAGTCGAGGTCCATGACGCGGTCGATGGGGGTGATGGGCGCGTGGGGGATCTGCGCCGCCGCGAGCGCGCGGGAGACCTCGGCTGCGGAGAGCCGCGAGGTGATCGCCGCGATGCTCGCGTGCAGCTCCGCCTTCGTCGCCCGGCGCCCTTCGTTCGTGGCCAGGTCGGGCCGCGCGAGCGGAGCGAAGGGCTCGCGGGCCGTCAGCCGCTGCCACTGCGCGTCGCTCCCGACAGCCATGTAGATGAAGCCGTCCGCCGTCGGGTACGCGTTGGTAGGTATGAACTGCCGGTGCTCGTTGCCGGAGCGACGCAGGTCGGCGCCGGAGCTGCCCATGTCGAGCATGGGCAGGAACGTCAGCAGCCAGCTGACCGCGACCTGCGCCATCGACACGTCGATGGCGCGCCCCTTGCCCGTCCGGGTTCGTTCGAGCAGCGCGAGCAGCACCTGCGCGAACGCCTCGTCGCCGGCCTTGAGATCCACCAGGGGCGGGCCGTTCTGCATGGGCGGGCCGTCGGCGTTGCCCGTGATGTCCATGTAGCCGCAGAGCGCCTGCAGCACGGGGTCGTAGCCAGGGACGTCGGGGTACGCGAGGCCCATCGCCGAGATGCAGCACCAGACGAGGTCGGGGCGCCCCTCCGAGAGCGTCGCGTAGTCGAGGCCGAGCGGGGCGTGGCGCGCCGGCATCGTGTTGGTGCAGAACACGTCGGCGCCGAGCTCGCGCACGAGGCGACGCAGCAGCGCCCGGCCCTCGGCGTCCTTGAGGTTGAGCGCGATGGCCTCCTTGCCCACGTTGGGCCCGACGAAGTAGCCGTGGCGATCGCCATCGGCGACGCGGCGTCCGATGTGGCGGTTCGGGTCGCCCACCAACTTTCGCCCGTCGGCCGGCGTCGGCTCGATGCGGATGACGCGCCAGCCCAGGTGGACGAAGCGCAGCGTCGCGTACGACATGCTCAGCGCCTGCTCGACGCTCAGCACCACGGGTCTCGCTTCGTTTGCCATGGCGCCTCTCCTCAGAACCGGATCGGTTCCTTGTACGTGCCGAAGACCTGCTTCAGCGCGCCGCAGACCTCGCCGACGGTGGCGTACGCCTTCACGGCATCCATCGCGGCGGGCATGACGTTGCGCCCCTCGCGGGCGGCGCGCGCGAGCGCCTCGAGCGTCCTGGCGACCATCGCGCCGTCGCGCTTCGCGCGGACCGCCTGGAGGCGAGCGACCTGCTCGTCGGCCTTCTCGCGGCGGTACGGGTGGAACTCCACGTCGGGCTCCGCGCCGTCGTCCGCGAAGCAGTTGACCCCCACCTTCTTGATCTTCCCCCGGTCCACGCGCCGCTGTCGCTCGTAGGCCTGTCTGTTCACGTCCGCCTGCACGCGCCCCTCGGCGATCGCGCGCACGATGCCCCCTTCGGCGTCGACGTCGCTCATGATCGTCCGGATCTTGGCCTCCATCTCCGCGGTCGAGGCCTCGACGAAGTAGGAGCCCGCCAGCGGGTCGACCGTGTCGCACGCGCCGACCTCGAGCATCAGGATCTGCATCGTGCGGAGCGACAGCCGCGCCGCCTGCTCGCTGGGGATCGTGAACGCCTCGTCGTAGGAGCACAGCGCCATCGTCTGCGTGCCGCTGAGCGCGCTCGCGAGCGCGTAGTAGGCGCTGCGCACGAGGTTGTTCAGGGGCTGCTCGACCGTCAGGCCCCCGCCGCCGCCGCCCGCGATCATGCGCAGCTGCATCGCGCGCGGGTTCCTGGCGCCGTAGCGCTCTTGCATGATCCTGGCCCAGAGGCGGCGCCCGGCGCGAAACTTGGCGACCTGCTCCCAGAGGTTGCCGAAGATGTCGAAGTTGAACGAGATGCCCTGCGCGAACTCGTCGACGTCCAGTCCGCGCGCGCGCACGTGCTCGACGTAGGCGCACGCGATCGCGAGCCCGTAGGCCATCTCCTGGGCGGGCGTCGCTCCGCTCTCCCGGATGTGATAGCCGCAGACCGAGACGGGGCTGTAGTGCGGCACCTCGCGGGCGCAGAACTCGATGGTGTCTCCGACCAGACGCAAGCTCGGCTCGACGGGGAAGATCCACGTCCCGCGCCCGATGAACTCCTTGAGGATGTCGTTCTGCGCGGTGCCGCGGAGCTCGCGCAGCGGAAAGCCTCGCTTGTCGGCCATGGCGAAGTACATCGCCATGATGGGGATCGCGGCGCCGTTGATCGTGAGCGAGACGGTGATGTCGTTCAGGTCGATGCCGTCGAACGCCTCTTCGATGTCGGCGAGCGTGTCGACGGCCATGCCCACGCGACCGACCTCGCCCTCGGCCATGGGATCGTCGGAATCCAGCCCGCACTGGGTCGGCAGATCGAAGGCGACGTTGAGCCCGGTGTTGCCGTGCTTGATGAGGTAGAGGAAGCGCTCGTGCGTCTCCGCAGCCGTGCCGAAGCCCGAGTACTGCCGGATGGTCCACGGCCGCTTGCGGTACATCAGTGGGTGAATCCCGCGCGTGTACGGGAACTCTCCTGGTTCGCCGTCGGCCGCGACGACCTGCGGGACGTCGCTCGCCCGGTAGACGGGCTTGATGGCGATCCCGCTGTCCCACGTCACGGGCGACGGCTGCTCGCGATCCTCGCTCATGGCGCCCTCCGTCCGTGCTGCTCGACCCATCGAACCACCTCGTCGAGCGTCGCGCTGACCCCGAACACCGCGCTCACGCCCAGCGCGGCGAGGGCCTCGCGGTCCCGCGCCGGGATGACTCCGCCCACCATCAGCACGGCGTGATCCATTCCGGCTTGCCGGAGGCTCGCCACGACCTTCTCGCACAGCGGCAGGTGGGCACCCGACATGATCGACAGCCCGACCACCTCGGCGCGATGCTCGCGCGCGGCGGCGGCGATGGCCTCGGGGGACTGGCGCAGGCCCGTGTAGACGACGCTCATCCCGGCCTCCATGAGCGCACGGCAGACGAGCTTCGCTCCGACGTCGTGTCCGTCGACGCCGGGCTTCGCCACCAGCACGCGGATGGGCTCCGGGGGCCGTGTGGCCGCCGCGGGCTCGCTGCTCGCGTTCGAGCTCGTCGTCATGATTCCCTCGCGATGTTGATGCGCAAGATCTCCGACGTGCCTCCGCCGATGAGGAGAAAGCGCGCGTCGCGCAGGTAGCGCTGGACGGGGCTGTCCGCCGCGAAGCCGTAGCTCGCCGTGACGCGAGCGGCGTGATCGCACACGCGGTGGGCCACCTCGGAGGCGAACAGCTTGGCCATGCTCGCCTCCCGGGCGTTGGGCAGCCCCTGGTCGCTCCGCCACGCGGCCCAGTGCGTGAGCCGCCGTGCCGCCTCGAGCTCCGTGGCCATGTCGGCGAGGTGCGCCTGGATGGCCTGGTGGCGGTCGATGGGCTTGCCGAACTGCTGTCGCTCCGAGGCGTAGCGGCGTGCTTCCTCGTAGGCGGCGCGCCCGACGCCGAGCGCCATCGCGGCCGTCACGACGCGGATCTCGGCGAGGATCTCGCGCAGGTACTTCGCCCCCGCTCCCTCCTCGCCCAGCAGCGCCGCCGGCACATCGGAGAGGCGGACCTCGCTCGTGAGCGACGAGCGCACCCCCATCTTCTCGATGCTGCGCCCGACGTCGAGGCCCGGAGCGCCGCGCTCGACGAGGAAGACGCCGAGCCGGTCTTCGCCCGTGCGAGCGAAGACCGTGAAGAAGTCGGCCACCGGCGCCGACGTGACCCACGTCTTCGAGCCCGACAGGCGCCAGCCGGAACCCTCGAGCCGCGCCTTCGTCGCGAGCGCGAACAGGTCGCTGCCCGCGTCCGGCTCGGTCATGCAGATCGCCCCGATCTTGGCGCCGCGCAGCGCCGGCTCGAGGAGTCGCTCCTTGATCGCGGGCGACCCGAAGCGGTGCAGGAACCAGGTCCCCATGAGCGATTGCATCGTGCACGCCGCGGCGACCGAGAGGCTTCCCCACGCCAGCTCCTCGATCGCGAAGACGCACGAGACGATGTCGGCCCCGCTGCCCAGGGGCGCGGGGTAGCGCATGCCGAAGAAGCCGAGGGCGCCGAGCTGCTCGAACAGCGCGCGCGGGAACTCCGGGCGCTCGTCGAGCTCGCGGGCGCGGGGACGGATCTCGCGCTCGGCGAAGCCGTGGAAGGTCCTCTGGATGGCCTCCTGCTCGGCGGTGAGTGCGAAGTCCATCGGACTCCTCTCAGCTCTCGCCACCGCGCAGCCGGGCCGTCTGCGGCCCGTCGACCGCGATCGTTACGGGGTCCAACGCCACGCGGTACTGGCCGCGGGCGGCCTCGACGGACACGATCCCGTCGCGCACCTCGCGTGCGACGGTCTCTGCCGGGCGCTCCTGCGGTGGCCCGTAGCCTCCGCCGCCTCCGGCCTGCTGCACGTAGAGCGTGCCGGCGGGGACGTCCCGGATGTGGTCCTTCGTCGTGGTGCGCGAAATCCGCCCGTCCGGCGTGCGCAGCTCGATGAAGTTGAGCGTTCCCTGGCCGCCCCCGAAGAGGCCGAACGCAGGCTCGACATCCCCATCGCCGAAGGTCACCAGCTGGGTGTCGCCCGCGCCGCCGACGACGTAGCGCGTCTCGACGCCGAGCCCGCCGCGGTGCTTGCCGGCGCCTGCGGAGTCGACGAGGTACTCGTGCGACACGATGCGGTGCGGCGTCATCTGCTCGAACATCTCGTAGTCCTGGTCGAGCACGCCACCGGACGCATCGATCATCCCGATGTGGTCGTACCCGTCGCAGTCCGCCGCCGCGCCGGAGCCTCCCTTCAGCCCCATGAAGAGGATGTCCACGTAGGTGTCGTCCTTGCGCGTGTCGCGGCCGGTGGAGAGCGAACACAGCAGCTGGTTCCAGCCGGCCGTCACCCGGGTCGGGATCACGGGGGCGAGCGCGCGGATGATGGCGTCGGCGTTGGGCGGGCAGAGGTGGTTGCCGAACGTCGTGGCCGCAGGGTACGCGGCGTTGAGGAGGGTCCCCTCCGGGATCACGATCTCGATCGGCTCGACCATCCCGTGGTTGTGGGGGATGGCCGGGTTCACCATCTGCAGGAACGTGAGGATCGTCGCCGAGGCGGTCGAGGCGTACGTGCCGTTGACGAAGCCCTCGGTCTGCGGGTCGGTGCCGGCGTAGTCGAAGCGGACGTGGCCTCCGTCGACCGTGATGGTCACGCGGATCTTGTGCTTCGAGCCGGGGTGGTGGCCGTCGTAGTAGACCGTGGACTCGCCCCGGTAGGTGCCGCTCGGGATCGTTCGGATCTCGGCCTCCATCAGCCGGCGGGTGGAGTCGAAGAGCGCCCGCTTGTGCGCCTCGAACCTCTCCAGGCCGTGCTTCTCGACCAGGGCGCGCAGCCGGCGATCGCCGACCGTGCAGCTGCCGATCTCGGCGCGCATGTCCTCCTGCACGATGGGCAGCCGGATGTTCGCGAAGATGAGATCCCAGACGTCACGTCGCAGCTTGCCTCGCTCGTAGACCTTCACCGCCGGGATGCGGATCGCCTCCTGCCAGACCTCCTTCGCGCCGGGGTTGTAGCCGCCGCGCACGGCACCGCCGATGTCGGCCTGGTGCCCCTTGCACGCCGCCCAGCCCAGGAGGGTCTCACCCAGGAAGATGGGCTTGAAGGCGGCCAGGTCGTTGTTCTGGTTGCCGAAGGAGAAGACGTCGTTGTGGAAGAACACGTCGCCCGGGTACACCTCGCCCGCGAACTTCCTGGCGATGTGCTGGCAGACGGGGCTGAGAGAGAAGCTGAGGATCGGCAGGTTCTCCGTCTGCTCGAGCATGCGCCCCTCGGCGTCGTACAGCCCGGTGACGAAGTCGCGCGCCTCGCAGAGGATCGGGGACCGGCTGCTGCGCTCCATGCAGATGCTCATCTCGTCCGTGATGGCGCGCAGCGCGCGGCCCAGGATCGAGACGAGCACGGTGTCGATCGGCTGTTCGCTCATGACGCCTTCCTCCTCACGACGCAGGTGCCGAAGCCGTCGATGTGCGCGGCGTAGTCGGCGCTCACGAGGATCGTGGTGTCCGTGCGCTCGATGAGCGCGGGGCCGGCGATGGCGTTGCCCGCCTGGAGACGGTGCCCGTCGTAGACCGGCAGCTCCTCGAAGCGATCGCGCTCGGGAACGAAGGCGCGCCGGTGCCTCTTGAGCGCGCCACCCGGATCGGGCGGGCCGGCGGCGATCTTCGGGAGCGCAGGCTTGTCGGTGCGACCGACGCTGCGTACGCGCACGTTGATGAGCTCGACGCCGGTGCCTTCGGCGGAGAGCTCGTAGCCGTAGAGCCGGTCGTGCTCGCGATGGAACGCGGAGAGCATCTGCGCGTAGTTGCCTGCGCGAACGGCCTCGCGCGCCACGGGCACGGTGACCTCGTGGTACTGCTTCACGTACCGGAGATCGAGCAAGACACAGTGCTCGATGCGGTCCGCGGGCACGTCGGCGCGGCGCAGCTGCGTCTCGCCCTGGTCGGCCATCTCGCGGACGAGCGCCTCGAGCCGTTCGGCGGGCAGGTCCGAGAGGCGCGTGACGCAGGAGCGCACGAAGTCGTGCTGCTGATCGGTGAGCAGCATGCCCGCCGCGCACAGGACGGACGCGACCGGAGGCACCAGCACGACGGGGATGTCGAGCTCGCTGGCGATGGCGCAGCCGTGCAAGGCGCCGGCCCCGCCTGCGACCACCATCGGGAACTCGCGCGGATCGACACCCCGCTTCACGGTGATCTCGCGGACCCCGTGGGCCATGTTGGCGTTGATCACGCGGTACATGCCCACCGCCGCGCGCTCGACGTCGAGCCCGAGCGGACCGCCGACGTGCTCGGCGATCATGGCGCGGGCGCGATCGGGATGGAGCCGCATCTCGCCTCCGGCGAAGTACGTCGGATCGAGGTAGCCCAGCACGACGTTCGCATCGGTGCACGTCGGCAGCGGCCCGCCCCGGCCGTAGCACGCGGGGCCGGGATCGGCCCCGGCCGACTCGGGGCCCATCCGGAGCAGCCCCCCGGAGTCCACGCGCCCGATGCTGCCGCCGCCCGCGCCGATGGTCACGATGTCGAGCATCGGCAGCGCGATGCGCAGGCGGGCGATGTCGCCCTCCGGCTTGAGCTCCACCTGCCCGTCGCGGACCAGCGATGCGTCGAAGCTCGTCCCGCCCATGTCGACGACGAGGCAGTCGGCGAACCCGGCCTCGCCGGCGTACGCAGCGGCGGCGCGCGGTGCGGCGGCGGGGCCGCTCAGGAGCGTGCCTGCCGGCCGGCGCGCCGTGGCGTCGGGGAGCGCGACGCCTCCGCTCGACTGCATGATGAGGAGCGAGCCGGAGAAGCCCGCCTCGGCGAGGCGCGAGGTGAGCGCCCGCAGGTAGTCGCGGAGCACGGGCCCGACGAACGCGTCGAGCGCAGTCGTCGAGACGCGGTTGTAGAACCGGATCGCGGGGAGGACCTCGCTCGAGACGCTCACGAACGCGCTCGGCAGCGCGCGACGCACGACCTCGGCGGCGGCGCGCTCGTGGACGGGGTTCGCGAAGGCGTTCATGAAGCAGATGGCCACCGCCGTCACGCCCTCCTCGCGGAACAGGGTGACGGCCTCCTCGACGCCGGCGAGATCGAGGCCCTCGAGCTCCTCACCTCGCCAGTCGAGCCGACCTGCGACGGGCCTGCGGAGGTACCGCGGCACGAGCGGCTCGACGTTGCGCAGGTGGTTGTCGTACTGGTCCTCGCGGATGCCGCGACGCATCTCGAGCGCGTCACGCACGCCCCGGGTCGTGAGCAGGCCCGTCCTCGCCCCTCGCCGCGTGAGCGTAGCGTTCGTCGTCACGGTGGTGCCATGAACGATGGTGGTGATGCAACGCGCGAGCTCGGCCGGGGTCAGCGACAGCGCCCTGGCAATCAGGGCGATCCCGTCGAGGACGCCGACGCTCGGGTCCCTGGGCGTGGACAGCGCCTTGAAGCTGCGCACCTCGCCGCCCGAGGTCCACAGGAACAGGTCGGTGAACGTGCCCCCGACGTCGATGCCGAGCTTGTAGGTACGACCCGTTGTTCTTGTCGTCACGCGCCGACCCTCTCGTCCTCTCCAGACGTCTGCACGGCCCGGAACGCGTCGCGCCCGAGCAGGAACGCCTGACGATTCGCTTCCATGTGTTTTCGGCCGCACCGCGCGTAGGCGGCGGCGAGCAGCGTCGGCTCCGGGATCGGCAGGAAGCCGAGCCCCACCGCGGCGCCGAGCATCATGAGGTTGAGCGCCCGGCTCTCGGCGACGCTCCCCATGAGCGTCCGCGTATCGAGCGCGTGAACCTCTCCCGCGACCTGCCTCAGCTGCTCCACGATGCGGTCCACATGATGCGGAGCGGCGTTCGCGAGGACCGCGTCGAAGGGGACGAGCTGCGAGCGGCTCGTCACGACCCGCGTGGACGCCCCCATCTGGGGCAGCGCGCGAAGCGCCTCGAGAGGCTCGAAGGCGATGACCGTGTCGGCCGCGTGCCCGCACAGGAAGGAGCTCTCGGCCGCGCCCAGGATGACCGTGCACTGCACGCTGCCCCCGCGCTGGCTCATCCCGTGGAGCTGCCCGACCACGACGGGCAGGTGTGCCTCGTGGGCCGCGCCGCCGAGGATCTGCGCCGCGGCGAGCACCCCCTGCCCCCCCACGCCGACGAGCAGCAGCTGGTTGCGTCGAGCGAGGCCGCCGGTCACGACGACACCCTCGGCCTTCCGGCATGCATCGCGTGGTTCATGCACAGCGTCTCGCAAACGCCGCAGCCGGCGCACCAGGTCGCGTCGACGGTGACGTGCGCCCCCGACAGGTCCATCGCCACTGCCGGACACCCGAGCGCATCGATGCACACGCGGCAGTTGCCGCACTGGCCGCACATCAGGCAGCGCATGGCCTCGGCCCGGGCGTCCGGCGAGGACATCACGCCCACGACCTCGTGCGTCGAGCGGCGCCGGTCCGACCGCGCGAGCTCGGGCGGGCGACGCCTCGGCTCGGCTGCGATCTCGATCGTCGGGATCGCGAGCGGCCAGGCTCGCGCGGGTGCTGGGGGCGGTCGTCGATCGGCGATCGGGTGGCCTCGCAGGGACGCGTCGATGGCCCACGCCGCACGCAGACCCCAGGCCGCCGCGTCCGTGACGGTACGCGGTCCGGCCACGACGTCCCCGCCGGCGAAGACCCGCGGCAGAGAGGTCTGGCAAGTCTCCGGGTCGACGTCGACGAGGCCATCCCTGGTGCGTGGCGGGGCGCGCTCCGCATCGAGCGAGCTCGAGTCCACCTGCTGGCCGATGGCGATGATGACGAGATCCGCCGCCAGGACCTCCTCGACGTCGGCGCCCGCGACGCGAAGTCCTGCCGCGAGTAGCTCGACGGGGCGCACGGCGTGGCGGAACGCGATCTGCTCGTGCTCGGCGGCGAGGATCTCCTCGCGAAGGGCAGGCATTGCCTCTCGCCCTTCGATGCACGCGACGGTGACGGAAGACGCGCCGCGACGCAGGGCAGTTCGAGAGGCGTCGATGGCGGCGTTTCCGCCTCCGATGACGACCACACGGTCGCCCGGGGGTGCCTCCTCGCCGAGGCGGACGGCGCGAAGGTAGGCCAGCGCGTCGATGGTACGGACCGTTGCAGCGCCCGGCAGCTCGAGTGCGCGCGCCCGGGTCGCCCCGATGGCCAGGTAGACGGCGTCGTGCCGCTCGGCGAGCTCGGTCAGCGTCACGTCGCGACCGAGGCGCGTGTTGCCGACGAAGGTCACGCCGAGCGCGAGCACGCGTGCGATGTCCTTGGCCACGGCTGCCTCGGGCAAGCGGTGCTCGGGGATGCCGTGCGTGAGCAGACCGCCGGGGCGCAGTTCGGCGTCGAGCAGCGTGACACGGTAGCCGCGCACGGCCAGCTCGTGGGCGGCGGCTAGGCCGGAGACGCCGGCGCCGACCACGGCCACGGTCATTCCGTTGGCGAGCTCCTTGTGCACCTGCAAGAGCTCGGGCCGCGCGGCCTCGGCCCACTCGACGACGACGCGCTTGAGATCGTTGATGGCGACGGGCTCGTCGCACGAGCTCCGCACACACGCGTCCTCGCACGGGCGATGGCAAACGCGACACACCGACTCGGGCAGCGGCGTGCGCGCCATCACGTGACGGACGGCCTCGGCGTATTCGCCCACGGCGATGTGACCCGCGTAGCCCTGGATGCAGAGCGAAAGCGGGCAGCGGGTCGCGCACGGCGCGATCGCGGGAGCGGGGTCCAGCTTCGTCCGCAGCGCCGCGACCCGCGCGAGGTTGCGCTCGTAGGCCTCGGTGGCCGGCACGTCGCACTGCAGGCTCTCGTCCGTGCGCCCGCACGTCCGACACGCCCCGGGATCGGCCTGGAAGGGCTCGGGGCGCGGGACGGTGCCCTCGCGGGCCACGTGCACCGGACACGCGCGACGCACGACCACGACGCTGACTCCCGTGGCAGCGCGTGCTCGACGGAATGCTGCGGTGGAGGCGACGAAGTCGTACGGATCGATGGTCTCCACCTGGGTCGCGCCGAGGGCACGCGCGACCGCCTCGATCTTCCCGCCGTCCGGGCTCTGCTGGAAGCCGGTCATGGCGGTCACTTCGTTGTCGAGCACCACGGCGACGACGTTGGCCCGCGCCTGGATGGCGTCGAGCAACGCGGGCATGCCCGCGTGGAAGAACGTCGAGTCGCCCATGTAGCCCACGGTCCGCTTGCCGGTGACCCGGGCGACGCCCGCCGAGAGGGTGAAGCCGGCCCCCATGCAGAGCAGGGCGTCGGCCATGCGCAGCGGCGGGGCGTACCCGAGCGTGTAGCAGCCGATGTCGTTGAAGTAGAGCTGGTCCTCGTCGAACGCGGCGCGCGCCGCGACGAACGCGGCGCGGTGAGGGCAACCGGGGCAGAGCGAAGGCGCGCGCACGGCGACGACCGGATCGAGCCGCCGCGGGCCTGGAGCCTCGCCGACGCCCAGCGCGTCGAAGAGCGCCCGCTGGATGATGAGCGGGTCGTACTCGAACTCCTCGGGCAGGTGCCCGCTGTGCTTGCCGAGGACCTGGAGCGACAGGCCGTACCGGGCCACCAGGGCGAGCAGCGCGTTCTCGAGGAACGGGGACAGCTCCTCGACGACCAGCACGCGCCGCGCGGTCCGCAGCTGCTTCACGAGCTCGCGCTCGGGCAGCGGGTGGATCGTCCCCACGCGGATGAGCGTGACCTGTTGGCTCTTGCCCAGCTCGCGCAGCAGATCGGCGGTCGTCGCGGCGGGCACCCCCGCGGCGACCACGACGTCGGGCCCGGTGCCCTCGGTGCGAAGGAAGCCCGAGCCCGCCATCCACTCGCGCGCCCGCTCGATACGCTCCTTCAGCTCGACGCGCATGCGCCGCGCGTTGCCGGGGATCGGCACGTAGCGGGACGGGTTGCGGACGAAGCCCGTCACGCGCGGCTCGGTCAGCGCCCCGAAGCGCACGTCGGCGCGCGAGTGGGCGACACGCGTGGTGGTGCGCAGGAGCACGGGCAACCGGCAGGCCTCCGAGAGCTCGAAGGCAGCACGCGTCATGGCGTGGGCCTCGGCGGGGGTGCTCGGGTCCAGCACCGGCAGGTGCAGCATCGGGCCGAGGTGACGCTGGTCGGCTTCGTTGGGGCTCGTGTGGCACGACGGATCTCCCGCGCTCACGATGACCATCCCGGCCTCGACGCCGATGTAGGGGATGGTCGAGAGCGGATCGCCTGCCACCATGAGGCCGAGGTGCTTCATGGCGCACATGGACCGCCCGCCCGCGATGGCCGAGGCGAACGCGAGCTCGAGCGCGATCTTCTCGTTGACGGAGTACTCGAACGCGACGTGGCGAGCGCTCGCGATGCGGGCGAACCCGTCGGTGATCTCGGACGACGGCGTCCCGGGATATCCCGCCATGAAGGCGACCCCGGCCTCGAGCGCGCCTCGCACGATGGCCTCGTTGCCGAGCAGGCACTCGGTGAAGCCTTCTGCGCCGAGCAGGACGTCGGGGCGCGGCGCCGGCCCCGAGGTACCTGCGGAGCTGCTCACTCCCAGATGCGGCGCCGACAAGATGATCCCCCCTCCGGAAGACTCTCGAGCGTCTCGAATCGCAGGCTGGTGCCGAGGGCGGCATTGACCGTCTCGAGCGTCGCGCGGAACCACTCGTCGCAACCGGGGCGGTCCTCGTGCACCAGGCCGTTGTTCTGGTGCCATCGCTGCCAGGGGCATGCGCGATGGACCACGAAGGCTTCGCGCTCCGCGGGGCCTTCCACGACGGCGTCTTCGCCCATGCAGGCGCTCGACCAGCAGATGCTCGCCGCGACCTGGGGCGCGAGGGGCAGCTTCCGGTCGAGCTTCCGGAGGTAGGCATCGCCGGTCTGCTTGCCTGTGATGCGCCACATCTCCAGCGTGACCTGCATGGGGTCGACGGACGGGCAGACCTTCCGGACCGCCGCGTGCCACGCGAAATGCGAGGCTCGCGTGATCTCGGCCAGGACCTCGAACTTCTTGGTCGGCGGCACGTCACTCACTGCGCTCGTGGATCGCACGACGTCGCCGGGAGCGTCATGACGAACGTCACGGAGGTCGTTCTTTGACCGATCGCGTCGAGACTCCCGTCATCCCTCAGGCCTGGATGACGGGGAGGCTGGCCATCGACTTCGCGACCGCATCCCTGGGGTACTCGAAGTCTTCGAGCTTGCCCGCGACATAGGCGTCGTACGCGGCAAGATCGAAGTGCCCGTGGCCCGACAGGTTGAAGAGAATGACGCGCGACCTGCCCTCGGCGTCGCCCTTTTTGGCCTCCTCGATGGCGGCCTTGATGGCGTGGGAGCTCTCGGGCGCCGGGATGATTCCCTCGGAGCGCGCGAAGGTGACCGCGGCACCGAAGCACGCAAGCTGCGCGTAGGCGACGGCCTCGATGATCTTCTCGTCCAGGAGCTTGGAGATGATCGGCGCAGCGCCGTGGTAACGCAGGCCGCCCGCGTGGATGCCCGGCGGCATGAAGTCGTGCCCCAGCGTGTGCATCTTCACGATCGGCGTAAGCCCGACGGTGTCGCCGTAGTCGAACGCGTAGACGCCCTTGGTGAGCGTGGGACAGCTGGTCGGCTCGGCGGCCAGCAGGCGCACGTTCTTGCCGTTGAACTTGTCGCGCGCGAAGGGCAGGGCAATCCCGGCGAAGTTGCTCCCGCCGCCGTGGCAACCGATGACGACGTCCGGGTACTCGCCGGCCAGCTTCATCTGCTCCTGCGCCTCGAGCCCGATCACCGTCTGGTGCATGCACACGTGGTTGAGCACGGAGCCGAGCGAGTACTTGGTGTCATCGTGCGTCGCCGCGTCCTCGACGGCTTCCGAGATCGCGATGCCGAGCGAGCCGTTGGAGTGCGGATCCTTGCCGAGGATCTGCTTGCCCGCCCGGGTGCGATTCGTCGGCGACGCGAAGACCTCCGCGCCCCAGGTCTGCATCATCGAGCGGCGGTACGGCTTCTGCTCGTAGCTGATCTTCACCATGTACACGGTGACGTTCAGCCCGAAGAGCCCCGCCGCGTACGCGATCGAGCTGCCCCACTGACCCGCGCCGGTCTCGGTGGCGAGGCGCTTCACGCCCGCCTTCGCGTTGTAATACGCCTGCGGAACGGCGGTGTTCGGCTTGTGGCTCCCCGAAGGCGAGACGCCCTCGTACTTGTAATAGATGTGCGAGCGCGTCCCGATCGCCTTCTCGAGGCCATGCGCGCGGTACATCGGGGTGGGGCGCCAGGCGGTGAGGGCGTTGCGCACCTCGTCGGGGATCGCGATCTCGCGCTCCGGGCTCATTTCCTGCTCGATGAGCGCCATCGGAAAGAGCGGAGCGAGATCGTCGGGCGTGACCGGCTTGTGGGTGCCGGGGTGCAGCACCGGCGCCGGCGGCGACTTCAGGTCGCCGAGCACGTTGTACCAGCGACGCGGGACCTGATCTTCGGACAGCAGATACTTGGTCGTCATGGATCCCTCTTCCTGGCGCGGTGGGCAGCAAACACCTCGAGACGTCCGCAGATCGCCGAACGGCAG
This sequence comes from Myxococcales bacterium, assembly GCA_021778125.1. Lineage (GTDB taxonomy): Bacteria > Myxococcota_A > Polyangia > Polyangiales > Polyangiaceae > Palsa-1150. The sequence goes on from JAJYCT010000033.1 coordinate 20,466, forward strand.
CTTCCGAGGAAATAACGGGGCGCGGTAGGGTGCCGGCGGCTGCCCCTGACATGCGTCATGTCGCGTGGAGCACGAGACGGGATCTAAACTAGCGCACCGTTTCCATCGAAGCGTTGGGTAGAGCCGGCGCAGGCGAATCCTCGCGTCCCGTGTCGTGAAGCGCCAGTTCACTCGGCCTGTCTTGCGAGCGCGCTTCCAGGCGACCCGGCGCGCCTCGAGGTCGGCGCGGCTGGCGATGCGCTGGTCGAGGCATTGCCTCGCGAGGGAGGAGAGGAGGATCTCGGCGATGTTGAGCCAACTCCCGTGCTTGGGGGTGTGGTGGATCTCGAAGCGCTCTACGAGGCGTCGAGCTTCTTCCGGGGGGAACGCCTCGTAGAGGCACGACAAGCCGTGGGTGCTGAGGTTGTCCATGACCAGGACGATGACCTTTGCCTCAGGCCGCGCCGGTGTCCGACACGTGCAGCCCGTTGGTGTTCGCCGTCAGGGTGACGCCCTTGCCGAGCGTCACTGCGCCCGAGCCGTTGACGCGGACGCCGTCGGCGAAGCCCGACACGGTCACGTCCGTGAGCGTCCCGGTGCGACGATCTCGACGGTCTCGTTCATCGCGGCGGGCGTCGCGGCCGGCGTGGCGCTGACGGGGTTCTTCGTGCTGCGGCCGCACGCCGCGCCGTCGACGAGCGCCACCCTGAACCCGTGGATCGGGTTGGGAAGCGCCGGCGTCTACGGCTCGTTCTGAGTCAGGCCGCGCGCTCGGCGCGCCGCGACTGCACGATGCCCAGCGTCCGCTCCACCCCAGTGAGTGCGCCGTTCCAGTACGGTGGAACGGCACTACTCGACGGCCCAGCGCGAGGAAATGCGCGAAGCCGTCGGGACAGTGATCTCTCTCGCCACCGCGCGGAAGCGACTGCGGTAGAGCTGATCCCTTGCGCTTGGCCTTTGTCCGTCGCTCGGCCTTGACCGGCAGCGGCGCGAGCACTATTCAAGTACTCGGTTGACTGAATGACCAACGCCACGACTTCCCCCAATCGCAAGTTCAAGGATGCCGTCTACGATCAGTTCGCCCGTATCGGGAAGGCGGTTGCCGCACCCAAGCGGCTCGAGCTGCTCGATCTACTTTGCCAGGGGCCGCGCACGGTCGAGGCGCTCGCCGAGCAGGCTTCGCTGAGCGTCGCAAATACCTCCCAGCACCTCCAGATCCTGCGCGCCGCGCGCCTCGTCGACACCGAGAAGAGGGGGCTCTACGTCGAGTACCGGCTCGCCGACGACCAGGTCTGCCAGTTCTTCCACGCGCTGCGCAGTCTCGCCGAAGACCGGCTCGCCGAGGTCGATCGGGTCACGCGCGCCTACCTCAACGAGCGCGGGGCGATGGACGCCGTGGAGGGCGACGAGCTGCTTCGCCGCGTCCGCGGCGGCGAGGTCACGGTCCTCGACGTTCGCCCGGCCGAGGAGTACCGCGCGGGGCACATCCCCGGCGCGCTCTCCGTTCCGCTGTCCGAGCTGAAGAAGCGGATCGCGGAGCTACCGAAACGGCGCGAGATCGTCGCCTACTGCCGCGGGCCGTACTGCGTGATGGCGATCGAGGCCGTGGAGGTCCTTCGCAAGAAGGGGTTCCGCGCCCATCGCATGGAGCAAGGGGTCGTCGACTGGCGCGCGCGCGGGTGGCGCGTCGAAGAGGGGGAGGAGGCCGCGTCGTGATCTTCAAGCCGTACTACGACTTCGAGACGGGCTGCGCGGCGTACCTGTTCGGGTGCGGTGGCCTCGGCAAGTGCGCGGTCGTCGACGCGCACGAGCGCGACATCGACGAGTACATCGCCCACGAGAGCGCGAACGTCTGCGTCCCGTTCGAGCCGATGCGTGACGGCCAGGAGATCGAGATCGGCAACACGCGCATCGAGGTGCGCCACACGCCGGGCCACACGCCCGAGAGCGTCGCGAGAACGCCGGCACGCTGCACGACAGCATCCACGCGAAGCTCCTCACGCTACCCGACGAGCTCGAGGTCTACCCGGGCCACTTCGCGGGCTCCGCGTGCGGCGCCGGGATGAGCGGCAAGCCTGCGAGCTCGATCGGCTTCGAGAAGCGCTGGAACCCGATGCTCAAGCTCTCGCGCGAGGCGTTCGTCGAGGCGCTCGCGGACGTGCCGCCCAAGCCCGCCGAGATGGAGCGCATCCTGAGGTTCAACCAGGGTCGAACCGAAGAGGCGCAATCGTGAGCCCGTCGATACGTCTCGGCCTGCGCGAGAACCTCGCGCAATTCTCGCTGCTCGTCGTGGTCAACGCGTTCGTCGGTGCGATGGTCGGCATGGAGCGGAGCATCCTCCCTGCGATCGCCGAGCACGACTTCCACCTCGCCGCGCGCGCTGCGGTGCTCTCGTTCATCATCGTCTTCGGCGTCACCAAGGCGCTGACGAACTACCTCGCCGGGCGCCTCTCGGATCGCTTCGGCCGCAAGCACGTCCTCGTCGGCGGCTGGCTCGTCGCCGCGCCGGTGCCGTTCCTGCTCATGTGGGCGCCGAGCTGGTCATGGGTGCTCTTCGCCAACGTGCTCCTGGGCGTGAGCCAAGGCCTCACGTGGTCGACGACCGTCATCATGAAGATCGATCTCGCCGGCGCGAAGAACCGGGGCCTCGCGATGGGGCTCAACGAGTTCGCGGGCTACTTCGCCGTCGCCGGGTCCGCGCTCGCGACGGGCTGGATCGCCGCGCACTACGGCCTTCGTCCGCAGCCGTTCTACCTCGGCGTCGCGTTCGTCGCGTTCGGCCTCGCGCTCTCGGCGCTCGTCGTCCGCGAGACGAAGCACCACGTGGCGCACGAGTCGAAGCTCCACGGCGAGCTCCCGCCCGAGGGCGTGCCCACTCAGCGCGAGGTCTTCTGGCGAACGACGCTCCTCGACCGCAACCTCTCGAGCGTCAGCCAGGCGGGCCTCGTCAACAACCTCAACGACGGCATGGCGTGGGGGCTCTTTCCGCTCTTCTTCGCCGCAGCACGCATGTCCCTCGAGCAGATCGGCGTGCTCGCGGCCGTCTACCCGGCGACGTGGGGGGTCGGGCAGCTCTTCACGGGCGCGCTCTCCGATCGACTCGGTCGCAAGTGGCTCATCGCGACCGGCATGTGGGTGCAGGCCGTCGGCATCGGCTTCGTGATCCTCGCGAGCGGCTTCGCGGGCTTCGCGATCGGCGGCGCCCTCCTCGGCGTCGGAACCGCGATGGTCTACCCGACGCTCCTCGCGGCCATCGGTGACGTCGCGCATCCCTCGTGGCGCGCCTCGTCCGTCGGCGTGTACCGCCTCTGGCGAGACCTCGGGTACGCGATCGGCGCGCTCATTGCCGGCATCACGGCCGACGCGCTCGGCCTGTCGTCGGCGATGTGGCTCGTCGCCGCGATGACGTTCGGCTCGGGCCTCGTCGTCGCCATCCGCATGAAGGAGACGCTCAAGGCGCACGGCTCGGATACGGCGCTGCCGCCCACGTGCCTCCCTCCCTCGGAGCTCCGCGACAAGCTCACGCGACGCGATCGCCCGGTGGTGGTCGACGTGCGCTCCCCCGACGAGTACGCGGCCGCCCACGTCGACGGCGCCGTCAACATGCCGCTCGACACGCTCGCGCAACGCGCCGCCGAGCTCCCGAAGGACGCTCTCATCGTCACCGTGTGCGGCAAGGGCGGCGGACGGTCCGACCGCGCTGCCGCGCTTCTTCGAACGCTGGGATTCGCGACGGCTCGTTCGCTCTGCGGCGGAACGCAGGGCTGGCTCGAGCCCGCCGAGAAAGGAAGCTGATCATGGGAAAGACGCTGCTCATCCTCAACGATCCGCCGTACGGCACGGAGCGAAGCTACAACGCGCTCCGCCTCGCCGGCTCGCTCTCGAAGCGCCAAGGCGAGGAGGTGAAGGTGTTTCTCATCGGCGACGCGGCGAGCTGCGCGAAGGCGGGGCAGAAGGTTCCGCAGGGCTACTACAACGTCGAGACGATGCTGCGCGCGACGGTGCGCCACGGGGCGGAGATCGGCGTCTGCGGATCCTGCATGGACGCGCGCGGCGTCGGCGACGGCGAGCTCGTCGAAGGAACGCACCGCAGCAACATGGAACAGCTCACCGACTGGACGCAGTGGGCCGACAAGGCGCTGGTGTTCTGATGGCCACGCCCAAGACAGTCGTCGTCCTGGGCGGCGGGGTCGGCGGCGTCGTCGCCGCGCGCTCTCTCCGCAGGCAGCTCTCGCGCGAGCACCGGATCGTGCTCGTCGAGCGCGAACGCCAGCACGTGTTCGCGCCGTCGCTGCTCTGGCTGATGGTCGGACAGCGCGAGCCCTCGGCCATCCAGCGCCCGTTCGATCGGCTCGAGCGCAAGGGGATCGAGGTGCGCCACGGCGAGATCGAGAAGATCGACCCCGAGGCGCGCCGCGTGACGGTCTCGGGAGAGACGCTCGACGCGGACTACCTCGTCGTGTCCCTCGGCGCCGAGCTCGCGCCCGAGACCGTGCCTGGTCTCGGAGAGGCCGGACGCAACTTCTACACCCTCGATGGGGCCGAGGCGCTCCGCGCCGATCTCGAGTCGCTGACGAAAGGGCGCGTCGTCGTGCTCACCGCGGCGCCGGCGTACAAGTGCCCCGCCGCGCCGTATGAGGCCGCGCTCCTCGTCGATGCGTTCTTCCGCGCGCGCGCGCGGCGCGACGCGGTCGCGATCGACGTCTACGCTGCCGAGCCCGGCCCGATGGGCGTCGCTGGGCCTGAGATGTCGGGCGCGGTGAAACAGCTGCTCGAGGCGAAGGCCATCCCGTACCACCCGGAGCACCAGGTGACGGCGGTCGACGCGACCGCGAAGCGGATCGAGTTCGCGAACGGCGCGCACGCCGACTTCGACGTGCTCGCGTACGTCCCTCCGCACCGCGCTCCGCGCGTCATCCGCGAGAGCGCGCTCGCGAGCGAGACGGGCTGGGTCTCCGTCGATCGTCACTCGCTCGAGACGCGCTTTCCCCGCGTCTACGCGATCGGCGACGTCGCCTCGATCCCGCTCAAGCTCGGAAAGCCGCTCCCGAAGGCGGGAGTCTTCGCGCATGGCGAGGCCGAGGTGGTCGCGAAGAACATCGCCTCGGCGATCGAGGGGCGCCCCGGCGCCGCGCGCTTCGATGGCCACGGCCAGTGCTTCATCGAGATCGGCGGCGGCAAGGCGGGCTTCGGCGGTGGCGACTTCTACGCCGAGCCCAAGCCCGTCGTGAAGGTGCACGCGCCGTCGCGGCGGTGGCACCTCGGCAAGGTGCTCTTCGAGAAGTCCTGGCTCTACACGAGGCCATGACTCGCGCCGCCCACCGCACCTGAGCGCCCTGCAAGCCTGTAGAGTCGACCCGTGGAACGACACGACCTCCTCGACCACATCGGGCGTACGCCGCTCGTGCCCCTGCGGCGCGTCGCGCGCGACTTTCCCGTGCCGGTGCTCGTGAAGTGCGAGCACATGAACCCCGGCGGCAGCGTGAAGGATCGCCTCGCGAAGGCCATCGTGGACGACGCCGAGGCGCGCGGCGTACTCCGCCCCGGTGCGACGCTCATCGAGGCGACCGCAGGGAACACCGGGATGGGGCTCGCGCTGCTCGCCGCCGCGCGCGGCTACTCGCTCGTGTGCGTCATGCCGGAGAAGATGTCGGTCGACAAGCGCGTCGCGCTCTCCGCGGTGGGCGCGCGCGTCGTCGTCACTCCGAACGCGCCGCCGGCGAGCCCCGACAACTTCCGCAACGTCGCGCGCCGCATGGCCGAGGAGAGCGGATGGTTTCTCACCGACCAGTTCCGCAACCCGGCGAACGTTCGCGTGCACGAGGAGACGACGGGCGCGGAGATCCTCGAGCAGACCGGCGGACGCGTCGGCGCGTTCGTCGCCGGCGCCGGAACCGGCGGCACGATCAGCGGCGTCGGCAGGAAGCTGAAGTCCGCCATCGCACGGGTGCGCATCGTGCTCGCCGACCCCGTCGGCTCGGGCCTCGCCGACTGGGTCGAGACGGGGCGCATCGGCCCGGACGGGACCTACGCCGTCGAGGGCATCGGCGGCAGCGATGCGCCCGAGAACCTGCACCGTGGCGTCATCGACGCGGCCGAGCGCGTGAGCGACGAGGAGAGCTTCGCGATGGTGAAGAGGCTCGTACGCGAGGAGGGGCTGCTCGTGGGCGGCTCTTCCGGCACGAACGTCGTCGCCGCGCTGCGCGTCGCCGCGCGCGGCGACGTCGACGGCCCCGTCGTCACCGTCTTGCCCGACGCCTGGGATCGGTATCGCGCGAAGCCGTGGATGCAGGAGTGGACGGCGTGAGCGCCGAGGCTGTCGTCTGACGCTGTCGACCGGCGTCACCCACGTGCGGGGAGCTCGCGTCGTCGATGTGTCGCTCGCGGGCGTCGTGAAGGGCGGACCGGACGCCGGGCGTGCGGCGACCTTCTCTTTCACAGCGGATCTCGGTCGCTGCGTCCGTTCATCGCGGTCGCAATGCTGGCCAGTGCGGCTGCCGCAGATCGGGTTCACCGCCGACTGGCTCGCGACGATCCTGGCGCCCCGCTCTCGCGCACGGCGACGGCGCTCGCGTCGCAGCGCAGATCTTTCGCGGCCTGGGTGCGGACCCTGCCCGCCTCGCTCCAGGAGGCGCATCCCGCGAGGTTCACGGCTCCGACGGTGCCTACGGCCAGCATCCACGAGGTGCGCATGCCTTGCGCCGACGCAAGCGATGTGCCGGGCGTGGCCGCGCCGCCTGCCGACGCTGGGCCTGCTGGTGCTCAAGGTCGTCCTCTTCGCTGCCCACGGGCGCACGCTCGGGATGCAGCCGTACACGTCCTTGAGCTTCGACTTCGTCGCGTCGTCGAGCGTCCCGCGCATCGCCGCGGAAGTCGAGCGTATCGAGCGCGAACCACTCGCTACCGCGCTCGGAGGGGTTGAAGCGATCGGCCGGGAAACCGGGGGCCTTCGGGGCGGTCTGCGGGGCGGTTGAATGCGGTTCTGCAGCGCAGTCCTCCGCGGGGGCGCGCCCCCCTCGC
>JAJYCT010000340.1 GCA_021778125.1 Myxococcales bacterium
CGACGTTGCTCGGCTCGAGGCATCGTCCCATCAGGCTACGACGTTCGCGACGCGAGGCCATGATGGGCCTTTCGCGGCTCGGCGGGCTCGCGACCCTCGTCGTCCCACGATGGACACGATTCCGCCCCGCGCACGCGCACGCACACCGCCCGTCCGGTCGGACTGCCAGGGTGGCCGCTTGTAGCGACAGAAGCCCGTCCTGGTATTCTCGACGGGGGCTTCGGACGCCCCTTCGTCCGCGCCCACGCCCCCCGCCACGACGGCCCCCCCCCTCGCGCGCGGGGGCTTCTCAATTGAGTCGCTAGTGATGACGCCGCAGCGGCGCCATCGGTGGCAGCGAGACCCGCTGGCGCGCGACGCACTCCGGGCACCGGGCCTCGACCACGACAACGCCCGCGATCGTGTGACGGCTGATCCTCCAGCCGTGCCTGCCGATGGCCTCACCCTCGTCGACGGCAGGCAAGCATCGCTCGCAGTCCGCGCACGTGAAGCCCTGCACCTGCACCTCCGTAGTCTAGCGGCTTTCGGCACGCATGCTCACGAGCCGTCCCTACCCCCGTCGCAACCAGGTCGCCGCCACGTGCAGCTTGAGCAGGCGGTCCACGACCTCCTCATGCTCCTCGATCGTGGGCGGCTGCTCCTGCCAGCGCTCGACCGTCTCCCTGCACTTGTGCACGCCTGCGAGCACGGCGGCCCTCTCCTTCGACTCGGGAAGCGTGTCGAGCGCGTCGACGAGCGTCCGGAGGGACCCGAGGGCGAGCGAGATGCGCCTGGCTGCTGGCATGGCGGAGGAGGATGGGCACGCCCGTCCCTCGCTTCCTGTGCCGAGCGATGTTCGATCTTGGACGGGCGTGCACGCTGATCGTGGCCCGTGCAACGCGAATGGACGAGGCGTCACGAGATGGATGCCAGGATCGGTCATGCGCGGTCGAGTGCCGACGCCGGCGAGGGCATCGCGGCAGAGGGGGCGGTGGTACCATGCCGTCTGCGGCTCGGGCGAGCGTGCCTGGGCGCGAGGGATGGCGACGAGACGGCGAAGCGCGCAGCCGCCTCGCTCCTGTCACGAAGCTGCGCGTACGGGCTGCACAAAGACCGCAAGCCGTGCGTCGCTCGTTCTGCCGAAGCGCGACTGGAAGCACTCTTCTGTTTGGCCCACGCCTTGCTGGGGCAGTCCCACCAACCATGAAGGGGGCCACCATGAACGCCTCGGATCTGATGACCTGCGCCGTGAAGTCGTGCGGCATCGACGACAACCTCCAGCGAGCCGCGCAGCTCATGTGGGAGAACGACTGCGGCATCGTCCCAGTCCTCGATGGCGACGGCCGGGTCGTCGGCATGATCTCGGACCGCGACATCTGCATGGCCGCCTACACTCACGGCCTGCCCCTCTGGCAGCTCCCCGTGTCGGACGCCATGGCCAAGCAGGTTCACGGCGCGCGCGAGAGCGATCCCCTCGAAGTGGTCGAAACACTGATGAGGCGCGCGCGAGTCCGCCGCGTGCCGGTCCTCGACGGGGACGGGCGCCTCAAGGGCATCCTCTCGATGAACGATCTGGCCCGTCATGCCCACCGCTCCACCGGACGCAAGGCCAACGGGCACAGCGGCGATAGCATCGTGCAGACGCTCGCCGCGATTTGCGAACCACGCCCGGTCGCGAGGGCCGTTGAGCCCACGCCCAAGGCTGCCCCCGCTCAGATCTCCGCTTGACGAGGACGTGCGAGAGGTCGGCAGCGGACCGGGCTGTGAAAGCCCCCGCGGCGCTACCGCCGAACGCCTCTCTCACTATTGAGAGAGCCCGGACGCCGTCGAGCTCGGCGTGAGTTTGGATGCCGCGCGAACGATCGTTCGGTACAATCGTGAAGGACTCGCCTTGAGCGGGTCCCCAACAGCGACGTCCCATGCACGACCGGAGCGACGACCGGACGACCAGGCCTGCGACGCTAGCGGACCAGCTCTTCGCGGGCGAGGGAGAGATGGCCTCGCTCATTCGCACCACCGACTGGTCCGGTACCCCGCTCGGCCCAGTCGACGCGTGGCCGCAGAGCCTCCGCACGGCCGTGAGCATCTGCCTCGGCTCGCGCCACCCCATCGTCCTCTGGTGGGGTCCGCAGCGCTGGATGTTCTACAACGACGCCTATCGACCGATGCTGGGAGCCACCAAGCACCCCCAGTTTCTCGGGGGCTCCGGCCAGCAATGCTGGGCGGAGATCTGGCACATCATCGGGCCGATGATGGACCAGGTCATCGCGACGGGCGAGGCCACGTGGTCGGAGGACCTCCTGCTGCTGATGCGGCGCCATGACTACCTGGAGGAAACGTACTTCACGTTCTCGTACAGCCCGATCCGCGACGAAGCGGGCCGACCGAGCGGCATCTTCAACGCGTGCACCGAGAGCACGGCCCGCGTGCTGGACCGGCGTCGCCTCAAGACGCTGCGTGAGATGGCGGTCGAGGCCCGGACCTCGAAGGAAGCCGCGCAGCAGTGCGCCGACGTCCTCGGGCGCAATCCGCGCGACATTCCCTTCGCGCTCCTCTACCTGCTCGACAGTGCCGGCGAGCAGCTCGACCTGGTGGGTCACGCCGGCCTGGAGCCTGGGTCGCCCGCGAGCCCGCTGGCCGTGGACACGGCGGAGCGGGACGCCGCGGGCTGGCCCCTCGCTCGGGTCGTGGCCGGTGCGCGCGCCGAGGTCGTCCCGGATCTCGCCGGCCGGTTCGACGGTCTCCCACGGGAGCCGTGGGATGAGCCGCCGCAGAGGGCGATGCTTCTGCCGATCGTCCGCCCCGGACTCCAGCGACCCGCGGGCGTGCTCGTGCTCGGGATCAGCCCGCGACGCGCCTTCGATGACGACTACCGGGGTTTCTTCGATCTGGTAGCCGGTCACGTCTCGACCGCGGTGTCCAGCGCGCTCGCGTACGAGGAGGAGCGCGAGCGGGCCGACGCGCTCGTTGCGCTCGATCGCGCGAAGACCGCATTCTTCAGCAACATCAGCCACGAGTTCCGCACACCGCTGACGCTCATCCTCGGGCCGATCGAGGACGCGCTCGCGCGGGGCGCCCTGGCGGGCGAGGATCTGCGCGCAGTCCACCGGAGTGCGGCCCGGCTTCTCGGCCTAGTGAACAACCTGCTCGACTTCTCGCGCATCGAGGCCGGGCGCCTGCCGTGCACGTTCGAGCCCACCGACCTGTCCGTCCTCACCGGCGGCCTCGCCTCCTCCTTCAAGTCGCTGGTCGAGCCGGCCGGCCTCCGGCTCGTCGTGGACTGCCCGCCGCTCCCTGAGCCGGTCTACGTCGATCGCGCGCACTGGGAGAAGATCGTCCTGAACCTCATCTCGAACGCGTTCAAGTTCACGTTCGAGGGCGAGATCGCGGTCCGGCTGCACGCGCGCGACGGCCACGTCGAGCTGTCCGTGAGCGACACCGGCACGGGGATCCCGCCTCACGAGCTGCCCAGGATCTTCGAACGGTTCCACCGCATCGAGGGCTCGCGTAGTCGCAGCTTCGAGGGCACCGGCATCGGCCTCGCGCTCGTCCGCGAGTTCGCGGGGTCGCACGGGGGAACGGTGCGGGCAGAGAGCGTCGTCGGCCGGGGGAGCACGTTCGTGGTCTCTCTCCCGCTCGGATCGGCGCACCTGCCGGGCGAGCAGATCGCGCCCGCGGGGCACGCCGCGCCGGGCGCGGCCCGCACGCACGGGACCGTGCTGGAGGCCCGGCAGTGGACCCGAATCGCCGTGCGCGGGCCGCAGTGGACAGCGGATGTCACGCCTCCCACGCGCGCGGCTGGCGACGGCACGCGCATCCTCGTCGCCGACGACAACGGCGACATGCGCGACTACCTCCTGCGCCTCCTGGCTCCGCACTGGGAGGTCGAGGTCGTGGGAGATGGCGAGGCCGCGCTCGCGTCCGCGCTCGCCCGTCCTCCGGACCTGGTGCTCAGCGACGTGATGATGCCGCGGATGGACGGTGCGGCGCTCCTGCGCGCGCTCCGCGCGGAGGCGAGAACGGAGTCGGTCCCCGTCCTCCTCCTCTCGGCGCGCGCCGGCGAGGAGGCCGTGCTCGAGGGGCTCGAGACCGGGGCGGACGACTACCTGGTCAAGCCCTTCTCGGCTCGCGAGCTCGTCACGCGCGTCCGCACCCACCTTGGCATGGTCCGCGTGCGCCGGGCGGCCGCGGACGCGGCGAGGCAGCTCGCCGAGCACGCGGCAGAGGCGACGGAGGCGAAGTTCCGCCGGCTGGTGGAGAGCGCGCCGGACGCAATGGTCATCGTCGATCGCGAGGGCCGCATCGTCCTCGTCAATGCGCAGACCGAGCGCCTGTTCGGGCACGCCCGCGAGGCTCTCGTGGGTCAACCCGTGGAGAAGCTCATGCCGGAGCGCTTCCGGGGAAAGCACCCCGAGCACCGCAGGGGCTACTTCCAGGCGCCCGGGCCGCGCGCGATGGGTTCGGGGCTCGCGCTCTACGGCCTCTGCGCGGACGGCACGGAGTTCCCCATCGAGATCAGCCTGAGCCCCCTGGAGACCGCCGAGGGAGTCCTGGTGTCCGGCGCGATCCGCGACGTCCGCGAGCGCAGGCGCCTGGAGGAGCAGCTCCGTCAGGCCCAGAAGATGGAGGCCGTCGGGCGGCTCGCGGGGGGTGTCGCGCACGACTTCAACAACGTCCTTTCCGTCGTGCTGAGCTACTCGGAGATGATCGTGGGCGATCTCCGGCTGGACGAGCCCCTCCGCGCGGACGTCGAGGAGATCCGCAAGGCCGGTCTGCGCGGCACGGAGCTGACGAGGCAGCTGCTGGCGTTCAGTCGGCAGCAGGTCCTCGAGGCGAGGGTGCTGGACCTGAACGCGAGCGTGGCGGGGATGGAGAGGATGCTTCGTCGCCTGCTGGGCGCCGACGTCGTGCTCACCGTGCTGCCCGGGAACGGACTCCGGAACATCAAGGCCGATCCCGGGCAGGGCGAGCAGATCGTTCTGAACTTCGCCATCAACGCGCGCGACGCGATGCCGCAGGGGGGACAGGTGACGATCGAAACCGCGAACGTCGAGATCGACGAGGACTACGCGCGTGCGCACCACGACGTGCAGCCCGGCTCCTACGTGAAGCTGGCGGTGACCGACAGCGGGATCGGGATGGACGCGGAGACCCAGGCGCGGATCTTCGAGCCGTTCTTCACCACGAAGGAGAAGGGCAAGGGAACGGGCCTGGGCCTCGCCACCGTCTTCGGGATCGTCAAGCAGAGCGGGGGGCACATCTGGGTCTACAGCGAGCCGGGAAGAGGATCGACGTTCAAGGTGCACTTTCCGAGCGTCAGCGGCGCCGCCGAGGTCCGCCCCTCGCAGCGGCCCGGACCGGAGTCGGATCGCGGCACAGAGACCATCCTGCTCGTCGAGGACGACGATCAGGTCCGCACCCTGGCCCGACAGATCCTTCGACGGAACGGCTACGTGGTCCTGGAAGCGCCGAACGGCGGGGAGGCCCTGCTCATCTGCGAGCAGCATGGCTCGAAGATCCACCTGCTGCTGACCGACGTGGTCCTGCCTCGGATGAGCGGCCGGCAGATCGCCGAGCGCGCGGCGACCCGGCGGCCCGGGATCAAGGTGCTCTTCATGTCGGGCTACACGGACGACGCGATCCTCCAGCACGGCATCCTGGACTCTGGCGTGCCGTATCTCCAGAAGCCGCTCACGCCGATCTCGCTGGCGCGCAAGGTGCGGGAAGTGCTCCGCGGGGGCAACGGAAGGTAGGCCATGTCACAGGACGCCGAGACTCGACTGCTCCTCGTGGACGACGATCCCGCGATCCTCCGCGCCTTCGGCAGCGCCCTTGCGCGTCAGGGCGTGACGGTGGAGACGGCCTCGAACGGCAAGGACGCCGCCGAGCGCGTGAACTCCGTTTCCTTCGACGTGA
>JAJYCT010000341.1 GCA_021778125.1 Myxococcales bacterium
GCCGGTGGGAGCGCCGCGGAGGGCGCGGGCGCCGCGGCCGCGATCGACGCGACGAAGCCGTCGTCGAGCTCCAGCGCGCGCACGAGCGCCGCGCGAAGCTCCGCGGGGACGTCCGGCAGCGACGTCGCGAGGTGCTTGCGCTGCGCGACCGGCGGGAGCTCGTCGTGGATCTCCCAGCGCGTGAGCGTGCGGCGCGACACCCCCAGCCGGGCGCCCAGGACGTCTTGCGACACCCCGAGCGCGGCTCTCACCGCCCGCAGCGCGCCGCCGAAGCCCGCCTTGCGCTTGCCCATCCGACGCTCCGCGCGCGAGCGTAGCACGAGCCACGGGACACGAGATCACGAGCCTCGAATGCGGCGCCGAGACCTCGTGACGCGGCGTCACGAAGTGTCGAGCCGGCATCGAGGCCATGGGTCACGGTGTCCCCCGAAGTCGATACGGCGTCGAGACCGCGTGACGCGGCGTCACGAGCGGTCGACGCGGCGAGCCCGGGGGTCGGCCAGATCTCCCGGAGACCGGCGCCGCAACGTTCTGGCCGGATGGGGTCGCCCCGCGTATGGTCAGAGTGTGAGGGCTCTCGTCGCCATACTGGCGACGGCGCTGATCGCGGGCTCCGTCGGGGCCTGCGCATCGATCGCCGGCGTCGACGCGTTCTCGAAGGGGCAGTGCTCCGGCGGCAACTGCGACGGCGGTCTGGACGACGGCACGATGGCCGGCGACGGCGAGCCCGATCAAGGCGCGTCCTCCGAGGCGTCGGTCGACAGCGGAGGCGGCGACGCCACGCTCACCGACGGGCCGAGCCCCACCGACGCCCACGGTCCCGACGGCGCGTCCGGCTGCAACGCGCGGACGTGCCCCGACGGCTGCTGCACGGCCACCGGCGCGTGCGAGGCCTACGGCTCGCAGTCGAAGGACTCGTGCGGCGCCGCCGGCGTGGCGTGCGGCACGTGCGCGGCGGGCCAGGAGTGCAGCAAGACGATCGGCCAGTGCGTGTGCGACGCGACGTCGTGCCCGACCGGCTGCTGCGACGGCACCACGTGCGTCCCGGACGCGACGCAGTCGGCCACCCAGTGCGGCACCGGCGGCAACGCCTGCTCGGCCTGCGGCACCGGCGAGTCCTGCGCGAGCGGGGCGTGCTCCTGCGCCGGGACGTCGTGCCCCGGGTGCTGTACGGCGTCGGGCACGTGCGAGCTGTTCGCCGGCGAGTCCAGCGGGTCGTGCGGCACCGGCGGCGTCGCGTGCGGCGCCTGCGCGTCGGGCCAGGAGTGCAACGGCAGCGGCCAGTGCGTGTGCGACGCGACGTCGTGCCCGACCGGCTGCTGCAACGGCAGCACGTGCATGCCCTACGCGTCGCAGACCAGCGCGTCGTGTGGCACGGGCGGCCTGGCCTGCACCTCGTGCGCAACCGGGCAGGAGTGCTCCAAGGGCGCCTCGGCGTGCGTGTGCGACGTCACGTCGTGTCCGGGCGGGTGCTGCAGCGGCACGACGTGCGTGGCGTACGCCTCGCAGTCCTCGTCGCAGTGCGGGGCGGGCGGCGCGACGTGCGCCGTGTGCGCGGCCGGCCTGTGCGACACGACGACCGGCCAGTGCGCGTGCGACTCGACCACCTGCCCGAACGGCTGCTGCACGGCCTCGGGCACGTGCGAGCCGTACGGCTCGCAGTCCACCGGCTCCTGCGGCACGGGCGGCGTGGCGTGCGGGGCGTGCGGCACCGGGCAGGAGTGCAACACGACGACCGGCAAGTGCGTGTGTGACAGCAGCTCCTGCCCGACCGGGTGCTGCAGCGGCACGACGTGCATCCCCTTCGCCCAGCAGGTCTCGTCCCTGTGCGGGAGCGGCGGCCAGGCGTGCAGCGCGTGCGCGAGCGGCCAGGCGTGCTCCGGCGGGAGCTGCTCGTGCGGCGGCACGTCGTGCGCGGGCTGCTGCAGCGGCGGCACGTGCGAGACGCTCGGGAACGAGTCGAACACCTCGTGCGGCGCCAACGGCGCGAGCTGCGCGGTCTGCGGCAGCGGACAGCACTGCGACAGCGCCGGGGCGTGCGTGTGCGACGCGACCTCGTGCCTGAATGGCTGCTGCAGCGGCAACACGTGCGTGCCCTACGCGTCCGAGACGACCGCCGGGTGCGGGGCGGCCGGTGCTGCGTGCGGGGCCTGCGGTACGGGCCAGGAGTGCAGCAAGACGACCGGACAGTGCGTGTGCGACGCGACCTCGTGCCCGACCGGTTGCTGCAATGGCAACGCGTGTGTCCCGTACGCCTCCGAGTCCGCGGCCCAGTGCGGTGCCGGTGGCGCGGCGTGCGGCAGCTGCACCAACGGCGTGTGCGACACGACCACCGGGACTTGCTCCTGCGACGCGAACACCTGCCTGAACGGATGCTGCAACGGGGGAGTCACAGGGACGTGCGAGCAATACGCCGCGGAGTCCCCCGCTTCGTGCGGCGCGGCCGGCGCGGCGTGCGGCGCGTGCGCAGCGGGGCAAGACTGCGTCGCCGGTAAGTGCGTGTGCGACGCCGTGTCCTGTTCGACCGGCTGCTGCAACGCGAACACCTGCGTTCCCTACGCATCCCAGTCGACGAGCCATTGCGGCACGTCGGGCGCGGCGTGCAGCCCCTGCGGGAGCGGCGATACCTGTGCCAGCGGCGTCTGCTCGTGTGGCGGCGGCGGCGCGTGCACGGGCTGCTGCAACGGCTCGACGTGCGAGGCCCCGTCGTCCGAGACGAACACCTCGTGCGGAGCCGGCGGCGCGGCGTGCGGGGCGTGCGGCTCGGGGCAGGAGTGCAACAAGACGACCGGCCAGTGCGTGTGCGACGCGACGTCGTGCCCCAACGGGTGCTGCACCGCGACCGTGGGCGGGACGTGCGTGGCGTACGCCTCGCAGACCAACGCGTCGTGCGGCGTCGCGGGTGCGGTGTGCGGCGCCTGCTCCACCAACGAGGAGTGCTCCAAGAGCTCTTCCGGGTGCGTGTGCGACGCGACCTCGTGTCCGAATGGCTGCTGCAGCGGCAACACCTGCGTGCCGTACGCCTCGCAGTCGAGCACGCAGTGCGGCGTGGGAGGCGCGGCTTGCGGGAGCTGCACGAACGGTCTCTGCGACAAGACCAACGGCACCTGCTCGTGCGACTCGAACACCTGCCCTGGGGGCTGCTGCAACGGCGGGACCGCGGGCACGTGTGATGCGTACGCCTCGGAGAACAGCTCCTCCTGCGGCGCCTTGGGCGTCACCTGCGCGGCGTGCGGAAACGGCCAGGTTTGCAGCACGACGACCGGCCAGTGCATCTGCAACGCGGCGTCGTGCCCGACCGGGTGCTGCAGCGGCAACACCTGCGTGCCCTACGCGACCCAGTCGACCTCGCAGTGCGGCACGGCGGGGGCCGCGTGTGGCGCGTGCGCGCCGGGCCAGTCTTGCTCGAGTGGATCCTGTACGTGCGGCGGCTCCGGGTGCGCCGGCTGCTGCAGCGGCACGACGTGCGAAGCGCTGACGAGCGAGACCAACTCGTCCTGCGGCGCGGGCGGGGCGACGTGCGGGGTCTGCGGCGCGGGGCAGGAGTGCAACAAGACGACCGGTCAGTGCGTGTGCGACGCGACGTCGTGCCCCAATGGCTGCTGCACCGCGTCCGTCGGGGGCAGCTGCATCGCGTACGCGAACGAGTCGAACACGCAGTGCGGTGCGGGCGGCGCGCTGTGCGCGAGCTGCGCGAACGGCCTCTGCTACAAGGCAAACGGGACGTGCACGTGCAACTCCACCACGTGCCCGACGGGCTGCTGCAATGGCGGCGCAACGGGGACCTGCGAGGCGTCCGGCGCGATGTCGGCCAGCTCGTGCGGCGCGGGCGGCGCGACCTGCGGGACGTGCGCCGGCGGGTGCTGCTCGACGAGCTCCGGCGGCGTGTGCGACACCGTGCACAACAACGGATTCGCCGGGTACTACTACGACTGCGTCGCGGTGGGGACGTACAACATCACGCAGGCGACCGAGGCGGCCAACTCCTATTCGGGGCAAGCGGGGACCGTCTACCCGAACAGTCTCGCGTGTGGCGCGGGGTCGACTCTCCAGTCCGTCGTCTGCAAGACCGCGGGCAATTTCTCCACAGGCACGTGCACGTGCTGGGTCTACGCAACGGGAAGCTCCACCACCGTCACCCCCACGCTCGGCCAGGCCTACCAGTCGACCGGGACGGGGACCGACGTCGGGTGCTTCTGCCCCGCCATTGTGGAAAACAGCTGGAACTGACCGCGGTCGTCGGTGCCGAAGGCGGCGGGCAAGTACCGGATGCGGCGCGTCGTCGTGCTCGACCCCCTCCGAGCGATCACCCGGTCACACTCCCCGAAGATCACAGCCTGATCGGTCGAGGATCGAGACCACCATCCCGCCCGAGCCAACCTGCGATCGATCGACCACCTACCTGGCTGCAGGCCCATGTCCAGCTTCGCGATCGACCGCTCTCACCCTGGCTCGCCCGATCGCTCGAGGACGAGGGTTCGCTCTCTCGCGACACACGCCGCGTGTCTCGCTGGTTCAGGCCTGGTGCGTCCGATCGCCCGGTCGAGCTCTGCTTCCGAGCCGTTTCAGCGGTGGCCGCGGCCAGGCCACGCGCCGCTCCGCGGCCCACTCTGGTATCCTACCTCCCCTCGTGGACGGCGCCCTCGAACACCGCCTGACCGGAGCCGTCGTCGCGGGCAAGTACCGCATCCGGCGCGTCGTCGGCTCCGGCTCGATGGGCGTCGTGTGCGAGGCCGAGCACCTCGAGATCGGCAAGCGCCTCGCGATCAAGCTGATCGACACGTCGCTCGCGGGGATGAGGGACATCGCGCTGCGCTTCCGGCAGGAGGCGCGCGCGGCGAGCCTGGTCGAGAGCCAGCACATCGTGCAGGTCTTCGACGTCGGAGCGGATCCGGACCTCGGGCTCTACCTCGTCATGGAGTTTCTCACCGGGCAGGACCTGGCCAAGCGGCTCCAGCACGAGCGGCAGCTGCACCCCGACGAGGCCGTCGGCCTCGCGCTCCAGGTGGCGCGCGGCCTCGTCAGGGCGCACGCGGCGGGCGTCGTCCACCGCGACCTCAAGCCGGCCAACATCTTCCTGGTCGATCGCGAGGACGACGCTCCGCTCGTGAAGATCCTCGACTTCGGCATCTCCAAGGTCATCGACGCCTCGCGCGCCGAGTCGCGCCTCAAGCTCACGCGCGCGGGCACCGTCGTCGGGACGCCGCAGTACATGTCGCCCGAGCAGGCGCAGGGGCTCGCGGTCGACGCGCGCACCGACGTGTGGGCGCTGGGCCTGGTGCTCTACGAGATGCTCGCCGGGCGCCCGGCGTACCCGGAGCTCGAGACGTACGAGCAGTTCATCATCAACCTCGTGTCGCAGCCGCCCGACGCGCTGTCGCGCGTGGCGCCGTGGGTGCCCCGGCCGCTCGCCGAGGTCGTCCACGCCGCGATCGAGCACGATCTGCAGGCGCGCATCCCGAGCTGCATGGAGCTCGCGCGCCGCCTGGTGGAGGCCAGCCCGCTGCCCGGCGTGCGCCCGGTGCAGTTCAGCGTCGTCGAGAGCGACACGTGGGCCGACCACAACGTGCCGTCGCCGTACCGGGAGGCGGGGCGCTCCGGGACGCACGACACGCCCGAGGAGCGGCCCGCCGGGCTGGACGCGCGCACCCCGCAGGACGACGAGATCGACGTGGACGTGGACCCGCCCGCCTCGGCGGTGGCCGCCCGTCCGCCCGGGCCGATCGCCAGCTCGGGCGTCCGGCAGCCCGCGGCGGAGCGCGCGATCGACGAGTCGGACGAGGGGATGCAGATCTTCGATCGCCGGTCGCTCAAGCAGATGGCCGCGGAGGGCGGCCGGGTGAGCGGCGAGGTGCCCTCCGCGCGCCTCGCCTCCGCGATCGCGCGGCCCCCGCC
>JAJYCT010000342.1 GCA_021778125.1 Myxococcales bacterium
CGTCGGCCCCCGGGGACGCGGCCCCCGGAGCGCGACTGTCGGGCGGCTCGATCGGGACCAGGCGCATGCCGCAGATCTGGCAGTCGCCGGGCCGGTCCGAGACGTACGTCGGGTGCATCGGGCAGTGGTACTGGACCGCGGGGGCCCCGCCGCGCGAGCACCCCGAGAGGATCGCGACGAGGAGGAGGCCGAGCAGCGCGAGCAGGAGGGCGGCGCGCACGAGGGGGGAGGAGGTCTTCACGGCACGTCTCCTCGCGCCGGGCCCGGGGCTGGCGCCGCCACCAGGGCCTCGATCTCCGCCCACGTCGTGAACCGGTCGGCCTCGCGCCGGGCGAGCCCCGCGCGCGCCTCGAGCCAGCGCCGGAAGTCGTCGATCACCGTGGTGAAGTCGCCCTGGCCCGTCGCGTACGAGCCGCGGGCCGCGCCGAGGGCGACGGAGGACTGCGGGACGATGGCCTCCCGGTAGCGCGCGATCTGCTCGCCGTCCCGGCGCCACTGCGCCTCGAGGCGCTCGAGCTCCGCGCGCACCGTCAGCTCGGCGTCCGCGAGCTGATCGCGGGCGGCCTCGATGTCGTGCTGCGCCGCGCGGATCAGCGGATCCTGCTTCTTGCCGCGCCAGAGAGGCAGCTCGACGCCCACGCGCAGGGTCACGACCGGATCCCCGGTCGTCGTCGACCCCGCGGCGAGCCCCACGAGGAAGTCCGGGCGCGTCTCGGTCTCCGCCGCGTGCAGCCGGCGGTGCGAGGCCTCGACGCCCGCGCGCTCGACGCGAAGCTCGGGGGCGTCGGCCAGGGCCGTGTCGAGCAGCGCGCCGGACGGGAGCCTGGGCTCGGGCAGGTGGTCGACGGTGCCCATCGGCGTGCGTGGGTCCTGCCCCGTGAGCCGATCGAGCGTCGCCACCAGCGCGGCTCGGTTCGCGCTCAGGTCGGCCTCGCGCTCGCCCAGGGCGCTGCGCTCGAGATCGACCTTCGCCAGGGCCTCCTGGCCCCCCTGCGCCGCCGCGTACCGCGCCGACGCCGCCGCGACCAGCGCGTCGACGAGCTCGTTGCCCGCCGACAGGGAGGCCCGCTCCTGGTCGAGCGCGTACAGCTGCGCGTAGGTCGAGCGGACTCTCATCGACAGCCGCGCCCGCAGCGCGTCGACGTCGGCGGCGCGGATCGCGACCTCGGCCTCGGCGGCCTCCCGCCGAGCGCGCTGCTTGCCGGGATAGGGCAGCCCCTGCGAGACCTCCACCTGCCCCATGCTCATCGGGGGCTGCGGGTTCCACGGGGGCCCCATGGTCTGGAGCATGATGCCCACCATCGGATCGGGCAGCGCCCCCGCGGGCTCCTGCTGCTCGCGCGAGGCGGCGAGCTTCGAGCGCAGCACCGCCACGGAGGGGGCGCGATCGAGCGCGAGCCGGACGAGCGCGTCCACGTCGGGCGCGGGCCCCGCGTCCCGGCCGTCCGGGGGAAGGGGCGGCCCGGCGTGCGCGGGGACGACGAGCGTCAGGAGGGCGACGCAGATCACCGACGAGACTCGGAGGATGGACATGGCGGCTCGGTCCGCGGAGGCGGCTCGTTCTGAGGTCTCTGGGAAGACGCGATCCGGTCGCCGGGCCCGGATCCCATGACCGGGGGCGCGCCGCGCGAGCTGGCGCGGCACGTGGCGACCCTCTCGACGCTCAGGCTCTCGACGTGCGCAGCCCGGCGTCCGCGCGCTCACGCGCGCGCACGATCACGTCAGCGAGACCATCAGCCGCAGGCGGTGCTCGCGCGGGTCGGGAGCGCTCGGCCCCCCGCGCGCGAACCGGCCCCTGTGGGTGCGCGCGACCACCCGCGGCGCGCGGCACGCGGCGAGGGCGGGCACGACCGCCGTGAGCGGCGCCTGCAGCGAGGGCTGGCCCCGCGCGGAGACCCCCGGCGCCGCCGTGGCGAGCACGTCGGTCGTGCAGCACGGACTGCGCTCGAGGGTCGGACCGCTCGAGGCGTTCGAGTCCTGCGGCGCCGGCGCGTGGGCGCAGCACGCGTCGAAGCTCGCCGCGTGGCGGTGCTCGCAGTAGAAGTAGCGGTGGCCGCCGAAGACGGTCGAGACGAGCACGGCGAGCGCCACCACCAGCACGTGCGCTGGCCGGCACCACGTCGAGAGCGAGCTGCGTCCTCGGGCGACCACTCTGGGGGCAGCGTAGCGCACGGTCGGCCGCCAGCCATGGCATTTCTCGGCCCGGCGAGCCGCGCGCCGCGAGGGGCCCGCGCGCTTCGCGATCGCGCAAGCCGTGCGGCTGCGCCGCCGCAGCCGTACGCGCCGCGCCGCCCGGCCGGTGCGGGCGCGGCGCGCGTGGTCCGGACGATGCGTTCGAGGAGAGGCGCGCGGATCCCATGCTCGCGCTCCTCATCGCCGTCGCGCTCATCGCGGTCAACGGCCTGTTCGTCGCGGCCGAGTTCGCGATGGTCAAGGCTCGCGCGGCCCAGCTGCGCGCGGGTGCGCGGCGCGACGACCGGCGCACCGCGTGGGCGGAGGGCGTCCTCTCGCACCTCGACCGCTACCTCACCGTCTGTCAGCTCGGCGTGACGGCCGCCAGCCTCGGGCTCGGCTGGGTCGGCGAGCCGGCGCTCGTCGGCCTGGCCGATCGCGCGTCGATCGCCGTGGGGGGCGAGCCGTTCGGAGGCGAGTCGCACGCGTTCGTCGAGGCGGGCGCGCTGGCGACGCTGACGTTCGTGCACGTCCTGCTCGGAGAGCTCGTCCCCAAGTTCATCGCGATCCAGCGGTCGCACGACACGATTCTGCGCGTAGCTCTCCCGCTCCACGTCGTGGACCTCGTGTTCCGGCCGCTGCTATGGCTCATGGAGAAGAGCCAGGAAGGCGTGCTCCGACTGCTGGGCATGACCTCGCACGTCGGAGCGCTGGAGGCCTCGATCACCGAGGAGGAGATCCTCGCCGTCCTGACCGCGAACGCGCGGCGCACCCCGGGCGGTCGCGCGAAGGCGGAGTTCGTCGAGCGCGTGATGCAGTTCGCCGCGCGCTCGGCGCGCCACGCGATGATCCCGCGGGTCGACATCGCGTCGCTTCCGGTGGGCACGCCGCCGACCGCCGCGATCGCGTACATGCGGCACGTCCAGTACTCGCGCGTCCTCTTGACGCGCGAGCGATCGCTCGACGACGTCGTGGGGTACATCTACGTCAAGGACCTCTTTCTGCGCGACGATGTGCGCGAGCTCTCGAACCTCGCCCCCCTGCGGCGCGACGTGCCGTTCGTGCCGGAGGCCCGCGCCGCAGTCGACGTCCTGCGCGACATGCAGGCGTCTCAGGTCCACATCGCCGTCGTGGTCGACGAGTACGGCGGCACGAGCGGACTGCTGACCCTCGAGGATCTCGTCGAGGAGGTGATGGGCGAGATCCGCGACGAGCTCGACGAGCTGGCGCCGGAGATCGTGCCCGTCGCCGGCGAGCCATGGACGTGGGACGTGAGCCCGGGCATCTCCACCGCGCAGCTGCGGCGCGTCGTGGCGGGCGTGGACGCGAGCGTCCCGGAGCGGTCCGTCGCGCAGCTCGTCGTCGCGCGCCTCGGGCGACCTCCCTGCACCGGGGATCGCGTGCCGCTCGGCGAGGGCGTGACCGCGGAGCTGACCGAGGTCGCGCGCCGCCGCATCGTGCACGTGCGGGTGCGCGCGAGCCCCGAGCGGCCCCCTACCGCAGCGTGACCGTCGCCAGGATCCCGAGGAGCTCGTCGCGGGCGCACGGCTTGTGGAGCACCGGGACCTCCCCGCCGTCGACGAACGCACACTGCTCGTCGCTCAGGCCGCCGCCGGTGAACAGCACGAAGCGTTGCGCGAGCTCGGGATGGCGGAGCTGCAGGGCGCGGTACACGTCGGCGCCGCTCACGCGCGGCATCGCGAGATCGCAGAGGATGGCGCTGGGGGCCGGCCCCTTCGCAAGCAGCTCGAGCGCCTCGTCTCCGTCGGCGGCCTCGACGACCTCGTACCTCGTCGCGATCAGGCGGCCGATGGCGCGGCGAAGCGTCGCGTCGTCGTCGACGAGGAGGACCCTTTGTCGGCCCGGCGGGCTCCGCTGCGCCACCGCCCGCCCCCTACCGCCCGGCCTCGTCCCAGACGGAGGCGATGAGCTCCGCCCGGGCGGTCTTGCCTGCCTTCTTGAAGACCGTGCCCAGGTGGACCTCCACCGTGCGCGGCGAGCAGCGCAGGGCCTCGGCGATCTCCTTGTTCGCGAGGCCGCGCACGACCAGATCGAGCACCTCGCGCTCGCGCGGCGTGAGGTCCCAGCGCCGCGCCGCCGCGTCGAGCCGCGCGTCGATGCCGGTCCGGGCGCGCAGCACGACCAGCCAGTGCGAGCGCCCTGCTCGGGGGCAGAGCGGCCAGAGGTCGAGGGCCGGCGCGGACTCGCGCGCCGCCACGGCCGCGCGGATCCGGCTCACGATGGCCGCCCCGTCGCGCTCCACAGCGGCGGTCGCGGCGGCGTTCATCAGCTCGACCTCGGCGTCCGCGCCGACCAGGAACGCCGGGGCCCCGAGCGCCTCGAGGGCGACGCTCAGGCGTGCGACGTCGCTGGGGGCCTCCTGGGTCGCCCGGTCCATCGCCGCGCGCCACGCGAGCTCCTGCACGCTCTGCGACAGGCGCGCGAGCGATCCGCGGCGGAACGGCGCGCGCTGGTGAACGACCAGGCACGAGAGCACCTGCTGGCCGTCGCACAGGAGCACGCGCGCCATGTGCGCCCGGGCCCAGCCGAGCGGCCTCCAGAGGCGCGCGACGATGTCGAGCGGCGGGCGCGCGGCGAAGAGGCGGGCGTGGTAGCGCGGCCCACGCACGACGTTTCGTTCGTGCGCCGGGGGGTGCACGGGGTCGAAGTCCGCGAAGGCGGACGGCGCCGAGCGCAGGTACGTCACCACGGCGCGCTCCACCTTCGGGCTGCTGCGCCCCGCGGAGCAAGCGACGACGTGGTCGACGCGCCACCCGTCGGTGGACGGGAGGACGCCGAACGCGACGCAGTCCCCGCCGAGGATGCCGGACGCCCGGTCGACGGCTGCCCGGATCGCCGGGGGTAGTGCCTTCTGGGTCCGCCCCCTCATGCCTTCGGTCTCACCGCCTCGTATCAGGCTAGTGACGGGCGGCTCCTGTGGACATAAGGGAATCCCCGTAGGAGGCGGCAACGATCCGGCTTGCAGACTTGCAAGGTCGCATTCGCCCGGTAGGCCAAAGGCGCTAGGCTCCGAGGGGCCCGATGTCCCCGCTCGCGCGCACGCTCGCCGCCGTCGCCACCGTCGCCGCCCTCGGCCCGACCGGCTGCGCCGAGCCGCGCGTGTCGCTGGTCAACGGTCCGCGCGAGTACGTACCGGTCGACTACCCGACGGTCCTCAAGCGCTGGACGCGCGAGGAGAGCCTCGTCACGTTCGCGGATCTCGAGGACAAGCTCACCGTCACCGCGACCTACGAGTCGTGGGACTTCCGCTGGGCGTACGTGGTGCGCTACGCGGCCGACTACCGCCTCACGATCGACCAGCGCCGCGAGCTACTCGAGCGCACGCTGCGCGAGACCGACGACACGCACGAGTTCTACGTCGCGCTCTACGGCACCAAGTGGCGCTGGGCGGATCTCAGCAAGCCGACGAGCGCGTGGATCGTGCGACTCATCGACGACCAGGGCAGCGAGACGGCGCCGGCGAAGATGGAGGCGATCGTGAAGCCGGGGCCCATCGAGTACCTGTACTTCACGTACATGACCGTGTGGCGCCACGTGTTCCGCATCCGCTTCCCCCGGGCGACCAACGACGGCCGGCCCACCATCGCCGCCAACGCGCGCTGGTTCGGTCTGCGCTTCGCGGGGGCCGAAGGGAACGAGGAGCTGCGCTGGGAGATCGAAGCGCCGACGGGTCCGGCGGCCGTCGCGGA
>JAJYCT010000034.1 GCA_021778125.1 Myxococcales bacterium
CGAGACGCGCGAGAAGGCGCTCGACGTCCGCACGGACCTGCACGCCAAGTCGCCGCTCGTGCGCGACGCCGACCGTGCCCTGCTCAAGGGCGACACGGCGCGAGCCGTCTCCCTGGCGCAGCAGGCCGTCGCGTCGAACCCCGTGGACGCCGACGGGTGGCTCACGCTGGCGGCGGCGCGCCGCGCCTCGGGCGACGCCGCGGGTGCGCGCGACGCCTACCGCAGGTGCGTGGCCAACGCGCGCACGTTCGGCGTCATGAGCTGCCGGGCGCTCGTGGGCAGGGCCGACTGACTCACGGCCCGCCCGGGCCGTCGTCCGGGACGTGCCAAGGCCCTACTCCGCGCCCCCGTGGCGGGCTAAACATCCGTCGATGCGTGGCGTTCGTGTTCTCTTCGCGCTCCTTCCGTCCCTGCTGGCCTGCAGCAGCCCGTCCTCGTCGACCTCGGGCCCCGTGGACTCCGGTCCGACGGACGCTGCGAGCGACCGGGGTACCCGGGGCGACTCGGGCCCGGACGGCGCCACCTGCGCGACGCCTCCGTGCGTGTCGAGCAAGATCGAGCACGTCGTCATCCTCGTCCAGGAGAACCACACCTTCGACTCGTACTTCGGGAGGTGGTGCACCGCCGCGACCGGCTCGAACCCGTCGTGCGCGTCGGGCCCATCGTGCTGCGAGGCGGCGCCGGCGGTGGATCCCGGCTCGGCAGCCGTACCGCTCGCCCTCGACGACTCGACCAACGCCGCGTACGACCCCACCCACCTGCAGGCGTGCGAGCTCGAGGAGCTCGACAACGGCAAGATGGACGGCTTCGCGACGGCGGCGCTCGACAGCGGCATCCCGTGCGGCACGCCGAAGAACCTCGCCTACGGCGACTCGACGCTCCAGCCCTACTGGGACCTCGCGAGCAAGGGCTCCCTCGCCGACCACTACTTTCAGCCGGTCGCCGGGCAGAGCTCGTCGAACGACATGTACCTCGCGCGCGCGCAGTTCGTGTTTCTCGACAACACCTACGAGCCCGTGGCGATCGGCGACCACTGCGGCCTGAACGACAAGACCACGCAGTACAACGACACCACCGTCGCCGACCTGCTCGACGACGCCGGCGTCGACTGGGCCTGGTACTCGGGCGGCTACGCCGCGATGGTCGAAGCGACGGCCGACGGCGGCTGCCCCAGGACCGTGCCCTCGGACTGCACGATCGGCACGACCTTCTACGACTGCAACTACGATCCGAGCGACAACCCGTTCGCCTACTACAAGAGGCTCGTCGACGATCCGAAGCACTTCAAGGACTACGGCCAGCTCGCGACCGACCTGTCGGGGGGCACGCTCCCGTCGGTCGCGTTCGCGAAGCCGGCCGAATACCTGACCGAGCACCCGGGGTACGGCAACACGATCACCGCCGGCATCGCGTGGGTGACGCAGACGGTGAAGGCGATCGAGCAGTCGCCGTATGCCACGAGCACGCTCATCCTGCTCACGTGGGACGAGGGCGGCGGGTACTTCGACCACGTCGCGCCGCCGCCGACGAGCTCCGTCGACCACGAGCCCTACGGTACGCGCGTCCCGCTCATCGCCATCGGGCCCTTCGCGCGCGCAGGGACCATCTCGCACGTCGTGATGGAGCACTCGAGCCTCGTGCAGTTCATCGAATACAACTGGCTCGCCGGCGTGACCGGCCAGCTCAAGGGCCGCGACGCCCAGGTGGCCAACATCGGGAGCTTGCTCGACAAGAGTCTGGGCATTCCCGAGAACTGATTTCCCGACGACTACTTCGACGGTGCGGGCGCCGGCGGAGCGGGCGCCTCGATCCGCTTCAGGTACTGCGGCGGCACGGCCTCGGGCGGCGGCGTGCCGCGCACCGGCTGGTCGATCGTCGGCGGGCAGCCGAGCGCGTCGAAGGAGCCCGACACGCAGCTCTTCGCTTCGTCGGAGAAGCACACGGCGAGCCCGCCGGACAGCCGCCCGTCGGGTCCCGGCTCGTGCAGCACCAGGACCGCCGCGCCCTCGCCCACGCCGGACCACCCGGTCTGGTCGTGAACCTGGTAGTGGACGCGCCACGTCCCTTCGCCTCCAGGGCCCACGCGACCGCGCTCCGTCGCGATCTTGCCGGGGCCGTCCATGCGCAGCCAAACGCTCGTGGACTCGCGCGGCGCGACGGGGGCGCACGCGGCCTCCGCCGTTCCGGCCGAGAGCACGATGTCGGTGTGCGCGTAGCCGACGCGCCGATCGATGACGTACCGCGCGTCGCGCAGCGCAAACGGCGCGCCATGAATGCGACCACTCACGGGCGCGTCCGGGATGGCCTCCGGGCTCGACAGCGGCGGCTCGACGGGCGTGCCGGGCGCGGGGTGAGCCTCGTCGCGGCACGCCGCGAGCACGACGCCGAGCGACAGCGTGAGGGCGACGGCCCTCATCGGGCGGCCTCCGGGTCCAGGCGGAGCTTCCCGAGCTCGATGGGGACCGCCACCTTGAGCAGCAGCGTGTAGATGAGCGCCCCGAGCGCCCAGATCGCTGCCGACACGCAAAACTCGGTGAAGCTCGGGGCGTACTCGACGATCTCGCCCAGCGGAGACGGGACGAAGCCGGGGATGACGAGCCCCATGCCCTTCTCGACCCACACGCCCACGATCGCCGCCGCGCAGCCGGCGCGCAGCACCTCGGGGTGACTGTAGAGGCGCCTCGTGGTGAACACGATGGCGGCAAACACGTCGAGCGCCACCGCCCCCCAGATGTAGGGCACGAGCAGGTGCTTGCCGCGCAGCCCGAAGAGCAGGTACCGCATCGACGCAGCGTGATCCTTGAAGCTGTAGAGCTCCGTGAAGATCTCGGAAAAGAAGAAGAAGAGGTTGATCAGCATCGTCACGGCGACGATCTGCCGCAGCCGATTGAGCGCCTCGTCCTTGATCGGGAGCCCCATCCGGTCGCGGACGACGGAGAACGCGATGATGACCATCGACGGCCCCGCCGCGAAGGCCGAGGCCAGGAAGCGAGGCGCCAGGATCGCGGCGTTCCAGTGGGGGCGCGCGCCCATGCCGCTGTAGAGAAACGCGGTCACCGTGTGGATGCTCACGGCCCACACGATCGCGAGGAACACGAAGGGCACGTACTTCTTCTTCGTGGGCGGCTTGCCGCGGAACCGCGAGAAGAGCAAGTACGTCGTGATGTACAGGTTGAGGACCAGGTAGCCGTTGAGGACAATGACGTCCCACGAGAGCATGGACGACGGCCAGTTGAAGCGACCAATCCCCGGAATCAAGTGCCAGAAGCGGTCCGGCCGGCCGATGTCGACCATGACGAACGACAGGCACATGACGAGCACGGCGACGGCCATGAGCTCGCCGAGCACCACCACGTCGTGCACCGCGTGGTCATCGTAGACGTACGCGGGGATGACGAGCATCACCGCCGCGGCGGCCATGCCGACGAGGTACGTGAAGTTGGCGATGTAGGCACCCCAGGGAACCTGGTCGACCATGTTGGTGGCGACGAGCCCGACGCGCAGCTGATGGACGTACGCGATCCCGCCGAGCGCGATCCACGCCGTCAGGAACAGGAGCCACAGGTAGTAGCCCCGGCCGCCGCGCAGCATCGCGAGCGCCGCTGCTCGAAGGAACCGGATGAAGGTCATGACCATCGGCACGGCTCCGGATCAGGCGAAGAAGTAGTAAAAGCGCGGCAGCGTCGCGAGATCTTCCTTCAGGACGTAGACGCGCTTGGACTCGATGATCTTGCGGATCTCGCTGTTCGGATCGTTGAGGTTGCCGAACTTGCGTGCGCCGGTGGGGCACGCCTCGAGGCACGCCGGGAGGCGACCCTTGCGCGTGCGGTGCAGGCAGAACGTGCACTTCTCCACCACGCCCTTGAAGCGCGGGCGGTTGGACAGGTAGCCCTGGTTCGGGTTGATGCGCTCGGGCGGGACGCTCGGCTGCGTCCAGTTGAAGCGGCGCGCGAAGTAGGGGCACGCGACGACGCAGAACCGGCACCCGATGCACCAGCTGTAGTCGACGACGACGATCCCGTCGGGCTCCTTCCACGTCGCGCCCACGGGGCACGCGCGGACGCACGGCGGGTTGTCGCACTGGTGGCACTGGACCGGCAGGTAGAACTTGTCCTTCGCGGGGACCTTGTCGTGGTCGTAGTTGGCCGTGGCCTCCTCGAAGTCGAGGGAGCCCGCCTCCATCTCCATCACGCGGATGTACCGAATCTCCGGATCATCGGGCAGGTTGTTCTCCCGGGCGCACGCCTCGACGCACCGCCGGCTGCCGTTGCAGACCGACAGGTTCAGGGCGTACGCGAACTCGACACCGTCGATCGGAGGGGGATCGCTGATGTGCGTTTGCACGCCCGTACGCGCGAGCGTCTCCTCCTCGACGCGGCGGAAGATGCGTTGCTTCTCCTTGTCGGTCAGCTTCTTGTAGTGCTGCCGGAAGAACTCCTCGGTCGTCGGCGCGGTATCGCCGCAGCCCGCGGCGACCGCGGCGGCTCCCGCCCCGAGGACCTTGAGGAACGTGCGGCGCGAGCCCTCCTCGCCGAGACGCGTCTCGGCGAGCTTCTCGACGCGCTCGCCCTGCGTCGGAATGGCCTCATTCCGCGCCATGGTTCGCCTCCGGCTCGGGTGTCGCCTCGGACGACGATACGGTGCGCGGCAGCGCCGGCGGGTGCTCCGGGGTCATCGGCGCAAAAGGCGGATTGTGCGGGTCATGGCACGCGGGGCACGAGCGGCGCACGCGCTCGCCCAGCCAGAAGCCCGTGGTCAGGCCGTGGATACCGGCCTTCCAGTCGCGAAACTTGTCGCCGTGGCACGAGCCGCAGAGCTCGTACGCCTCGTTGAAGCTCACCCTGGTGCCGTCCGAGAGGTGCAACTCGTCGATGTCGTCCTTCGTGTGGCAGCGGTAGCACCAGCCGCCCAGCGTCCCGTGCTTGAGGATCTTCTGCGTGTGAAACTGCGTGAGCTTGCGCTCGGTGGGATCGGGCGTGCGATCGTCGTGGCAACGCGAACACGGGAACGTCGGCAAGAGCGGCTGGCGCGCTTCGACGCGGACGCTGCCCGACGGCGCGGGCGGCAGATGGGACGTGTGGAGCCGCTGCGGCTCGTCCCCGATTCCGCACGCGGTGAGCCCCACCGCCGCGAGAAGCAGAGCGAGTCTTCCCATCTCGCGGGCCAGGGTAAGCAACGCACATGCCCCGGCGACGCCAGCCGGGCATTGCGACGCAAGGCAAGCGCCCTCGCGAGATTTTCGCCCTGGGGCCCACCGCGCAGCCGTGGGCGAGGCGCAAGGCTTGCTGACCAGCGAAAAAGGCACGGGCCGCCTGCGAACCGCCACGTCGTATCCTCGCGCGCCCGCAACATCGCGCGCGGCTTGGGACGTGCATGAGGCGCGGGGGGAGACGGAAGCCCGAACGATGAGCTCGCGCGACGACAAGGGGGGAGTGGCCCGCCGCAACTTCCTCAACCTGGCCGTGGGCGGTAGCGCCGCCGCCTTCGCGGTCGCCGGCACCTACCCGGTCGTCCGCTATCTGGAGCCGCCGCCGGGGCGAGCCAGGAGCGCCTCGCGCGTGGGCAAGATCGAGGAGTTCCCCGTCGGCTCGGTACGCACCGTGGTCGTCGACGACCGCCCGGTCCACGTCATCCGCACCGCCGATGAAGTCCGCGCGTTCTCGGCCATCTGTACGCACCTGCAATGCGTGGTTGCCTACTCTGCGGAGCACAAACAGTTCGAGTGCCCCTGTCACGGCGGGGTGTACGCCCTCGACGGCCGCAACCTCGAAGGGCCGCCTCCCCGCCCCCTCGAGGAGCTAACCGTCACCATCGACGAGGGCTACGTCCTCGTGAGTGCGTCCGGATGACCGCCCCCGACCTCCCCAGCAAGCCCGGAGGGTGGCTCGCCGAGCGCCTCGGCTGGGCGAGCATCGCGTCCCGTCTCGGGGGCTACTCGATGTCCCGACGGGGCTTCGCGTTCTACCTCGGGGGGATCACCCTCTTCCTGCTGGTCGTGCAGGTCGCGAGCGGCATCCTGCTCACGCTCTATTACCAGCCCGACGCGGCCTATGCGCACGGCTCGGTCGAGCGCATCGTCGGCGAGGTCGCCTACGGAGATCTCGTCCACGCAGTCCACTCCTGGACCGCCGATCTGTTCGTCGCGTCGCTCTTCCTCCACCTGTTCACGGTGATGATCCGGCGCAGCTTCCGGTCGCCCCACGAGCTCAGCTGGCTGACGGGCGTCGCGCTACTCGCGCTCGGCGTGGGGCAGGCGTTCACGGGCGCCGTGCTCCCCTGGAGCGAGCGAGCGTACACGCACGCCCGCATCGGCAGCGAGCTGGCGCGCTACGTCCCGCTCGTCGGCGGATGGCTGCACCGTTTCATGCGCGGGGGCGAGGACGTCACGTCGAGCACCCTCGCGCACGCGTTCGGGTTCCACGTTGCCGTGCTGCCCGCCGCGGTCGCGCTCGTGCTCAGCGGGCACCTGTTCCTGCTGACGCGCCGTCCGGTGCAGCGGCCTCCGCAGCCGAACGCGGAGAGCATACCCCTCTATCCTGATTTCTTCGTGCGCCAGGGCGTCGCGCTCACCGGCGCGATGGTCATCGTCCTGACGCTGGCCATCTTCGTCGACCGTCCCCTGGGGCCCGTAGCCGACCCGCGCGTGTCGTCGGCTCCGGACGCGCAGCCGCCCTGGTACTTCCTGCCCGTCCACGCGATCGTGCGCGCCGCCCCGAAGGAGCTGCTGGGGATCGAGGGGCCGCGCTTCTTGGTAGGCGCCGCGTGCGTGATGGGCCTGGCCTTCGTGGCGCTGCCGTTTCTCGACCGGCGCGGCTCGCGCGTCACCGCGTGGGCCGCGTGGGTCCTCCTCGTCACTCTCCTCCTCCTGTCCCTCCGTGCGCTCTCCTAGCCCTCTCCTTCTGGCCGTCTTCGCGGGGCTTCTCGCGCTCCTCGGCGCGGTGCCGGCCGCACGCGCCGTGGTGCCCGCGCCGAGCGCCGCCCCGTCGACGAACGGCGCCGCGTCGGTCCCGCTCGCGTCCCGCTCGCTCCCGTCGCCGATGAACGCAACGAACACGTGCGCGTCGTGCCACGCGACGCTCACGGACACCAAGCTGCGCACACCGGCCAAGGAGTACGCCCACAGCGCGCACCGCGACGACCGCATCGGGTGCGTGGGCTGTCACCACGGCGATCCCCGCGACCCGACGGTTGGCGCGCACGCGAAATCCATGGGGTTCGAGCCGCACCCGACGCACGTCGAGGTCCCGCAGATCTGCGGCGGCTGCCACAGCGACGCGGCGTTCATCCGCCGGCTCAACGGGCGCCTCCCGGTCGGCCAGGCCGCCCTCTTCACGCTGAGCCTGCACGGCAAGCTCACCGCCGCCGGCGACGGCGTCGCCCCGGACTGCTCCACCTGCCACGGCAAGCACGACATCCAGCCGCCCTCCTCGCCGCTGTCGCCGGTCAACCGCACGAACGTCGCGAAGCTGTGCAGCGGATGCCACGCCGACAAGCAGAAGATGGCCGGCTACGACATCCGGACCGACCAGTTCGAGAAGTGGAAGAAGAGCGTGCACGGGCAGGCGTTCGCGGCGGGCAACCCCAATGCGCCCACATGCACGAGCTGCCACGGCGCCCACGCGTCGACGCCGCCCGACGCCGCCTCGGTCGCGCACGCCTGCGGGCGCTGCCACGAGACCGAAATGCAGCTCTTCGAGCAGAGCCCGCACTCGCAGGGCTTCCGTCGGCGGGGCCTCGCCGCATGCGTCGCGTGCCACAGCAACCACGACGTCGCGCGAGCCAGCGCCATCATGGTGGGCACGGGGCCGGACGCCACGTGCATGAAGTGCCACAACAACGACGAGAAGCCTCGCCGCGTCGCCGACGAGATCTCGAACCTGCTGCGCGGCGCGCGGGAGCGCGCGGCCGACGCGCGCGCCGCAGTCGCGCGGGCCACGACAGCGGGCCTGAGGGTCTCCGGGGCGCCGTACTCGCTCGACCAGGTCGCGACGGCGGAGACCAAGGTCCGCAGCGTGGTCCACACGCTCGATCCCGCGCGCGTGCAGGCCGTGGTCTCCGACATCGAATCGGCGGCCGACGAGACGCAGCGCCTGGTGCAGAGCGCGGAGCGCAATCGTCGCCTGGAGCGCCGCGGCTACTACGCCGCGCTGGGCCTGGGCGCGCTGCTTCTCCTGGCCCTGTCGCTCAAGGCCATGGACCTCGATCGGCGACGCCGACAGGGCGGCTCATGAGCGGGGCCGGTCGCGCCGGGGGGACGCGCGCGCCGGTCTGGAGCCGCACCATCCTCCGGGCCCTCGCCCTGGTCGCCGCGCTTCTCTGGACGCTCGTCCTGCTCGCCGAGGGCCGGCGGGTCGAGCGCGACCCCCTGTTCTGCGCGTCGTCGTGCCACCACGAGCCCGGAGCGAGAGCGGCGGACGCCGCCGGTGACTGGCACACGCCCGGCCACTCGATGGTCGTCTGCCAGGACTGCCACGCCACCACGCTCCCCACGGGCCTGCGCCTCCTCTGGGACACGTACGTCCGGCCGGCCCGTTCGGTCGCGCACGGCAAGGCCACCGCGCGCGACTGCGCGAGCTGCCACGAGAAGCGCCCGGCCGAGTGGCGCCTCATCTCGGAGACCGAGGGGCATCGACAGCACCGCGACCTCAAGGACGTCGACTGCCTCTCGTGCCACGCGTCGACCTCGCACGCCACGCAGGCGCCGGGGCAGGTCTGCCTGAAGTGCCACGAGGACCAGCGCCTTCACCGCCCGGAGACCGCGGGCGCCGAGACCTGCCTCTCGTGCCACAGCTACACGGCCTCGGCGAAGAACCGCGCACTGCCGACGCCCGCCGTGTGCGAGAAATGTCACGCGACGACCGCCGCTCTCCTCGCGTCCGTCGGAGGAGAGTTCGTCCGCCCGATGCGCGACGTGAACGAGCACGCCCTGCACGGCGGGGTCGCCTGTCAGCTTTGCCACAACGCCCACGGCATCAAGCTCAAGGCCCCCGTCGGACAGCCCGTCTGCGCCAAGTGCCACCAGTTCGAGAACTTCCAGGTCGGCAACGAGCAACGCACCGGCCCCGAGGAGCACCGCCGGTGCGAGGGCTGCCACAAGCCCCACGCCCCCGCCGGCAGCGCGATCCGCAACTGCATCAACTGCCACGCCAAGAACGCGAAGGGCCTGCTCGCCGGCGGAGAGGCGACGACGACGACGGCCCTCAAGCACAAGAGCTGCGCGAGTTGCCACGTGCCGCACACGTGGAAGGCCGAGCGGAGCGGCTGCATGCAGTGCCACAAGGAGCAGACACAGCTCTTCCAGACACGCAGCCCACCGCAGCACAAGACCTGCACCGATTGTCACGACGTCCACGGCGCCCCGCCGACGGGCGCGGTGTGCCTCAAGTGTCACTCGGACACGAAGGGCAAGCACGTCGCGCTGGCGCCGGAGCGCCACAAGGACTGCACGTCGTGCCACAATCCGCACGCCCCGAAGCCCGAGGACACCCGGACGGTGTGCATCAAGTGCCACTCGACCGAGGTCACCGAGGTCGTTCGCGACGGCCCCGAGGGTCACGCCAAGGAGGGCTGTTTCGGGTGCCACAAGCCGCACGAGAACCCGCTGCCGCCGCCAGATATCTGCGCGAAGTGCCACGGCGAGCGCGCCAAGGTCGTCCAGACCGCCGGCCCGCCGAAGCACCGCGTCTGCATCTCCTGCCACAAGCGGCACGAGTTCCGTATCACCGATATCGCTTCGACGTGTACGCGGTGCCACGGTCCGCTCTTCGACGCCGCAGCGCGCGGTCTGTCGACGGTACCGCACCGCGCGGACTGCAAGACTTGCCACACCTTCCATGGCGAGCCAGGCGTCGCCCAGGGGTCGTGCCTGACGTGCCACACCAAGGTGGCCGGCGAGTTCAACCCGCCCAACCCGAAGCACGCCGAGTGTGGGTCGTGCCACAAGCCGCACACGCCGGCGAACGCGGCGCCGGCGCAGTGCCGGGCATGCCACGCCGACAAGGCGGCCATCGCCGCGCAGTGGCCGCCGCAGTCAGCGCACGCGCAGGAGTGCAACCGCTGCCACCAGCAGCACGACGTCCGTGTGAAGAAGGACTGCGCGGAGTGCCACGCCAACGAGGCCGCGAGCGCGACCGGGAGCAAGCACCGCTGCCAGCAGTGCCACCCGCCGCACGGAGCGCCCCCCGGCCAGGGCTCCGCTTGGTGGCAGCGCTGCAATGCCTGCCACTCGGCCAAGGTGGAGAGCGTCAAGCAGCGCGGCCCGACGCACTCGGATTGCAAGAACTGCCACCAGCAGCACAGGTTCGCCGTGCCAACCTGCACGACCTGCCACAAGGACATGGGGGGCAAGGGGCTCCACGCCGTGGAGCAGCACGCGGCCAACTGCACCAAGTGCCACGACCCACACGTCAAGTCGGGCCCAACGCGGGATCAATGCCTGGCGTGCCACACCAACCGGCAGAACCACGAGCCGGACGCGAAGAAGTGCAACACCTGCCACATCTTCAAGTGACGCGCGCCGGCGACGCCGGCGCCTCGAACCGAGGGTCCCGAGCCAGGGGTGGTCCATGAGCGCACGCACTGTCGTCCTGCTGCTGGCCGTCGCGGCATCGAGCGCCGCGGCCTGCGACCGTCCATCGGGCGGCTCGAAGGCCTCACCCCCCGAGGCGGGGCCCGCGCCCACCAAGGCGGCCCACGTCCGCGTCATCGCGCCGGGAGACGCGCCGGCGGACCTCGCGAGCTCGCACGTGTCGCTGTCGGTCATCAAGGACCGCGACCTCACGGCGCCGGTCACGGCCCGCCTGTCGCTCGTCGACGGGGCCGTGGCGCTCGCGTCTGCGACGCCCTCGGCGCACCTGACGCTCGACCTCGACTCGTTCGACTCGGGGATCCCCATCCGCAACGAGCGCGTGCGCAACCTCTTCTTCGAGACGTCGAGCAGGGGGTGGGATACCGCGGAGATCTCGATCCCCTCGATCCCCTCGGACGTCGTCACGGCCCTCCGGAGCGCTCGCCACGTCGAGAACGCCCACCTGGAGGGCCACCTGCGAGTGCACGGGCACACTGCCGGCGTCGCGCTCGTGGTCGACGCGTCGTACGCGGACGACGGTCGGCTCTCGGTCAAGACCTCGAGCCCCGCCGAGGTGAAGATCTCCGACCTCGGTCTCAGGGACAACCAGCGCCGCCTCTCGGCAGTCTGCATGCACGACAGCATCGACGACGTGGTGAAGATCGAGGCGGTACTGGAGTTCTCGCCCCCCAGGTGACGCGCGAATCTTGCGCGACCGCGCAAGTTCTCGGCGGTGCGCCCCCGGGAAGCGAGGGTTTTCGCGCATGGCTCGCTCGTCGCATGCAGCAATCGCGTGAGCTGGCTTACCCTCGACGGCAACGAAGCCGTGGCGCGCGTGGCGCACGCGGCAAGCGAAGTCATCGCCATCTACCCGATCACGCCCAGCTCCTCGATGGGGGAGCTGTGCGACGAGTGGTCGGCGAAGGGCCGCAAGAACCTCTGGGGCGACGTCCCATCGGTCGTCGAGATGCAGTCCGAGGCGGGCGCTGCGGGCGCTCTGCACGGCGCGCTCACGGCGGGCGCCCTCTGTACGACGTTCACGGCGTCGCAGGGCCTGCTGCTCATGATCCCGGACATGTACAAGATCGCCGGCGAGCTCACGCCACTGGTCATCCACGTCGCCGCCCGCACACTGGCGACGCACGCGCTCTCGATCTTCGGCGACCACTCCGACGTCATGGCGTGCCGCCAGACAGGCTTCGCGCTGCTCTGCTCCAGCTCGGTCCAGGAGGCGCACGACCTGGCCGCCGTCGCCCACGCCGCCACGCTGGACACCCGCGTGCCCTTCCTGCACTTCTTCGACGGCTTCCGCACGTCGCACGAGATCGCCAAGATCGACGTGCTTGGCGACGACGCGTTCCGCCGCCTCCTGTCGCTCTCGGGCATGGAGGCGCACCGCGCGCGGGCCCTCACGCCCGACCGGCCCACCATCCGCGGCACGGCCCACAACCCCGACACGTACTTCCAGGCGCGCGAGGGCGTCAACTCGCTGTACGACGCGTGCCCCGGCCGGGTCGCGGCGGCCATGGACCTGTTCGCCGAGGAGACGGGGCGTCGCTACGGCCTCTTCGACTACGTCGGACACCCGCAGGCCGAGCGCGTCGTCGTCCTCATGGGGTCGGGCGCCGAGGCCGCCCACGAGGCCGTCGACTGGCTCGTGGCCCGCGGCGAGCGCGTCGGCCTGATCAAGGTCCGGCTCTACCGTCCCTTCCACGTGCCCTCCTTCGTCGCCTGTCTCCCCGCCACGGTGAAGGCCCTGACCGTGCTCGATCGCACCAAGGAGCCGGGGGCTGTCGGCGACCCTCTCTGGCTCGACGTGGTCGCGGCGCTCGCCGAGGCGCGGCGCCTGGGCCTGCGCGAGGGGCGCCCGGACCCCGTGGTCACCGCGGCTCGGTACGGCCTTTCGTCCAAGGAGTTCACGCCGGCGATGGTGAAGGCGAGCCTGGACGAGCTCGCGCACCCGCTTCCGCGCAGTCACGTCACGCTCGGCATCCGCGACGACGTGACCCACCGCTCGCTGCCGCACGATCCCGCCTTCGACCTGGAGCCGGACGACGTCGTGCGCGCCGTGTTCTTCGGTCTGGGTTCGGACGGGACCGTCGGGTCGAACAAGAACACCATCAAGATCATCGGCGAGGAGACCGAGCTCTTCGCGCAGGGGTACTTCGTCTACGACTCGCGCAAGTCCGGCTCGACGACGGTGTCGCACCTGCGCTTCGGCCCCCGCCCGATCCGCTCGACCTACCTCGTCCGCGAGGCGCGGTTCGTAGGCTGCCACCACGCGATGTTCCTCGAGCGTTACGAGGTCGCGTCGCTCCTGGCGCCCGGCGGGACCCTGCTGATCAACGCGCCGTGGAAGCCCGAGGAGGGGTGGGATCGGCTGCCCGCCGAGGTCCAGGAGCAACTGCTGGAGAAGCGCGCGCACCTCGTCACGGTGGACGCCCACGCGATCGCCGAGGAGGTGGGCCTCGGGCGCACGCTCGGCACGGTGATGCAGGCGTGCTTCTTCGCCCTCTCGGACGTCCTGCCGCGCGCCGAGGCGCTCGATCGCGTCAAGAAGGCCATTCAGAAGACATACGGCAAGCGCGGCGAGGTGGTCGTCCGCCGCAACTTCGACGCCGTGGACCTCGCGGTCCAGCGGATGAACGTCATCCCCGTGCGGGACTTCGTCTCGAACAAGCGGAAGCGGCTGCCGCCGCTGGCGGATCTGGGCCGACCCGCCCCGCCGTTCGTCGAGCACGTGACCGCGGCGATGCTCGCCGGCCGAGGCGACGACCTGCCCGTGAGCGCCTTCCCGATCGACGGCACGTGGCCGACGGGCACCGCCGAGTGGGAGAAGCGAAGCACGGCGCTCGAGCTTCCGGCGTGGGACGCGGGCATCTGCATCCAGTGCAACAAGTGCGCGCTCATCTGCCCGCACGCCGCCATCCGCACGACGGTGTTCGACCCTGTCCACCTGGCGCGCGCCCCCGAGGGGATGCCGAGCGCCACGTACAAGGCCAAGGAGTACGCCGGCCAGGCGTACGTCGTCCAGGTGGCGCCCGACGACTGCACCGGCTGCGGCCTGTGCGTCGCGTTCTGCCCTGCCAAGGACCGCTCGAACCCGCGGCACAAGGCGATCGACATGGTCGACGCGACGCCGCGCAAGCCGTTCGAGCGCGAGCGGTACCGCTTCTTCGAGTCGCTTCCCCCCGTCGACCGCACCCGGGTGCACCTCGACGTCAAGGGCAGCCAGCTGCTCGCGCCGCTCTTCGAGTTCTCCGGCGCGTGCGCCGGCTGCGGCGAGACACCCTACGTGAAGCTTCTGTCGCAGCTCTTCGGGGACCGCGCCATCGTCGCCAACGCCACGGGGTGCTCGTCGATCTACGGCGGCAACCTGCCGACGACGCCCTGGCGCACCGACCGTGATGGGCGCGGCCCGGCCTGGGCGAACTCGCTGTTCGAGGACAACGCCGAGTTCGGGCTCGGCATGCGCGTGGCCCTCGACGCGCGTCGCGACCACGCGCGCCGGCTCCTGCGCACCCTGTCGAGCGACGTCGGCGCCACGCTCGCCGGGGCGCTGCTCGAGGGACCGCAGGAGACCGAGGCGCACCTCCGGGATCGACGCGCGCAGGTCATGCAGCTGCGGCGATCGCTGGCCGCCGTCGACGGCGCCCGCAGCGCGCTGGCGCACGAGCTCGCCGACGCGGCCGATTACCTGGTCAAGAAGAGCGTGTGGATCGTCGGGGGCGACGGCTGGGCGTACGACATCGGCTTCGGGGGCCTCGACCACGTGCTGGCGAGCGGTCTCGACGTCAACGTCTTGGTGCTCGACACGGAGGTGTACAGCAACACGGGGGGTCAACAGTCGAAGGCGACGCCGACGGGCGCCGCCGCCAAGTTCGCGGCGAGCGGCAAAGAGGTCCCGAAGAAGGATCTGGCGCTGCTGGCCACGACCTACGGGCACGTCTACGTCGCGCGCGTCGCCATGGGCGCGCGCGACAAGCAGACGCTCGACGCGATGCTCGAAGCCGAGAGCTGGCACGGGCCGTCGCTCGTCATCGCCTACAGCCACTGCATCGCGCACGGGTACGACCTGTCGCACGGCGCCGAGCA
This sequence comes from Myxococcales bacterium, assembly GCA_021778125.1. Lineage (GTDB taxonomy): Bacteria > Myxococcota_A > Polyangia > Polyangiales > Polyangiaceae > Palsa-1150. The sequence continues at coordinate 14,663 of JAJYCT010000034.1, forward strand.
GCAGCGCCTCGCGGTCGAGTCGGGCGTCTGGCCGCTGTTCCGCTACGATCCGCGGCGCGCTGCGCGGGGGGAGCCTCCCGTCGTGCTCGACTCGGGCACCGGGGAGACCAAGGCGCGCGTGGTCGACTACATGCGCAACGAGGGCCGCTTCCGGGTCGTCGAGCTCCAGGACCCCGCGCGCTTCGAGCGGCTCGCGCGCTCGGCGCAGGAGCAGGCCGAGCGGCGGCTCGCCTTCTACCGGCAGCTGGCGGGCATCCAGCTCCCGGCCACGGGGAAGGCCCAATGACTTCGATTGCGGTGCGCTACCTGGGGCTCGATCTCCCCCATCCCATCGTGCCGGGGGCCTCCCCGCTCAGCGACGACATCGACGAGGTTCTCCGGCTCGAGGACGCGGGCGCCGGCGCGCTCGTCATGCGCTCGATCTTCGAGGAGCAGATCGTACTCGAGCAGATGGCCGCCCACAGACACCTCGACGAGCGCGTGGACGCCGAGTCGAGCGGGTTCCTGCCGGACACCGACATCTACGCCATGGGCCTCGAGTCCTACCTGGAGCAGATGCGGCGCATCCGCGAGCGCACGCAGCTCAAGGTGCTGGGGTCGCTCAACGGCGTCACCCCGGGCGGCTGGATCGACTACGCGCGCCGGATGGAGCAGGCGGGCGCCCACGCGCTCGAGCTCAACCTGTATGCCGTGGAGACCGACGGGCGCTTCTCCGCCTCGGACGTCGAGGCCCGCCAGCTTGCGACCGTGCGGAGCGTGACGCGCGCGGTCAGCCTCCCGGTCGGCGTGAAGCTCTCGCCGTACTACTCGTCCCTGCCTCACTTCGCGGCGGCCGTCGCCGACGCGGGCGCGCGAGGCGTCGTGCTGTTCAACCGCGTCTACCAGGCGGACATCGATCCCGTGCAGCTCGACGCCGTGCGGACGCTGCGCCTGTCCACGCCGGCCGAGCTTCTCCTGCGCCTGCGCTGGCTCGCTATCCTGTCCCCCCACACGACCCTCGACCTGGCCGCCACCGGCGGCGTGCACGCCCCCGTCGACGCCGTGAAGGCGATCATGGCGGGCGCCCACGTGGTGCAGGTCGTCTCGACGCTGCTCCACCACGGCCCGCAGCAATTGCGCGTTTTGGTCGACGGCCTTCGACGGTTCCTCGACGACCAGGGGTACCCGTCGCTCGACGCGATGCGCGGCAACATGAGCCTCGCGCGTTCGCCGGATCCGTCGGCTTTCGAGCGCTCGGACTACGCACGCGTACTGGCGAGCTGGCACGGCCACCTGAGGTAGTCGGCGCACACATTGCGCCTAAGCGCAAAGATCCTGCGTCGCACTTACCGGGATACGCAGGAATCGTCGCGCGGCACATCGGTTGCTCTTGCCCCCGCCAATGGACGACCTCGTGATCGGGATGGCCGGGTCCGGGGGGGATGGAATCGTGAGCGCCGGCGAGTCGCTGATCTCGGCGGCCGCCTACGAGGGCTACCACGCCATGATGACCAAGAGCTTCGGCTCTCAGGTCCGCGGCGGAGAGTCCTCGTGCCGCGTCCGCCTCTCCACGCGGCGCGTACACAACCCTGGCGGAAACCTCGACGTGGCGGTGGCGCTCAACTGGGAGGATTTCCTCAAGTTCGGCGCCGAGCTGCCCGTCTCGGGCTCCACCGTGGTCATCTACGAGTCGAAGACGGGGGTAGACCCGTCCTCGCTCCCGCTGCCCGGCGTCACGCCCAAGGAAGTGTTCGCCGTGCCGATCGGCGACATGGCCAGGCAGGCCGCCGGCACCGACAAGGCCAAGAACACGGTCGTCCTCGGCCTCATCGCCGGCTGGTTCGGCATCGCGCGCGAGTCGATCCTCCGTGGCCTCGCGAAGAAGTTCGCGAGGAAGGGCGCTGCCCTCGTCGAGGCGAACGAGCGGGCGTTCACGCTCGGAGAGAAGTTCGCCAAGGACCACCCGCTGGCCACGCCCCGCTCGATGGACAAGCCGGTGGGGCGCCCGGGCGCCAAGCTGCTGACCGACGGCAACGACATGTGCGCAGCCGCCGCCGTCTTCGGCGGGTGCGACTTCTTCAGCGGCTACCCCATCACGCCGTCGTCGGAGGTGATGCAGTTCTACACGAAGCACGCGTGGGAGTACGGCGGCGCGGCCCTGCAGTGCGAGGACGAGATGGCGGGCATCGGCGCCGCCCTCGGCGCATCGTTTGCGGGCAAGAAGGCCATGACGGCGACGTCGGGCCCGGGCCTGTCGCTCAAGACCGAGATCCTCGGCCTCGCCTCCATCGCGGAGCTGCCGCTGGTCGTCCTCGACGTACAGCGCGGCGGCCCCTCGACGGGGCTGCCGACCAAGGCGGAGCAGTCGGACCTCTTCCAGGCGGCCTTCTCCGCGCACGGCGACGTGCTCCGTCCGGTCCTCGCGCCCACGTGCGTGAGCGACACGTTCCAGGTGACGCTCGAGGCGTTCAACATCGCGGAGCGCTACCAGACGCCGGTCCTCCTGCTCTCGGACCAGGAGGTCGCGCAGCGCAAGGAGACGGTCGACCCCATCGACACGTCGCGCTTCACCGTCGAGCACCGCAAGGTCCCGACGGAGACGGAGCTCCAGGACTACGCCCGCTTCCGGCAGACCGAGGATGGCGTGAGCCCCATCAGTCACCCCGGGATGAAGGGGGGGAACTACCAGGGCGCCGGGATCGAGCACAACGAGCACGGCAACCCCACGGCGAGCGGGAAGATGCACGCCGCGATGAACGAGAAGCGGTTCCGGAAGCTCGCCCCCCTCAAGCGCCGGTCGGATCTATTCCACATCGAGGGCAGCCGCAACGCACGCCTCGCGCTCGTCGCGTGGGGCTCGGTCGCGGGCGTGTGCCGCGAGGCGGCCGAGCGCGCGGCGTCCGAGGGGCTCGACGTGAAGCTGCTGGTCCCGTGGCTCGTGTACCCGGTGGCCGAGGAGATCTACCGCGACTTCTTCGCGTCCGTGCGCGCTGGGTTCGTGGTCGAGCTCTCGCACCAGGGCCAGCTCTACAGGATCCTGCGCATGTTCGTGGACGTCCCCGCGGGCGTCGCGTCCCTCAGCCGCAGCGGCGCCAACCCGTTCCAGCCGCGCGAGATCGTCGCGCAGCTCCGCAGCGCCGCGGTGGCCCTGCAGCAGCCGGCTGTCTCGATCGCATCGGAGGACTGAGCCTTGAAATCGATGAGCCCGGGCGTGGTGGAGCAGTATCAAACGAAGGACTTCAAGAGCGACCTCAAGCCCATCTGGTGCCCGGGGTGCGGCGACTTCGGCGTGCTGCAGGCGATGTACAGGGCGCTGGCGAACATCGGGCGCCCGCCGCACGAGATCGCCTTCGTCTCCGGCATCGGCTGCTCAAGCCGCATCCCGGGGTACACGACGGCGTACGGGTTCAACAGCGTGCACGGGCGCGCGCTGCCCATCGCGCAGGGCATCAAGCTCGCGAACCCGGACCTGCTGGTGCTCGTCGCCGGCGGCGACGGCGACGGGTTCTCGATCGGCGGCGGGCACGTCCCGCACGCCATCCGCCGCAACATGGACCTCACGTACGTCGTGATGGACAACCAGATCTACGGCTTGACAAAGGGACAGCTCTCCCCGACGTCGCCGCGCGGCCTCAAGACCGTGACCTCCGAGCTCGGCAGCTTCGAGGAGCCGGTCAATCCGCTGCTCTACGTGCTCGCCTACGGCGCGAACTTCGTCGCGCAGGGAACGCCGGCGGACATGACGGGTCTTGCCGAGGTCATCGAGGAGGCCATCCGCTTCCCGGGCTTCGCGCTCGTGAACGTCCGCTCGCCGTGCGTCACCTACGGCGAGGAGGATCAGCAGATCAAGGCTCACCGCGCGCACATGAAGCCGCTCAAGAGCCTCGGCCACAACCCCGAGGATCGCCTCGCGGCGATGGATCTCGCACAGCACTACGCGCGCGAGCTGCACACCGGCGTCTTCTACCGGAGCCCCTCCCCGCCCCCGACGTTCGACGCGCTCGCCCGCGAGCGTCAGAAGGAGCGCGCCGGCCGGGGCTTGCCTCGCGAACGGATCCTGGACATGTTCCTGCAGAAGTAGGTCAGGCTCCTAGCCCCTCGGAGGGGGACCGATGACGCCGAGCGAGATCCGCGACGAGCTGCTGGCCCAGCACGCCAGGCTGCGATCGCTGATGGACGAGGTGCGGCATGTGGCCGAGCGCGCGGCCCGCGGCGAGCCCGTCGGCGGCGAGCTCCGTGAGGGCGTGTCGCGTGTGGCCGAGGTGCTGCGCGAGCACAACCAGCGGGAGGAAGACCTGCTGCGCGCGATCATCCCCACGGTCGACGCGTGGGGGCCGGCGCGCGCCGAGATCATGGACGAGACGCACCAGCGCGAGCACGACGACCTTCACCAGGCGCTGCTGGGTGTCGGCGAGCGGCCGCACGCCTTCGCGGGAGCTGGCGTCCGGGCGCTGTTCGACCGCATCCTCGAGCACCTCGCGCGGGAGGAGAAGATCTTCCTGGCGGAGGAGCTGCTCAAGGAGGACACGGTCATCGTGGAGTTCGGCGGGTAGAAGCGGTACCGTCCACGCCATGTCCGACGAAGACGTCAAGGCGGAGCTCGAGCGCTTGCGCGCCGAGAACGAGCAGCTCAAGAAGAAGGGCGAACGGACCACGTCTCTCAAGGTCTCCGAGAAGGGCGGCGTGTCCGTCTACGGGATGGGGCGCTTCCCGGTCACGCTCTACAAGGAGCAGTGGCTCAAGCTCCTCGCCATGGCCGACGAGATCCGCGCCTTCATCAAGGACAACGAGGGGAAGCTCAAGTCCAAGGGCGAGGAGTAGGGGGTCGCTCACGCACCAGGAGTGGTGCCCCCTCGTGGCAGCAACCCTTCGACGGGGGGGGCGCTCCTACTGGAAGCTCGCCTGCGCCAGCCCGCACGGCAGCGCGTGCTCGCCGATCGTGTACGGGCCTGCCGTAAACGTCGTCGTCGTGGCCTGCCCCCAGTACAGGTAGCCGCCCGACTGCCCGGCCAGCGGCGCGAGCATCGGCTGCGGCACGTACGCCTGCCCCGCGGCGGCGTCCCACATGCACAGGAAGTCGGTCATCAGGCTGGCCGATCTGCTCCCGCTACTCGAGCCGGAGCCCGCGTCGGGCCACGGGACGTCGAGCGCCGTCTTGCCCCCGCACGCTCCCGCCCCGCCGAGCGCGACGAAGCCCCCCACAACGCCAAGCCCGCCATGCGCATCACACGCTCCCGCGGGCGGGACCGTACTCTGGTTCCGTCTCGGACGCACCCGCGGTCGCGCGCTACCGCCGCGCGACGGGCGCGGAAGGGTGGACGAGGTCCACCGACGCGCGCGACGCGGCGTCGACGAGCGGCGCGGGCCAGAGCCCGAGGCCGACGACCGCCGCGAGGCACAGCGCGATCGCCAGGCCGAGCGCCGGCGACGCGCGCGGCGTCGCCCGCTCGCCCTCTTCGTCGATCATGTACGCGGCCTGCAGCACGCGCAGGTAGTAGAAGAGACCCAGCACCGCGAGCACGATGCCGGCCACGACCAGGCCGGCCAGCCCCGCTCGCCACGCCGCGAGCAGCACGTAGAGCTTCGCCCAAAAGCCGACGGCGAACGGAATGCCTGCGAGCGACAGGAGGAACGCGAGTAGCGCGAGCGCCAGGAAGGGCGCCCGCCGGAAGAGGCCGTGCATCGCGTCGAGGCCGTGTCCCCGCCCTCCCCCGCTCGCCGCGTGGACGACCAGGAACGCACCGAGGTTGGTGACGACATACGCCGCGAGGAAGAAGAGCGTCATCCCCACGCCCATCGCGTCGCCCGCCGCCACGGCGAGCAGCACGTAGCCCATCTGCGCGATACCCGAATAGCCGAGCAGGCGCCGCAGGTCCGTCTGCGGCAGCGCGAGGAGGTTGCCCACGCCCATCGAGAGCAGCGCCGCGAGGCCCAGCGGAGGCAGCCACGCGCCGCGGTGAACGCCGAGGCCCGAGACGAAGAGGAGCGCGAGCACCGAGAGCCCCGCGACCTTCGGCGCCACCGAGAGGAACGCGACGAACGGTGTCGCCGCGCCCTCGTACGTGTCGGGCACCCACATGTGGAAGGGCACCATGCCGATCTTGTAGCCGATGCCCCCGAGCACCAGCAGCATCCCGAGCGTGCCGAGCGGGGTCGCGGGGGCCTCCGCGAGCCCGTCGAGGCTCGACGTGCCGGCCATGCCCGTGAGCAGCGCCAGGCCGAAGAGCGTCACGGCGGTGCTGGCGGCGCCGACCACGTAGAGCTTGAAAGCCGCCTCGCCCGCGCGCGACTGCGCGCCGTCGACCGTGCGGTCGTTCTTGGCGTATGCCGCCAGGACGTAGAGCGGAATGCCCATCAGCTCGAAGGCCACCACCAGCAGCACGAGATCGCGTGCGCCAGGGACGATGACCATGCCGAGCAGGCTCGCGAGCAGGAGCAGCCAGTACTCGCCCTGACGCTTCGGCGTGCGCGCGGCCACGTCGTCGAGCGCGCCGAGCGCGCCGAGCAGGGCAGCACCGACGACGAGGCGCTGCACGAAGGTGGTCCACGCGCCGCCGTCGTAGGTACCGAGGGCGGCGCGCCCGCTGCCGTCTACGGAGAACGAAGCGCCGAGGGCGCCGGCGAGCCCCGCGGCCACGAGCCAGCCGAGCGCACGACCGGTGCGCGCCGTGCGGTCGGGCGGCGCCAGGACGTCGACCAGGAGGACCAGCACGGCCAGGCCCGCGACGGCGAGCGGCATCCACAGCACGCGCAGCTCGCTCATCGCGCCACCTCCGCCAGAATGCGCGCCAGGTGGTGCACGCTCCCGGGGTCGATCGGATCGAGCAGCAGGCGCGGCCAGAAGCCGAGGACCACGAGGCCGGTGCCGAGGATGAGCAGCGCTCCCCACTCCGTGCGACGGGCGTCCGCGAGATCGTGGAACGCCTCCGACGGGCCTGGCCCCCAGAAGATCGCCCGCGTCGCCTTGAGGACGTAGATGGCCGTCACGAACGCGCCGAGGATCCCGGGGATGGCCCAGAAGAGGTGCCCCCCCTGCCACGCCCCGAGGAACACGAGGAACTCGGAGACGAAGCCCGCGGTACCGGGCAGCCCCAGCGACGAGAGGCACGCGAGCGTGAAGAACGCCGCTACCCCGGGCATCACGGTCCCGAAGCCGCCCATCCTCGCGATGGCGCGGGTGTGCGCGCGCTCGTAGACGAGGCCGACGAGCGCAAAGAACAGGCCCGTCATGATGCCGTGCGCGACCATCTGGAAGACCGCGCCGTTCCAGCCGGCGGCCGTGAGCGTCGCGGCGCCGAGCATCACGACGCCCATGTGGCTCACGGAGCTGTACGCGACGATGTACTTGAGGTCCGTCTGGCTCATCGCGCAGAACGCGCCGTAGAGGACGTTGATGGCCGCGACCGCGCCCACCACCGGGACCCAGAAGCGCGTCCCCTCGGGCAAGAGCACCATCCCGACGCGCATGACGCCGAACGCCCCGAGCTTCATGAGCACGCCCGCGTGCAGCATCGAGACGGCCGTGGGCGCCGACGCGTGCCCGTCGGGCGACCACGTGTGGAACGGGAAGACGCCGGCGAGCGTCCCGAAGCCGAGCCAGAGCAGCGGGAAGGCGGCGATCTGCAGCGCGCGCGGATAGCGGGCGGCGGCCAGGTCTCCGAGATCGAAGCTGTGCGCGCCAGACTGCAGGTACAGCGCGAAGATGGCCACGAGGATGGCCGCCGACCCCACAAGCAGCATGAGCGTGAGCTTCATCGCCGCGTACTGCTTGTCGCCGACCTTGAACCGCTTCCACACGAACGCGAACGGCCCCGCCGCTCGCACCTCGTGGCTGGCGCCCCAGATGCCGATGAGCAGGTACATCGGCAGCACGGCAATCTCGTAGAAGAGGAAGAAAACGAGCAGGTCCTGGCTGACGAACACGCCGAAGACGCCGCTCACGAGCACGAGCAAGAGAACGAAGAACTCCTTGTCGCGCTTGCCCAGCGTCCAGCTCGCGAGCACGCCCGCGACGATGATAATCCCCGTGAGCAGCAGCAGCGGCCCGCCCCACCCGTCGAGCGCGAAGCGCAGGTGCACGCCGAGCGCCGGCACGAGCGGGTAGTCCTCGGCGCGCTGCAGGCCGCCGCGCGCCTTGTCGTACCCGACGAGCGCCGCGACGCTCCCGGCGAGCGAGACGGCGGCGCCGAGCAGCGACGCGAGCCGAATTCCCAGGCGCGCCGACGACGGCAGAAGCATCACGACGAGGGCCGCCGCGGCCGGCGCACCCACGATCACGGAGAGGAGGTGTTCGTTCATCGCAGCACCGCCCAGACGGCCAGCCCCGCCACGCCGAGCATCGCCGCCAGCACGTAGTCCGGGGCGAGTCCCGTCTGCACGGCCCGCGCGCGGGCGCCCGCTTCGAGGGTGCCGTAGCCGAGCAGGTTGATGAGCCCATCGACGATGTACCGGTCGATCCACGCGAGCCCGTCGGCGAGGGCGAGGGCCACGCGCCGGTAGCCGACCTCGTAGACGCGGTTGACGATCGAGGTCTTCGCCACGCGGTCGACGAGCGCGAGGGGTGCGGGCAGCGGCGCGCCCTTTGCCCGCCCGAACACGAGGTACGCGGCGCCGAAGCCGCCGATCGCGAGGGCGGCCGCGAGCGACGGCCCCACGCCCATCTCGAAGTGGTACTCGCGGCCGTAGAGGTGGGCGAAGGGCGCGGCGAACACCCCCCCCCCGGCGGCCAGGACGCCGAGGACGACGAGCGGGCCGCGCATCGACCACCCCGGCTCGTGCGCTCGCTCCGCCTTCTCGCCCGTGGGCGCACCGAAGAACGCCACGACGACGACGCGCCCCATGTAGAACGCCGTGAGGAACGCCGTCGCGAGGAGCGCCGCCCAGGGCAGCGAGGCGAGCTTCCCTTCGACCGCTTCGAGCACCAGATCCTTGCTGAAGAAGCCCGAGAAGCCGGGGACACCGGCGAGCGCGAGGGCGCCGACGACGAAGGCGCCGCCGGTCACGGGCATACGCCGCGCAAGCCCTCCCATGTCGCCAATCTCGTTGCTGTGCACGGCGTGGATCGCGCTCCCGGCGGCGAGAAACAGGAGCGCCTTGAAGAAGGCGTGCGTCGTCAGGTGGAAGAAGCCGCCTATCATCGAGCCGGCGCCCAGCGCCGCGACCATGTACCCGAGCTGCGAGCAGGTCGAGTACGCCAGGACCTTCTTGATGTCGGTCTGCACGAGCGCCAGCAGCGCCGCGAAGAGCGCCGTCGCCGCGCCGAGCACCAGCATCACCGTGCGCGTCGCCTCCGCCTGGGCGAAGAGCGGGTCTGCGCGGACGACGAGGAACACGCCCGCGGCCACCATCGTCGCCGCGTGCAGCAGCGCCGACACGGGCGTCGGCCCCTCCATCGCGTCGGGGAGCCAGACGTGCAGCGGGAACTGCGCCGACTTGCCGACGACGGCGAAGAAGAGCAGGAGCGTGACGACGGTCGCCGTACCGGGGGCCAGGTGCGCGTCCCACCCGAAGCTGCCCGACGCCACGAAGAGCGTGAGCAATCCGGCGAGGAACCCCATGTCGGCGAACTTGGTCACCCAGAACGCCTTCACCGCGGCGCGCGCGGCGCTCGGCTTGCGGTAGTAGAAGCCGATGAGCAGGTAGCTCGTCACGCCGACGAGCTCCCACCCCGCGAAGAGCTGCAGCAGGTTCGGGGCGACGACCAGCACGTCCATGCTGAGCAGGAACAGCGCGTGGTACGCGAAGTACCGGCCGAAGGCCGGCCGGGGCTCGTCGTGCATGTAGCCGAGCGAGAAGACCTGCACGGAGAGCGCGACGAGCGTCACGACGCTGAGCATCGACGCGACGACCCCGTCGACGCGCACGCCGATCTCGGCCACCGTGACCGAGGACGTACGCAGCCAGGGGACGGCGAGCACCGAGGGCGTCGGATCCGCCAGGCAGCCCGAGAGCACGCCCAGCGCCGCGCCGAGCGAGACGACCGACGCCAGGATGCAGAGCGCCGCCGCGGGCCAGCCACGGCTGCGCAGGCCGGGGACGACGGCGAGCACGAGCGCCGCCGACGCGGGAGCCACCAGGGTGGTGAGGGCGAGAGTCGTCGGGGTCATCGCTTCATCTCGCTGGCGAGCTCGACGCGCGAGTCACCGTGACGGCGGTAGAGGAGCATGGCGAGCGCCAGGCCGACCGCGACCTCGGCGACCGTCAGCGCGATCGAGAAGACGGCGAACACTTGCCCGAGGGCCCCGCCGCGGTAGTGCCCGAAGGCGACGAAGACGAGGTTCGCGGCGTTCGCCATGAGCTCGATCGACAGCAGGATGGCGACGATCTGGCGCCGCGCGAGCAGCCCGTACAGGCCGACGCAGAAGAGCGCCGCCGCGAGCAGGAGGCAGGACGCGAGGCTCATTCCGCCGCCTTCGGCACGGCGACTGACGCCGCGGAGGCGGGGGCCGCGGCCGCCGCGCCGCCAGGGTCCTTCCTCCGCGCGATGACGATGGCGCCGACGATGGCGACCAGGAGGAGCATCGAGATCGTCTCGAACGCCAGCACGTGGTCGCGCACGAGCGCCCTCCCGAGGGCGGCCGGTCCGACGGCCGGCGGAGGCGTCACGGGGGCGTCGAGCCCGTCGGTCGAGACGACGGCCCACGCGGTGGCGCCGAAGAGGATGATCGCGGCGAGCGCCGCGGGCGCGCTGCGGACGTCCTCGATCTGCGGGCCTGAGTCGCCGTGGCGTCGCGTCATCATGAGCCCGAAGATCATGAGCGTGACGACGCCGCCCACGTAGAGGAGCACCTGCACCGACGCCAGGAACGACGCGCCGAGCATCGCGTAGAGGCCCGCGGTCGCGACGAGCGTGACCCCTAGCCAGAGGACCGCGTGCACCAGGTTCGCGCTGCGCACGACGGCGAACGCGGACATCAGCGCGCACCCGGCCAGGATGCCGAAGCCGAGCGACTCCATCACTTCACCTCCGCCGCCACGGCGACCGCCGGCTCCGCCCGCGGGGCGGGGGCCTTCTTCTCCGCCTTGGGCGGCTCCTGGCCGGCCTGCAGCTCGCTGCCCCGCCCCCACGCGAGCGTCTTGGTGCGCGCGTTCTCCCGGAGTCGCTCGAGCGTCAGGACGAGATCCTCGCGCGCGAAGGTGGGGGCCTCGGGCTCGCGCGTCATGCGGATCGCATCGCTGTTGCAGACCTGGACGCACAGCTCGCAGCCGATGCACGCCGACAGGTCGAGGACGAACTCGTCGACGTACTGCCGCTTCTTGCCCGTCACGGGCGACTCGCGCTTGCCCGTGGCCTTCATCTTGATGACCTGCGAGGGGCAGATGCGCTCGCAGGCCATGCAGCCGATGCAGGCGAGCTCGCCGTGCTCATCGTCCGGCAGGGCGAAGCTCGCGCGGTAGCGGGCGGCGCGCGGGCGGATGACGGCGGGGAACTCGACCGTCGTGGGGGGACGGAAGGCGGTGACCAGCGTCGTGCGAAGCGCGCGGAGCGCGTCGAGGAGGTGGCCCATCAGCGTGCCCCTCCAGGGAGGAATGTCGTCCAGGCGGCCGCGGCCAGCACCAGGCCCACGCCGAGGGGCGTGAGGCGCTTCCAGCACAGCTCCATGAGCTGGTCGGCGCGGAACCGGAGCAGCGACCACCGCACCCAGTAGACGGCGACGAACAGGAGCAGCGTCTTGAGGACCATCCAGTGCAGGCCGGGCCGCACCGGGCCATCCCACCCGCCGAAGAACAGCGCCGCCGCGACGGCCGACCCCACGAGCGTGTGCAGGTACTCGCCCATGTAGAAGAGCGTGAACTTGGCCCCCGTGTACTCCGTGGTGACGCCCGCCACGAGCTCGCTCTCGGCCTCCGGGATGTCGAACGGGATGCGGTTGGACTCGGCCAGCAGCGACAGGAAGAAGAGGAAGAACGCGGGCAGGCCGAGCGGGAACGGCCAGACGGCGATCCAGTGGTGCTCCGCCTGCCACGTCACGATCCCCGAGAGGCTCAGCGTGCCGGTCAGAATCACGGGCACCAGGGCGGAGAGGACGAGCGGCACGCCGTACGAGATGGACTGCGCGATCGCGCGCATGCCGCCGAGGAGGGCGAACTTGTTCTGGCTCGCCCACCCGGCGCAGAAGGTCGGGATCACGGTCAGGCCGCCGACGGCGAGCACGTACAGGACGCCGACGTCGAGATCGGCGGCGATGGTCGACGCAGAGAACGGGACGACGGCGGCCGCGGCGAGCGCGGCGAGCGTGGCGAGCACCGGCGCCGCGTTGAACAGGCCCCGGTCGGCGCCCGCCGGCACGATGTCCTCCTTCTGCAGCAGCTTCACGACGTCGGCGATCGGCTGCAGCAGGCCCACCGGGCCGAC
>JAJYCT010000343.1 GCA_021778125.1 Myxococcales bacterium
GTCGTCGAAGTCGGTGGGCGCCTTGGCGACCGCCACGGTGGTCCCAGTCCGGACGTCGTCGACGAAGATTCCCTGGTGCACCGGGACCTGGGTCTGGAAGCCGTCCGGATACCTCTGCTGGCAGTATGCGACGCGCAGCGCGTTGCCCTCGGAAGGGCACGGCAGGGTGAGCGTCCTGGTTTCCGTGCCCCACGCGGCCCAGAAGGCGACGAAGCGCCCGTCGAAGGACACGCCTTCGCCGAGGCTGCTGAACACGGCTTTCCGCTCGCCCGGCACATTGGCGCCGATCTTGACGAGCGGAGTCAGCTTCGGCCTCGGCCCGGTCAGCGGCGCGAGGTAGATCCCGCCGAGCGTCGGGGCGTTCTCGTCGTCGAAGCCGGCGAACACCGCGACGCGACCTGCCGCGCTGGGCGGCGCCGTCGAGCCGAACGGGGTCGTGGTGCCCGGGATGGGCGTGTCCCTGTCGGCGATCACGACGACGGGCGCGGTACCTCCCGCGGGCGCGAGCGCGCCTCCGTCGGCGAGCGGCAGCGCCGTATTCGTCAGGTTGCGGTAGTAGACGCCGGTCTTCGCGGCGCCGCCGGGTGCGGTGTAGTTGCCCTTGAACACCAGCGTCGCCCGGTCCGTGACCGAGGGCGCGCCCGGGAAGACGTCGAACTTCGGCCCGCCGGTGCCAGGCACCGCGAAGAACGCGAAGCCGGGCACGCTTCCGAGGTCGCTCGCGCCCGCGATCAGGTCACCGAACGGATTCGAGTAGATGCCCGTCGTTCCCGCACGGCTCTCGGTGCCGTCGCCGGACGTGTACGCCCAGACGGGGGCGTGGTTGCCGCGAGAGGCGATCGTGCTCGAGCCCATGTCGATGCGCGGGAAGGACGGCGGCTCGACGATCGTCGCGCCGAGATCGTTGGGCTGCGGCACGGTGGTGTTGCGATCGAAGACCGTGATCACGGGGGCACCCGCGGCCATGTCGCGGGAGAAGACGCCGTGCGCGGGTTCGCCCGTCGTGCCGCCGGTGCTGCGCGCGCGGAACACGACGAGGTTGCCGACGTTCACCGAGGGTTGGTTGTAGCTGTTGAACCGCCGGACATCGCCCGGGACGACCACCCCGTTGTTCACCACGACCCGCCAGTCGAACGCCCCCGCGATCGGGCCGGGCCGGGGGGCGGGGGCGGGATCGGTCGCCAGTGCCGTGGGCGGCGAGGTCGCCGGGGCGACGGGCCGGCCGGCTTGCCGCGAGTCCGGACCGCACGCCTCGACGGTCGCGGAGAGCAGCGTGGCCACCGCGGCGCCGAGGCCGGCGCTCGCCCGACGAGGGGATCGCGCGCAGCACCGGCGTACTTCGTGCGATGCGTTCTTCATGATGGGCCTCGTGATCCGCGCGCGGCCGGTCGAGCCGGCCGGCGCTCGATTGCTGTGGAAAGGCTGCGACGGCGGCGCCTCAGCGCCGACCGCCTCCTCTGTTGGTGGCGATCAGCACGTCGACCCACGTGCTCGTCCCGAGCAACTGCGGCTCGTACAGCACCGGATCCGTCGCGGTCTCCCCCTCTCCGCCGTCCGCCGCCGCCGCAGGCGCGACCGCCGCGTCTGCCTCGTAGTAGGCGTGCAGATCGGTCGGGTAGAGGTTGTCGAGCGCGAGGTTGCAGGCAACCGTCGCGCCGCCATCGGCGCTCGCGGAGGAGCCGTCGTCGATCGTGAACGAGATGCGCCACCAGCCGCCCTTGTCGATCGGCACGCCGTCGATCGAGCCGGGCATGCTTCGCAGCATCCAGTTGTACCCGTAGACCAACTTGCCGGAGACGTTGACCTCGGCGGACAGTCCGCTCGAGCGCTCTCCGGCCAGCGCGTCGTGCGTCCAGAGGTTCACGGCCATGACCCAGGTTCCGCCGCAGGTGCCCGTCGCCGTATCGTACGGCCCCTGGCACTTCGAGATCTGCAAGCGCGGACAGACCGAGAAGACCGTCGCATTGAACGCAGCTGTGGTCCCGTCGGTGCCCCACATCTCGGTCTTCCCGGTGCCCTCGAGCAGGCGCATGTTGAACCCCGTCATCGGCTGGAGGTTCTCCGGCGTCGGAAGGTTCGGAGACACGACCGCCGTGTCCAGCAGATCGTCGAGCACGACCTCGACGCGCACCACCGAGTTGGTCGTCCACGTCTGACGCACGAGATTGTCCGACCAGTCGACCGTCGTGTGCGCGACTCCGGTGGTCTTGCCACTCCACTGGGGCTGCCAGGCGTTCGGTGTCTGCTGCTTGTAGTACACGACGCCGTCGACGGTGGTCTGGTACTCGGGCGCATCCGAGGGATAGAAGTACGGCACCGACGTGACCGGAGGCACCGTCTCGCTCGAGGTAGGGCGCAGACCCGTGTTGACGTAGACCGCCCCGTTCGAGTCGGTCACGGGAAGGCCCGTGAGCCCGAGCCCCTCGGCGAAGACGACCGGATTCGACAGGTTATTTCCCAGGCTGGTCTCTGTCGACGCGCCGGCATCGCTCTGGCCCCCGCCTCCGCCTCCGCCTCCGCCTCCATCGCCGCCGCCCCTGCCGTTTCCGGCCAGGGCCGCGACAGGGGATCCCGCGCCCACCCGGGCGCCGCCGTCGGTCTGGCCTTCTCCGCAGGCGCCCAGCAGGACGCCGGCAGCGACGCCTACGAGCGGGACTCTCATCCAGGGCTTCTTGCTCGAGACCATCGTCTCCTCCTCTCGCGTCCCCAGGGACGCTGAGCCACGCTGGATCCATCAGGCGTGCCACACGCTCGCGCGGCCTCGGTGAGAAGGCTCATGCGGAGCCACTTCGCCGCGCAGACAGAACCATGGTCTCTGCGCGCCCGACGCGGCGCCGCTCAGGGATGCAAGGCATGCGCACCGACGAGCGGTATGCGGAGATTCTCTGCCGCTGCGCGCGCGCGTCCGCGGGTGCCTGTTGGTCCCTCTGCTGCGCGGTCGAGATACGCTGTCCAGCGGGACGGCCCCGTCGATGCAGCCCGCGCCCGACCTCGGCAAGCGCGTCGAACGCATCGAGCGCATGCCGCCCCGCGACGTCTGCGCGATCGTGGCGCAGGCGGCGCGCGCCCTCACCAAGGCGCACGCGGCGGGGATCGGTCACTGCGACGGTGGCCGTCGGCGGCGTCGCCCACCCCGTTCCGAGGGAATGGCGACGGAGGCACGTCCTCATCGCGGGATCACCGGTGCTCCCCCCACACCCAGCGCTGGTCGCCCGCGGTCAGCCACTCCATCGCGCCGCGTACGGCGTCCTCGAGGGGGACGTCGAACGAATGCCCCACGGGCGCGAAGACGGCGCGCGCATCCAGGCCGTCGCGCGCGACGAGCCGCCTTGCCGCGCCCTCCGCCGCTACCTTGCACGCGCGCTGTCCGCAGGCGAAGAGGATCCGCTCGCCGCCTCCCTTCGCAAACGCGCGCGCGCGCCCGTCGTCGACGCCGTCGGTCAGCCCCTCGACGAGCGCGACGCGCGGGAAGCGCGCCGGATCGCGCGCGGCGAGCTGGAAGATGCCATGCGAGCCGAGCGAGAAGCCCGCGAGGATCGGGCGCGACGTGTCGGCGTAGTCGGGATAGCGCCGCGCGAGCGCCTCGAGCGCCCCGTCGATGTGCGCGAGGAGCGCGGGCCCGCCGGGGTGCGTGTAGCGGACGTCGTCGGGCGTGACCCCTTCGCCCGGCGCGATCTTGCCGCGCGGGCAGACGATGAAGGGGAAGCCTTCGGTCGCGTGTCGCCATCCGCCGCACTGCCAGTCGGGGCGATCGCCGGCGCCGTGGATGACGACGACGACGGGGCGGCGAGAGGTCGCGCCGGTCGGGAGGGAGATCCAGGCGTCGGCGTGCCCGGCGACCGGGAGGGCCTCGAAGAAACCGGGGAGCGGAGAGAGGACGGTCGAGGTCGAGGTCGAGGTCGAGGTCGAGGTCGAGGTCGGGGTCGGGGTCGGGGTCGGGGTCGGGGTCGAGGTCGAGGTCGAGGTCGAGGTCGAGGTCGAGGTCGAGGTCGGGGTCGAGGTCGGGGTCGGGGTCGGGGTCGGGGTCGGGGTCGGGGTCGGGGTCGGGGTCGGGGTCGGATCCGACGCGTGCCCGCGGCAAGCGGACACGACGAGCACAAGGAGGACGGACCTGCGGCGCATCATCGATATGTCGTCTGCGGGGCCCGAGCGTGACGCGCGGCCCGCAGATTGTATCCTCCCGACCATGCGCTCGAGCCGAGCGTCCGCAGCCATCGGGCTCGCCCTCGCCCTGGCGTGCGAGGCGCAGTCCTGCTCGCGCCCGGCCCCCGCCGCCCCGTCGGCCAGCCTCCTCACCCACGCGGTGCGCCTCGACCGCGAGCACAAGATCGTCCCGTGGCCGGTCACCTCCTCCCCCTACGCGTACGTCGCCGGCCTCGCCTGGCACGCGCTCGAGACGAGCTTTCCGCGGCAGGAGAACGGCCTCCCCGCCTACCTCGCCCACTCGCGCTTCGACCCCACCGAGTTCTGGGGGATCAGCTGGCCGCACAACCCCGCGGGCCTCTACGCGATGCTCACCGACTCGGCGGTCCTCTGGTACGCGTTCAGCGGCGACCAGGCCGCCGTCGGTCTCGTGCGCCGCGCGCTCGATCACCAGCGCGCGCACGGCACGACGCCCGCGGACTGGGACTGGGCGAGCGTGCCGTACGCGAGCTCCGATCCCGGCGAGGTCGACTACCGCGGCGCGGACGACGCCTGGTGCGATTTCTGCGGGCGCGGAGACGGCACGGGCGTCATCGAGCCCGACAAGGTCGGCGAGCTGGGGTTCGCGTACCTGCAGATGTACGAGCTCGGCGGCGACCCTGCCGATCTTCGATCGGCCATCGCGTGCGCCGACGCCCTCGCGCGCCACGTCCGCGAGGGGGACGAGCGCCACTCCCCGTGGCCATTCCGCGTGTACGCGCAGACCAACGTCGTTCGCGAGGAGTACTCGTCGAATGTCGTGGGCGCGCTCATGCTCTTCGACGAGCTCGTGCGCCTCGGGCAGGGCGATCCGGACGCGTACAGGCGCGCGCGCACGACCGCCCTCGCGTGGCTGCTTCGCGTGCCGATGCGCAACGACGCGTGGAGCGGGTACTTCGAGGACATCGATATCCAGAGCGACCCCGCGTCGAATCCCAACCAGTACTCCGCGATGCGCACCGCGCGCTGGCTGCTGCAGCACCCGGACGTGGACCCCGACTGGCGCGCACACGCGGCGCACCTGCTCGCGTGGGTCGACGACACGTTCGGCGGCGACACGGACAGCGAGCGCGGCACGCAGTTCGGCGCCACCGTGCTGAGCGAGCAGCGCGCGGACATGGCGAAGATGGGGAGCCACACCGCCCGCTTCGGCGCGACGCTGGCGCTCTGGGCCGAGGCCACCGCGGACGCGACGGCGCGCGAGCGCGCGGCCCGGTCGCTCGCGTGGGCCACGTACGTGTGCGACGCGCAGGGCATCGTGGCGGTCGGCGAGGACACCAACGAGGGCTGGTGGTTCTCCGACGGCTACGGCGACTATATCCGGCACTTCCTCGTGGCGATGGGCGCGGCGCCCGAGTGGGCCCCGCCGCGCGAGCCGCACCTCCTGCGATCCACGTCGGTCGTGTCGCGCGTGGAGTACGCGCCGGGGCGCGTGGCGTGGACGACGTTCGACGCGGACGCCACCGAGACGCTGCGCCTGCCGTCCCGCCCGGCGAGCGTCGCCGCGGCCGGCTCGGTCCTCGCCCCGCGCGCGGACCTCGCGGACGCCGGGTACGTGGTGCGCCCGCTGCCGTCGGGTGGGGTCGTGCTGAGCGTGCGTCACTTCCCGAGCGGCGAGGTCGTCGTCAAGCTGCCCTGACGAGGCTACATTGGCTTCGCCG
>JAJYCT010000344.1 GCA_021778125.1 Myxococcales bacterium
GTCTCGGCGATGTACTGCGGCGTCGTCGGGACCACGACGATGAACCTGAAGCTCCAAGCGCCGGTGTTCACCGCCGGCGGGGGCGCGAGCGACGCGAGCGCGAGCGCCGCGACGGCGCAGAGCGCGGCGAGCCCCGCGAGGCGGACCGCGGCGGAGAGAGCGGGGCGGTCTTCCGGCATGCCGACGCGCAGCTTATCTCGCCCGGAGGCTCACCTCGACGGGCCGCGGCGATCGCTGCGCACGCGCCCGTCCACGATCTCGACGATCCGGTCGCAGCGGTCCGCGATCCGCGGGTCGTGCGTGACCACCAGGAAGGTCGTCCCGCTCTCGCGGTTGAAGCGCCGCATCAGCCCGAAGACCTCGTCCGCCGACGCGGTGTCGAGGTTGCCCGTCGGCTCGTCGGCGAGCACGAGCGCCGGGCGGCGCGACAGCGCGCGCGCGATCGCGACGCGCTGCTGCTGGCCGCCGGAGAGGTCGGTCGTACGGTAGCCCATTCGATCGCCGAGCCCGACGGCGCGGAGCAGCTCCTGCGCCTGCTCACGCATCGCGCGGCTGGGCAGGCCGACGTCGCCCCACGCCGGGAGCATGACGTTCTCCAGCGCGGTGAACGCGGGCAGCAGGTAGTGAAACTGGAAGACGAAGCCGAGCGTGCGGGCGCGCAGCGCCGTGAGCGCGCGCTCGTCCAGCCCGGTCGTGTCCGTGCCGGCGAGGACCACGCGCCCCGACGTCGGTCGATCCAGCAGGCCGATGATGTTGAGGAGCGTGCTCTTGCCCGACCCGGAGGGCCCGATGAGCGCCGCGAGCTCGCCCTTGTCGAGTGCGAGGTCGACGCCGGCGAGCGCGCGCGTGCGAACCCGCTCGCCGTACTCCTTCACGACGCCCTCGACGACGAGGAGCGCCTCAGCCATTGCGGATCACCGTCGCGGGGTCGAGACGAGCGGCGCGCCTCGCGGGGATGACCGCGGCGAGCAGGCCGACCCCCGTGGCGATGCCCGTCGCCGTGAGGAAGAGCGCCCCGTCGAGCTGCACGGGGAACCTCGGCGCCCCGTCCGCGCCGCGCGCGAGGCCCTCGAACAGCTTCGCGAAGAGCCCGCCGAGCCCGGACCCGACGAGGGACCCGGCGAGGCCGAGGACGCCGCCCTGGATGAGAAACACCCTGAGCACGCGCTGCGGCGACGTCCCGACCGCGCGCAGGATCCCGATCTCGCGGGACTTCTGGACCACCGAGACGACGAGCACACTCGCGATGCCCAGGGCCACCGCCACCACGACGAAGAACTGGATCATCCACTTCGAGCTGCTCTGCGCGTCGAGGCCGGCGAGCAGCTCCGCGTTGAGCTTCATCCAGCTGTCGGCGTCGAGTCCGGTGCGGTCGCGGACGTCGCCCGCCGCCCGCTCGGCGTCGAACACGTCGGCCACCTTGAGCTCGAGGGTCGTCGCGCCCCCGGGCAGCGCGTAGAGCGACTGCGCGTGCCGCAGCGACGTGAAGAGCCACGTCCGGTCGGCGCCCTCGGTTCCGAGCGTGAAGACGCCGGCCACCGTCACGACGTCCTCCACCCCCTCGGTCGTCACGACGCGGATCTTGTCGCCCACGCCGACGCCGAGATCCGAGGCGAGCGTCGAGCCGATCGCGACGTCGCCTCCAGACACGTCGAAGCGCCCGGCGACCATCCTCCGCTGGACGTCGATGATCGCGCCGTACCTCTCCGGATCCACCCCCCGGACCATGACCGGCTCCTTCGCGTCGGAACGGACGGCGAAGCCCGCCCCCAGGATCATCGGCGACACCGCGGTCACGCCCGGGACGCGCTCGACCTCCGCCATCACCGCCGGCCACTGGTCGATCGAACGCAGGCGCTGCGAGGCCGCCTGCACGTCGCGCGCGATCGCGCGGTCGCCGACCGCGTAAACGAGCGGCCGCGGCACCTCGCGCGGCACGTGGACGGTGACGTGGGGCTGCGATCCCAGGGTCCTGTCGATCAGCGAGACCTGCAGCCCGTTGATCAGCGCCGAGAGGAACACGATCACGCTCACGCCGACGGAGACGGCCGCGAGGATGAGCGCGGTCTGCGCCTTCTCCTCGCGCAGGTAGCGGAGCGCCACGAACCACTCGAAGGGCACGTCAGCGGCCCTCGCGCGCGATGCGCACGCGCTGTCCGGCGGCGAGGACGTGGGCGTCGGGAAGCACGACCTCCGCGCCCTCGTCGAGGCCCGAAGCGACCTCGGTCTCCCCGTCACCCCGGATGCCGAGCTTCACGTCCTTGCGGACGACGCGCCCGCCCTCGACGGCGAGCACCCAGGGCGCGGGCGACGCGATCCCGCGCACGGCCTCGCTCGGGATCGTCAGGGCGTCGGGCTTCGTCGCCACGGTGAGGTCGATCGAGACGGTCATGTCGGGCTTCAGGAAGGCCGGGGCTTCGTGCGCGCGCAGGCGCACCTCGACGCTCCCGCGCTGCGGATCGATCGACGGGGCCACGTAGCCGACCACGGCGTCGAAGACGCGGTCGGGGTAGGCATCGGCCGACGCGCGCGCCCGCTGGCCGAGCTCGATCGATGCGAGGTTCCGCTCGTCGGCCTGGAACACCAGCTGCGCGTCGCCCCCCGCCGCCACGACGAGCAGCGTGCGCGACGGCTGCACGACGTCGCCCGGCTCGACCGAGCGCGTGAGCACCACCCCGTCCTGGAGCGCGACGATCCTCGTCTGCGCGAGGCGTATGCCGGCGCCGGCGAGCTGGGCCTGCGCCTGGAGGAGCGCCGTGAGCGCCACGCGCGTGTCGGCGCCCATCGGGGCCGACGAGAGCTGCTGCGCCTCGGCGGCGCTCTCCTGCGCCCGCGCCGTGTCGAGCGCGCGGCGCGCGTTGTCGAGCTCGACCTGCGCGACGGCGCCCGACGCCGCGAGCTTCTGCGCGCGCTCGTACTCCGCATGCGCCCGCTCGAGGTTCGTCCGCGCCTGGCGGAGCGACTCGGTCGCGACGATCGCGCCGACCCGCTGGAGCTGCTCGACGCGCGCGTTCGCCTGGTCGACGACGGCCCGGGCCTGCGCGACGGCAGCGCGCGCCTCGGCGTCATCGATCTGCACGAGGAGATCGCCCGTCTTGACGTGCTGCCCCTCGACGACCGCCACCGCGACGACGAGGCCCGGGGTCTGCGCCGAGACCTCGACGCGTGTCGGGACCCACACGCGGCCGCTCGCCACGACGTGCTGCTCCAGGGTCTTCCGGGCCGCGAGGGCCGTGTGCACGGTCGGCCCCTCCGCCCGCACCACGGCATACGAGGCACCGGCGGCCGCGACCGCGAGCGCGAACCAGAGGGCGGGGCGGCGGAGCAGCGACGCCGTCGCGAGACGCCGGGAGGCCACGTCGTCGACTGATATCATGATCGGTCGGGCTCGATCGGTCGCGCCCGGTCCGCCGCCCGGCTAGGCTCGTGTGGTGGAGGACGGCTCCCTTTGATCCGCTGGTGCGCCTACTGCCAGCACTACCTCGGCGAATCGCCGCCGTTCGACGACTACCGCCTCACGCACGGGATCTGCGCGGCGTGCGAGGCGAGCGGACGGATGTTCGCCGGCGACGGGGGCGAGCTCGCGAAGCCCCTGCGCGACTTCCACGATCGTCTGCGCACGCGGGCTCGCCAGGGCGCCCTCGGGGGCGCCGACGAGCTGCTCGACGAGGCGCTCGCGCTCGGCGTCACCTTGACCGATCTCGGGGTCGGTCTCCTGCAGCCGCTGCTCCACGAGGTGGGCGACCTCTGGGCCCAGGGGCTCGTCTCGGTCGCGCAGGAGCACCTCGCGAGCCACGTCGTGAGCACGCTCCTCGAGCGGGCCTACACGCGCTTCCCGCAGCAGGCGCAGCGCCGCCAGGCGAAGCGCCCCGAGGTGCTCCTGGTCCCGGCCCCGGACAACCGACACGTGATCGGCCTCCAGCTCCTCGAGCTGCTCTTGACCGATCGCGGCGTCCCGACCGCGGTGGCCACGGCGGGGGTGCCCGCGAGCGACGTCGCGCCGCTCGTCCGCGACGGCCGTCCGCGCATCGTCGGCGTCTCGATCTCGCAACCCTCGCAGCTGGACTCCGCGCGAGCCGTCGCGGCCGCCGTCGCGGAGCTCGGCCTCGAACCCCCGCCGAAGGTGGTCGTCGGAGGGGGGCCCGTCCGTCTCGGGCTCGCGCAGGGCGCCGGCGGCGGTCTGTCGTTCGTGAAGGACGCGGACGCTCTTGTCGCGCTGCTTCCGGGCCGGGGCGCGCCCGGCGCGGCCGCGTAGACCCGGTCGGCGTGCGGCTCCGGCGCGCGTGCTAGCGTCCGCGCCTCGTGGAGGCGCGCCCCTACTTCGTGCACGAGTCGTCGTACGTCGACGCGCCCTCCGACGTCGGCGAAGGCACCCGGATCTGGCACTTCTGCCACGTCCTGCCCGGCGCCCGCATCGGCCGGGCCTGCGTGCTCGGGCAGAACGTCTCGATCGGCCGCGACGTGGTCGTCGGCGACCGCGTGCGCATCCAGAACGGCGTGTCGGTCTACACGGGGACGACCGTCGAGGACGACGTGTTCCTGGGCCCGTCGTGCGTGCTCACCAACGTCTCCAACCCCCGCGCGCAGCTCGACCGCAGCGCGCGCTTCGAGCGCACCCTGCTGCGGCGCGGCTGCACCATCGGCGCCAACGCCACGGTGGTGTGCGGCGTGACCGTGGGGCGCTACGCGTTCGTCGCGGCCGGCGCCGTGATCACGCGCGACGTGCCCGACTACGCGCTCGTCGTGGGCGTGCCCGGGCGCGCGGTGGGCTGGATGAGCCGCCACGGCCACCGGCTCGAGCGCGGGCCGGGCGGCGTGATGACGTGCCCGGAGAGCGGGCACCGCTACGTCGAGGACGGCGGCCGCGTTCGGTGCCTCGATCTCGACGAGGAGGCACCCCTGCCGCCCGGGGGCGCGGCGCGGTGAGCGCGCGGCGCGTGCCGATGCTCGATCTGCGGCGGATGCCCGCCGATCTGAGGGAGGAGCTCGACGCCGCGTTCCGCCGCGTCGTCGACGGCGGGCAGTACATCCTCGGACCGGAGGTCGAGGCGCTCGAGGCCGAGTGCGCGGCGTACCTCGGCGCGGCCCACGCGGTGGGCGTGTCGTCGGGGACCGACGCGCTGCTCGCGTCGCTCATGGCGCTCGGCGTGGGGCCCGGCGACGAGGTCGTCTGCCCGACGTTCACGTTCTTCGCGACGGCCGGCGGCATCGCGCGCCTGGGCGCGACACCGGTGTTCGTCGACGCGTCGCTCGAACACTTCGGGTGCGAGCCGGCGGAGGTCGCCGCGCGGGTCACACCGCGCACGCGCGCGCTCGTCCCCGTGCACCTCTTCGGACAGTGCGTCGACGTGCCGGCGCTCCGGAGGGCCGCGGCGGGCCTCCCGATCGTGGAGGACGCCGCCCAGGCCATCGGGGCGCGCGCCGGAGGCGAGCGTGCCGGCGCGATGGGGACGCTCGCGGCCTTCTCGTTCTTCCCCTCGAAGAACCTCGGGGCCCTGGGCGACGCGGGCCTGGTGACGACGGGCGACCCGGCGCTCGCCGAGCGCGTGCGCCTCCTGCGCGCCCACGGCGCGAAGCCCAAGTACCACCACGCGCTCGTCGGGGGGAATTTCCGGCTCGACGCGCTGCAGGCCGCGCTGCTGCGCCCCAGGCTCCGGCGCCTCGACGCGTGGACCGCGAGGCGTCAGGCCCACGCCGCGCGCTACGCGGAGCTCTTCGCGGCGAGCGGCGTCGCGGCCCCCAACCGGGCCGGCGCGCGCGCGCCCGTCCTCTACCCGGTCGCGACCACCGAGCGTCACGTGTTCCACCAGTACTGCCT
>JAJYCT010000345.1 GCA_021778125.1 Myxococcales bacterium
CCGGCGACGCGCCACTGGACGTCGCGGCCTGCGCCTGCGCCGCCGCCTCCGCCTTCTTCTTCTTCGCGCGCGACGCCGCCGCGCGCTTGGCGACGACGCTCTTCGCCCCCAGCAGGCGAGCGAGGCTCGGATACTGACCGAGCAGCGCGGGGTTCGCCGTGGAGGCAAGCGTGAACGCGGGCTTGAGCGCGTCGAGCAGCAGCGCGGCGTCCTTCCACGCCATGCCCTGCTCCGATCTGGCGTACTTGTGCCAGACCGCCGTCTGCGACAGCAGCATCGTCCACTGGTAGGCGATGCTGAGGCACTGGGTGAGCTGGCCCACGTCGGGAGCCGTCATGCCGAACACGGCGCCGTAGTTGCTGAAGCCCTGCAGCTCGGCGATCGCGTCGGGCATGGCTGCGATCTGCGAGGCCAGGGCGCGGAAGCCGCGCAGGTCGAGCGGGTTGACCGGCACGAAGCCGGCGGGGACGGGGGGAATCACCGCGGCTGGCGGCGCGGCGACCGGGACGTCGGAACCGCTGCTGCCCGCGGAGCGTCCGGCGCCCGTGGAGCTACCCGAACCGCCGGAGCTACCGGCGTTGCCGGGCACGGGCTGCGGCGGCGTGGGCGTGGCGGCCGCCGTCGCCGCGGGCGGGCTCGTCGCTGGCGGCGCGGCTGCGGGCACCGCGACAGCCGCGCTCACGGTGACGCGCTCGGCCACGGACGGCTGGCGCGCCCGCTTCCGCGCCTTGGCGGGCGCGGTGGCGGAGGTTGCAGGGGTGGACGTCGACTGGGACTGATTGTTTTTGGTAGTAGGCATATTTCTTTGGTTTGGAGTGCAGACTTCGAGATCGGAGGGCGCGCCGTGCGCCCCGGTCGGGCGACGCCGCGCTCTCGTACGAACGAAGAGCGTGGCGAGGGGTTGATTTTCGGGAAGCGCTCTCGCGAATTTCTTTCCGAGCGCGTCAGCGCGGCGTCGTGAGCAGGAGCTCCGCGCGCCGCAGGAGCACGCGGTAGACGCGCTCGCGCTCCTGCGGGCTTGCGCGCTCGAAGAGGTGGTTCGTCAGGCGCCGCAGCCCGCCGCGGACGGCGTGGGCCGCGCGCAGGGTCTCGTCGGCGATGCCGTCGACCGTGGGCGAGATGAAGAGCATCCGGTCCTCGAGCGGCACGAGCGACTCGGGATCGGCGAAGGCGTCGGGCTCGCGCCGCGCCAGGGCGCGCTCGCGCGCGAGCGGATCGTACGGCAGGTCGTTTGATCCCGCGTCGTCGCCCACGTCTCTCGCGTCGTCTGCGCAGGAGTCGTCGGCGCCCGGCTCGTCGGCACCCGACTCGCCGGCGTACGCCTCGTCCTCGTCGATCTTCCGGTCCTCTCGGGCACGAGCCTCGCGCCGGAGCGCAGCGAACACGGCGCGGCGCGTCTCCTGCCGCACGTACATGCCGATGCGGTCCGGATCGCGCCCCGGGCGCACGCGGACCAGCGCCTCGAGGAGGCCGGCCACGACGAGCGCGTCGGCCTCTTCGTGATCGTCGACGCCCCGGAGGCTCCGAGACAGGCAGACGAGCATGCCGCGAAACGCGTGGAGGACGACGGCCGGCCCGACCGGTCCAGGCGTCGCCTGGTACTCCGCGATGACGGTGCAGAGCAGCCGACGGCGGGCGTCACCGTCGGCCTGAGCCCGCCCGAAGAGGGCGGCGAGCAGCGCGTCCAGCGTCGGGTACGCCTCCAGGGGCGACGATGGCGCGACGCGACGCGCGGCGTAGAGGCGCGAAAGGCGTACGAATTCCGGCGTGCGCTTCTGGATGCGGGGGATCACGAGCGTCCTTCCGTCGCGCCCGCGGCGCGCACGCCCTCGGCGGGCGCGGCCGAGACCTCGCGACTCGCGGTCACGTGCACGTGACCCGCGGTTGCGTCCACGTGACTCGCGGTCGCGTCCACGTGACCCGCGGTTGCGTCCACGTGACTCGCGGTCGCGTCCACGTGACTCGCAGTCGCGTCCACGTGACTCGCAGTCGCGTCCACGTGACCCGCAGTCGCGTCCACGCGACTCGCCGTCGAGACTTCGCGACTCGCGGTCACGACCTCGTGAGCCGGAGTCACGATCGGGTTCGCGGCCAGCGCCTTGCGCGCCTCCGCGGTCCGCGCGCACGCGCAGTGGCCCGCGCACCGGAACCTCTTCCCGCGCGTCGCCCGCACCGCCGGTTCCGCGCACCGCTCCCCGCCGGGCCGCGCCTCGCACCGGTACGGCACGATCGAACACCGGTACCGCGCGTACCAGCCGGGGATGGGTTGCCAGTCGTGGGCGCACATGGCCGCCTCCTCCTTCGTCTCGCCGCTCATCGCGACCTCGCGTGCAGCGAGCGGCGCGCGAGGCGCGTCGCGTGGCCCGCGTCCATCCCGGCGCGCCAGCACTGGCGGCACAGGTCGTGGTCGGCGAGCACGATGTACCGGCCGCGCAGGCGCGCGACGGCCGGGCGGCAGTGGCACCCGGCGCAGAGCGGACGGGCGCGGCGGATGGCGCGCAAGCGCGCGTCCTCGTCGACGCGCTTGCCCGAGAGCGGATTGACTGCGTGATGGTCGAATTCGTGGATGTCGATCATGGAGGTGTCCCTCTCCGGCGAGCGCGCCGGCGCACGGGTGGGCGGGCGGGCGGCGGGCGTCCGGCTTCCGAGCGGTTCGCGGGCAGAGCCTCGGTGTGTCGCCCGGCTGGGCGACCGCTGCTGCGGCCCTCTCTTGTCGGGCGCGCCCTCGAGCGCTCCCTCTACTCACCATGGCGGCGCACGTAGAGGGTCACACCGTGCGAGGCCGTGCGGCGACGTGAACGCCTACGTGCCCCGCGCCGCTCCAGCGATCCCGCGTGGTTGCAGTTCGTTGCACCCCCGCTTCGCAGAGAACTTTGTGCCGTGATTCCGCGACGCTCTCGCGATGTGCCTCGCCATGCTCTACTCACTCATGTCGACAGCTCGTGCATCGTGACGAAGAAAAACGCACGAGGCGCGCAAATGCGCGGACAGGCGCAGGTTTTACTTGCCGAGGCGACGGACCCTTCGTGCGGTGTCGACGCGGGGGGCTGCTTCTACTGCTCGCAGGGCGCGGGACAGTCGGACTACTACGGCCTGAACGACGCCGGTCTGCGCGCTGGCTACCGGGGCTGCCGACGGAGACGGGGTGCACCAACTGAAGAGCTGTCCAGAAATGGCGATCGCGGCCCCGGGCCCCGTTGGCGTGGCCGCGGGCGTGTGAGGCTTGGCGGCAGGACGACGGGACCCGCGAGAGATCGCACATCTTCACGGCTCACGACGTCGCCGAGCTGTATCGGGTGCGCTGGGAGGTCGAGCGGATGTTTCGCGGATGGCGCGGTGCGCTGCGTCTCGACGAGGTCGGCCAACTCAGCCACCCCAAGTCGATTGTGGCCGCGGTGACCGCATTCTCCCGATCTGCCGCGACGCGCGCGGAGGTGAGGGGGAGGGTCATGGGCTCCTCCGCGCGAGGGCGTGAGCGCCGACGATGGTCCCGGAGGCCACGCGTCGTACCGTACGCGACTCGCCGCACCGGGGCAGCCCGGAGGTACCATCGGAGCCTCGGACCATGATCGCTCTCGCCCTCTTCGTCCTCGCCTTCGCGCTGGGCGGCCATGTCTGTTCCGAGGGGCTGTGGCGCCGCGAGGCGGCGCGCGCGCGCAGCCTCGGAGCGCCGTCGGCGCTCGAGCGGATCGTGTCGGCGACGGCGTGCGCGCTCGCGCTGACGCTCGTGGTCGACTGGGGGCTCGGCTATGCCCACCTGCTACGACGAGGCGCGCTGCTGGCGTGCGCGGCCGTGGTCGGCGCCCTCGCAATCGCCGCGCTGCTCCGTCGTCGGCGGCCGCTCGGCGACCTTCTGCGCGCCGAGGTCCCCGCCGGCCCGACCTTGCTCGCGATCGCGCTCCTCACGCCGATCGCTCTGTGGGTGGTCTTCGTCCTGTGGCGCTCGTCGATCGTGCCGGTGCTCAGCCACGACGGCCTGAACTACCACATGCCGAAGGCCGTGCTGATGATGCGGGCCCACGGCGTCGGGTACTTCGACGACGCCACCAACGTGCGGATCTCGGCCTTCCCGAACAACTACGAGCTTTTGCTCGCGGACATCCTCGAGCTCACGGGGTCCGACGCCGTCACGGAGTGGCCCAGCACCGCCTTCTACGTGCTGTTCCTGCTGGGCTCGGGGGCGCTGGCCCGACGGTTCTGGGGGCCGGGGCTCCATGTCCTCGCCGCGCCGCTGCTGGCGGGAGGCGCGCCGGTCGTCCTGTACCACGCGGGCGCGCACAAGAACGACCTCATGACCTGCGCCCTGACGGTGGCCTCGGCGCTATGGGTCGCGCGGTGGATCGCATCCGGCGAGTTCGCGGCGGCGCTGCTCGCGCTGCTGTGCGTCGCGATGGGCGCGGGCACGAAGTTCCCGGGGCTCTTCGTCGCGGTCGCCGTCGCGGGGGTGGTGGGCGCCTCGGTCGTCCTGCGGCGAGGTGCGTTCGTCCGGACGCTGTCGCGCGGGGAGCTCGCCGCGCTGGCGGCTGCGGCGGTGGCGGCGGTGTTCTTGCTCGGCGGAGTGACCTACCTGGAGAACCTCCGCTACACCCACTCGCTCAGCGGCCCGCCGGGCGAGAGCGTCATGCACCCGGGATACGGGCGATGGAGCCACCTCTGGCAGGTCCCGGTCCTGGCGCTCATCGTGCCGTTCTCGCGGACTCCGGTCGCCGTCTGGGTGCCGTGGCGCGCGGAGTACTGGTGGTGGCCCGAGTACGACTGGTACTTCTCGCACTACGGCGTGGCCGTGACGTTCGCGGCGGTCGCGATGATCGCGGGCGTGCTGCGCTACCGCAAGACGGACGCGGGCACGTCCCGGCCGATCGAGCGGCGCGCGGCGAGCGCCGTCCTGACGGGCGCGTTCCTGGTGTTCCTCCCCGCGCACATGGGCCCGACGGGGTGGGTCTGCGGCTACCCGCGGATGCTGGCCTTCATCGTCCCGCTCGTCGCGTGCTGGAGCGTGGTGCCGATCGCGCGCGAGCTGGGCCAGCGCGCTGGGCGGGCGGTCGTGGCGCAGCGCCTGCTGCTCGGCGCGCTGACGGTCGCCCTCGGCTACTACGTGATCATGTGCGGGACGCGCGACGCGTACATCCCGCTCGGCTACCTCGCGGAGGCCGTCAGGCACCCCGGGCTTCGCTTCCAGCCCTGCAATCCGAACCGCGCGGGCAGCGTCGTCGACACGATGGCCGGCCCCGACGACGTCGTGGCCGTCGACGGCGACTTCGACACCAACGTCTACCCCGTCTACGGCGCGTCGCTGTCGCGGCGGGTCGAGTACCTCCCGCCCGGCACTGGCCTGGCCGAGATCCCGGCGGACGCCCGGTGGGTGATCGTCGATCGCTCCTGGAACACGGTCTGGAACAACCCGGCGTTCACCGACATGGGCAAGGGGTTTCGCTACCTGTTCCGCGGCCACGCGACCGACGACGACCTGCGGGTCTTCCGGCAGCTGAAGCAGGATCCCCGCTTCGTGCTGGTCTATCGCGACGAGCGCGCGAACCAGGCGATCTTCGTCCGCGCCGACAGCGTCCCGCGGGCGGACGGCAGGCCGGCCCCCCCGGGGTGAAGCGCGGCGCGGCGACCAGGCCCCGACGCGCGACCTAGTGTAGTGAATCCATTTGCAGCGCCGCACGCCGAAGCACCTCGACCTGCACGTCATCGTCGACAACTACGCCACGCACAAGCACCCATCGGTGCAGCGTTGGCTGAAGCGCAATCCGCGCGTGCACTTCCACTTCATC
>JAJYCT010000346.1 GCA_021778125.1 Myxococcales bacterium
GCGGGCGCGAGCGGCAGCGCGCGCGCGAACGGCCGGCGCCACCTCCCCGGACGCGGTGGACGAGCTCCGACGCTCACGCGGGCGTCAGCGCGCGCGGTGCCGCGCGGCGGCGAGGGCGTCGTCGACCATCACCTGCTGCTCGCGCGGATCGGCCCAGCGGCGCTGCTGGTGCGTCGAGAGCTGGTGCATCGGGTCGAAGTAGAGGAACAGCTGGCCGGGCTTGACGCTCGGCGCCGCGTACACGCTGATGCCCGTGTCGCGGTCGTAGTACTCGTACGAGTGCGCGTCGCGCTTGCCGCCGCCGCCGGGGGCGTCGACGACGAACGTCGGCGTGTTGAAGCCCGCCGTGCTGCCGCGCACGTGCTTCTCGATGTGGATGGCGGTGTCGACGCTCGTGCGCAGGTCCTCGACGCCCTGCACCATGTCGTGCACGTAGACGTAGTACGGGTGCACGTTGACGTGCCCGAGGCGCTTCACGAGCAGCGTCATCGTCTCGACGCTGTCGTTGACGCCGCGGATGAGCACCGACTGGTTTCGCACGACGATCCCGCGCTCGAACAGGCGCCCGAGCGCCGCCTCGGTGATGCCGGTGATCTCGTTCGGGTTGTTGAAGTGCGTGTGCAGGACGACGTCCTTGTGCAGCGTGCGGCCCTTCTCGACGACGCGCGTGAGCGCGTCGACCCAGGCGTCGTCGGTCAGCAGCTTCATCGGCATGACGGCCGGGCCCTTGGTCGCGAAGCGCATGCGCCGCACGTTCGGGATCGCCAGCAGCGCCTCGCCGATCTCCGCGAGGTTCTGCGCGCGCAGCTGGTAGGCGTCGCCGCCGCTGATGACGATGTCCTCGAGCTCGGGGCGCGACGCGATGTACTGGTAGGCGCGCTTCCAGCGCTCCTCGTTGGGGCGCAGGTGCACCTTCTCGACCTCGTCGGTATCGAGGCCGATCGCGTACGACCGCGTGCAGAAGCGGCAGTAGACCGGGCACGTGTCGAGCGGCAGGAAGAGGGCCTTGTCGGTGTAGCGGTGCGTCAGCCCCGGCGTCGGCGCGTCGGCCTGCTCGTGCAGCGAGTCCAGGCCGAGCTTGGGGTGGTCCGACAGCAGGCGCGACTCGACCGGGAAGAACTGGATGCGCTCCGGGTCCTCGTAAGGGTGCTCCCAGTCGATGAGCGAGACCAGGTACGGGCTGACGCGCACGCTCATGGGGGCGCGCTTCATCCCCTTCTCCATGTCCTCGACGAAGCCCGGGGGCGCGAGCTCCTGGATGGTCTCGACCAGCTTGGAGACCTTGGTGATCGAGTTCTTGGCCTGCCAGGAGTGGTCGAGGAACGCGGCCTCGTCGACGCCGCGGTACGCGGGGATCTTCTGCCAGAACGGGCCGCGGCGCAGGTCCTTGTGCTTGAGCGACGACGGATCGATCGCCGGCTTCTTGGGCACGATGGGGGTGACGTCGGCCCCGAGGATCGGAAGAGGCTGGGAGGACATGTGATCGATGGCTTTTCCCATGGGCCCGAAGCTCTGGCAAGGTCTGCCCTCTCCCGCGCGCCCGGGCCGCACCTGGCCTATTCTTCTCCCCGATGCGCTACGTCGCCCTGCTGCGCGGAATCAACGTCGGCGGCAAGAACAAACTGCCCATGGCCGACCTGGCCGACGCCTTCGCCGCCGAGGGCTGCCGGGAGGTGCGGACGTACATCCAGAGCGGCAACGTCGTGTTCTCGGGCGCCGCCGGGGCCGACAAGAGGGTGCCGGGCGCCGTCGCCCGGCGCCTCGAGCGCGCGTTTGGCCTGAAGGTGCCTGTCATCCTGCGAACAGCGGTCGAGCTTGGAGACATCGTCGCCGGCTGCCCGGCGAAGAAGACCGAGCTCGAGTCGCTCCACGTGGCATTCCTCGCCGACTGGCCCGAGGCGCCGCGCGTGGCTTCCCTCGACCCGGGGCGCTCGCCGCCCGACCGCTTCCACGTGCGCGGCCGTGACGTCTACCTCGTCCTCCCCAGCGGCGTGGCGCGCACGCGCATCACCAACGCCTACCTCGACTCGACGCTCGGGACCTTCAGCACGTTGCGCAACTGGCGCACGGTCCTCGAGCTCGCCGAGCTCGCGGGCGCGTAGGCGGAGTGCCGAGCGCGGCCCTGGGCCAGGCGAGATACGGCGGCACGATGGGTGGCGATCCCACCATGGCGTGCGACGAACGCGCCTCGGCTCTCACGCGTAGCGCCCCGCGGCCCGGCGAAGCTCGCTGGCGACGTCGTCGATCAGCTCGGGCGGCTCGATGACGCGCGCCGCCGCCCCGAAGCCGAGCACCCACGCCCGCACGGACGCGAGCACGCCCGGCTCGTCGGGCACCGCCAGCGAGACGCGCACGCGCCCGTCGCGCGCGACGGCGAGGCGCTGCGACGGGTGCACGCGCCGCCCGCGGACCGCGTCTGCCACGTGCGGCTCGAGCTCGACGAGCAGGCGCATCGTGCGCGGCGCCCGCGCGATGCCGAAGTCGCCCTGCAGCCACTCGTCGAGGACGAAGTCGGGCGGCAGCTCGAAGCGCGCGCCGTCGGTCGCGGCCAGCTCGCTCATGCGCTCGAAGACGAAGGCGCGCGTGGCCGAGCGGTCGAGGTCATGGGCGACGCACGTGATCGTCCCCTGGTGGAGGACGAGGGCGTACGGGTGCGCGGTGATGCGGGCGCCGCGCCCGTCGGCGCCGTCGCCCCGGTACCGGAAGCGCAGCGTCGCGCGGTCGGCCACGGCCTGGAACGCCGCGTCGACGTCCTCGCTGCGGTTCGCGTACGCGCGCGGCAGCGGGGGCACATACGCGAAGCGGTCGTCGAGGCGCGCCTCGGCGGGCACGTCGCCGCGGACGCCGGTGCGCGTCGTGGGCCGGTGCGCGACCTGCTCGACCTGGCGCAGCGCGAGGTCGATCTCGTCGAAGAGCGCCGACCCGCGCAGCACCTCGAAGACCCGGCGCGGCGAGAGGATGCCGTAGGCCTGCGCGCGGCGGAGGGTGACCGCGCGCCCGCGCTCGCTCGGCTTGATGCGCCACGTGTTCGCCTCGCCGGGCCCGGTGGGGACCGCCTCGATCTCGGTCAGGAGCGAGAGCTCGTGCAAGTAGCGGCGCACCGAGCGCGTCGACACGCGCAGGAGCGCCGCCATCTCCTCTAGCGTCAGCCCGGTGGTGTGCGCCTCGAGCTGCGCGCGCAGGTGCTCCAGGCGCCGGCTCTGGGTGAACTTGCCGGGCGATCGCCCTGCGCGCCGGGCTCTCGGGGCCTTGGGGTTGGGCAGGGGACGCAGGGGCATGCTGGCTCGCCGTGGGCCTCACTTCGGGATGGCGAACAGCGTCTCGGTGGACGACGTCGCGCCCAGCACGGCCAGGTAGACGGTCGCGTCGTCGACCGCGAGCGAGACGGGGCGGACACCTCCCCCGCCGCCGCCGTAGCTGCAGCCCCCGCCACCGGAGCCCTGCGGGGACGCGGCGGCGCCGAGGTTGCCCGCGACGCGCACGGGCGTACCCCCGGCGATCGGGGCCCTCCAGAGGCTCGCGTTGGTCGCGACGTAGACGTTCGACGCGTCGACGGCGACCTGCAGGGGCAGCTCGTCGGCGGGGATCGACGCGACGGTCGCCGGCGCGCCGCCCGCGACCGGGACGCTCTGGACGAGGACGGCGCACGAGCCCGGAGCGCCGTTGTCCCCGTACGTCGACAAGGGGAACGCGAAGTACAGGCTCGCCCCGTCGCTCGCGAGGCTCGACGTCGTGCAGGTGTCGGCCACGAGCGTCGAGAACGCGCCCCCGGAGACCGGAGCGCTGACGATCTGGCACGACGACTGGTCGGTGGCGGCGACGTACACGCGGGTCGCGTCGACCGCGAACTGCCCGCTGGAGCCGACGGCGAGGCTCGCGACCTGGCGGAGCGAGCCGCCGCGCGTGGGCACGGCGACGACCGTGACCCCGTTCCCGTTGGCCTGCGCGAAGCCGAAGAGGGTCCCACCCGCGATGAGGAGCGCCTGCGGCAGCGTGCCCAGGTTGCTCGGGATCGTCGCGACGACCCGCGGTGCGGGGGTGGCGCCGCCGTCCCCGGGCGACGCCGGGCTCGCAAGGACCTCGTCCTGCCCCTGCATGCCGAAGCCGACGTAGTACGCGCTGGTGTCGTCGACGGCGAACGTCATGCCCTGCGAGCCGCCGGGGCTGGAGGCGACGGGGACGGCGAACGCCGGACCGCCGCCCTTGGCGATGCCCGTCAGCTTGTTGGACGACGACCAGTAGAAGACGGCGCTCGAGTTGAGGGCGATGGGCTCCTGGGAGGAGACGTCCGAGGCGAGCACGCGCGGCGGCGCGCCGCAGGCGCCGCTCGCGCAGGTGGCCCCCTGCGGGCAGGCGCTGCCGCAGCCCCCGCAGTTCTGCGGGTCGGTCGTGACGTTGGTCTGACAGGCACCCCCTGCGCCGCCCGGCGGGCCGCAGCTCGCGAACCCGGCGATGCACGGGTACGGCCCGTCGAACCGCGGGCCGCACGCCGGCGCGAGCGCCGCCGCGGCGACGAGCACGCCCGGGACCGCGAGAACGCTCACCCTCGTCCACCCGACCATGGCTCAGGGCCCTCCCGGGAACAGCCCGAAGCGCGTCGACCGCTCGCGCCGGCAGCGCGCGTTGGGCTCGAAGAAGATCCCGATCTGCACGGTCTCCACGGGGTCTCCCTGGATGCCCTGCGTTCCCGTGAGCATCGACGCGTCGGCGTTGAGGTTCACGCCCCAGTCGCAGAGAGGCTGCACGTCGATGCCCGCCCACGCCCCGAAGCCGCCGCGCATCTTGCCCGAGTCCACCTGGTCGAGGTTGATCTGGACGATCTGCGCCTGCGGTCCGAGGCTCACCGCGACGATGTTCAGCGGCACCCGGAGGGCCGGCCGCACCGTCGTCTCGAACACCGACAGGCTCGGCGTCGAAGGCAGCGCGTAGTTCGACGTGAACGTCGCGCGCTGCATCGAGCCCGTGCCCCACGCCGTCTGCACCGTGAGGCCGAACCACCGCCAGAGCACTGCGCCCTCGAGGACGACGCCCGCCGCCGCCCCGACTCCTCCCTGGTAGCTCTCGGGCATCGCGTCGAGCTGGAGCGCGCCCGGCCGGAACATCCACGCGCCCGCGCCCACGCGCCAGCGCCCGGGCGAGCCCTGCGGGCCGCCGAGCAGCAGCGGCGTGTCCGACTCCAGCGCCCCCGTCACGTCGGCGCCCTTGCCGGGCCGGACCTCCACGGGCGTCTCGAGCGACTCGCAGTCGGGGATGCGGGCTCTCAGCGTGTGCTTGCCCGCGCCGGCCGGATACTCGACGTAGTCGACGACGTTGCGACCGCGCTCGTCGCTCCACGTCTTCTTGACGTTCGCCGGCGCGAGCACGCCGGGGCCGTCGAGGTAGACGACGAGGCCGTCGTCCGGCCCCCGGGGCTCGGGGCCGTCGCACCCGACCGCGAGGCGGATCCTCGGCTTGTCGGGCTCGCCCTCGCGCTCGAGCGCGACCTGCAGCGACCGCGTCTCCTTGTCCTGGATGACGACCTCGGACTGGAACGGGCGCATGCCCGGGGCCGTGACGCGGAGCTGGTGGCCGCCGGCGGCCACCGTGGCCTCGAGCCGCCCCGTGCCCGCCGGCTTGTCGTCGAGGACGATGGTCGCATCCGGCGGGGCCTCGACGACGATGCGCCCCTCGTGGACCTCCTTCTCCAGCACGACGTCGACCGCGATCGCGGCGCTCCCTCCGACGGGCAACGTCTTCTCGTACGGCTTGAAACCCTCCTTGACCACGCGCAGGCGCCG
>JAJYCT010000035.1 GCA_021778125.1 Myxococcales bacterium
ACGGCCACGACGCTGCCCCCCTCGCTGAGCGCGCGCACCTCGGCGCCGCGATCGGCCGGCAGGACCTCGGGGCGGACGTGCTCGATGTCGAGCGCGCGGGCGATCGACTCGCAGGTGTCGCGCGCCTCGCCGCTCAGCAGCGCGGGCTCGATGTGCGCATCGAGCAGCCTCTGGACGGCGGCGCGCGCGCCGGGGCGCAGGCCGTCCACCAGGGCCATGACCCCGACGAGACGATCGCCCAGGGCCACGAGCAGCACGCTGCGTCCCTGCGCCTCGAGCTCCGAGATGCGGGCCTCCGCCAGCGCGACGCCCAGCTTCTCCTCGAGCATGATCGTGCGGCCACCGACGACGAGGCGCTCACCGGACGACGCCGAGGCCGTCACGCCGAGCCCGTCGTGCACGGCGGCGTTGCGGACCGCGTCGGGTGCGACCCCGCGCGCGCGCGCCGCGCGGAGGATGGCCGCCGCGAAGGGATGGGACGACGCCGTCTCCGCGCCCGCGGCGAGCGCGAGCACGCGGTCCGGATCGACGGCGCCGATCGCCTCGATGGCCACGA
This sequence comes from Myxococcales bacterium, assembly GCA_021778125.1. Lineage (GTDB taxonomy): Bacteria > Myxococcota_A > Polyangia > Polyangiales > Polyangiaceae > Palsa-1150. The sequence goes on from JAJYCT010000035.1 coordinate 557, forward strand.
CGTCGGGCTCGCCGAGCAGCACCGTCCCGCGGGCGCTGAGCACCGCGAGGTTTGTCGCCCCGGCCCGCTCGAACGAGCGCGCATCCTTGTAGGCGATGCCGCACGCCAGCGCGTCGAGGTGGGCCCGGGCGAAGCCAAGCGCGACGAACGACGTCGCCGCTCTCGCGCCGAACGCGACGGCGCCCGCGCACATCGCCGCCAGAATCTGCACGGGGGTGGCGTTGCCCGCGAACGCGGCCAGACCGAGGAGGAGCGCGGCCAGCGGCGCCCCCCGCTCGACGGCGAGGCGCATCCCGCGCGGCGTCGGCGCGGCGACGTCGATCCGCGCGGCGGCCCCCGAGAGGTGCCGGACCCACGCGCGGTCGGCTCCGGCCCATGTCGTGCTCAGGCGCAGGCGGCTCGAGGCGACGCGGGCACCGGCCACGATCGGATCGCCCTCGCGCTTGACGACCTCCGCGGGCGCGTCGAGCCAGGGCACGACGCGCGCCTCGCCCGCCGCCACGACCCCGTCGACCGCCACGGTCTCGCCGGCCTCGACGAGGACGGGCTCGCCGGAGCGAACCTCAGACGCCGCGGTGAGCAGCGTCTCGCCCCCGCGCGCGACGCGCGCCGGGACGTCGAGGGCCCGCTCGACGCGCTCGCGCGCCGCCGCGATCCTCGCGCGCGCTCTCGTGACGAGCAGCTCGCCCACGATCCCCACGACGCTCGTCAGCCCCGCGAGCGCGAGGATCGCGGTCTCGTGCGGATCGGCCGCCACCGTGGCCCAGACCGCGGCGACGGCGGTGCCAACCGCCGGCACCCCGGCGACGAGCGGGTGGGCGTCGGCGGGATCACGCCGCACGAGGGCGAGACACGTCACGAGCGCCACCACGGCGGCGAGCGCGAGCGGCAGGCGCGTCACCTCGGCGGCCGCCCCGAGCAGTCCGACGGTCGGGGCGAGCACGCCGAGCGCGATCCCGATCCCTTCGACGTACGCGACGGCCCGCGCGGCGCGGGGCGAGCGCTCGGCGCGCGGCGCAGGGGGCTCCGTCGTGCGCGCAAGGACCAGCGCTGGCGGAGCCGGGGTGACGAGCTCCGACGGCAGCGTCGGCCGGGACACCGCCTCGGCCACCGGAGGCGGCCTGAATACGGCCTCTTCCCGCGCGGGCAAGGGAGAGGGCTCCTCGGGCGCCAGCGCCGGGAACCGGGGCCGCACCTCGCTCGACGGCGAGTCGGACGTGCGGACGAGCTCCACCTCGGGGGGACGCTGCGTCGCGACGTCCTCCTCCGGAGGGCGGCCGAGCTCGCGAAGATACGCCTGCTTGCACGCCGCCCGGCAGAAGTACCGGAATCGGCCGCCGAGGATGGCGACGTGCCCGGCGCGCAGCGGGTCGATCGGGCGTGCGCACCCCGGACAGCTCGCGGAAGAGCCGTCGGGCGAGGACGTGGGTCCCGCGCTTGGCGGCAGCGTGCCGGGGACGGGGGCGTTGGCCATCGACGGGCCTCCATCGCTCGCCCGAGGCTGCCACGCTGTCAAGCCGCACCCGCGCGAACGCGCTGATTGCGCGTTCAGATTGGCGCCTTGTGTTTGGTCGGTCAGCCGCTAGATTCGCGCGACGCACGAGGATGGAGACGCTCGAGATCGCGCCCACGTCCCTCGCGCTCGGAGGCAACCGGTACAAGGCCATCCTGCGCCTGGCCACGCCCACCGTGTTCGCGATGCTCTCGCAGAGCATCGTCAACGAGATCGACGTCGTCTTCTTCTCGCACCTACCCGTGCCCGAGTCGTCGTACGCCCAGGCCGCGCTCCTGCCGTCTCTCATCCTCACGTGGCTCTTCGGCGGCAGCCTCGGGGCCATCAGCGTCGGGACCCAAGCCCTGGTCGCCCGCCGCTACGCCGAGGGCGACAAGCGCGCGGCGGGGGCGGTGCTGGCGAGCGCGACGTTCTTCGCCATCGTTGCGGGCGCGGCCTTCTCGGCCGCCGGCCTCGCGCTGCTGCCGTGGCTCGTCCGTTCGATCATCGACGTGCCGCAGGTGCAGGCCGTCGCGATCCACTACACGCGCTGGCGCATGCTCGCGGTCATCTCGATGGCCTCCACCATGGCGCTCAAGGCGTTCTTCGACGGCATCGGCCGCACGCAGGTGCACTTCGTCGCGGCGATCGTGATGAACGTCGTCAACGTGGCGCTCTGCTACGTCCTCATCTTTGGCAAGCTGGGCGCACCGCGCATGGGGGCCGTCGGGGCCGGGCAGGCGGCGTTCATGGCCACGTGGATCGGCCTGGCGATCATGCTCCTGTTCGCGTGGCTCGTCCGGCGGGAGTACGCGCTTCTCCGCTGGTCGGCGGTCTCGCGCAAGACGCAGTGGTCCGTGCTCACGCTGTCCATCCCGGCGGCGATCGCCATCGTCGTGATGATGGTCGGCTTCGGCATCTTCGCCCACAACGTCAGCCGGCTGGACGACGGGCCCCACAGCGAGGCGATCAACAGCGCCGCCAACACCGACATCATCGAGGTGCTCAAGCTCACGTTCACCGCGTGCATGGCCTTCGGGACGGCCGCGGCGACGCTCATCGGCCAGTCGCTCGGCCGCAAGCAGCCCGACGAGGCCTCGCACTGGGGCTGGGCGAGCGTCCGGCTCGGCGTCGTCATCTTCGGCGTCGTGGGGCTCTGCGAGGGGTGGCTGTTCACCGAGCCGCTCGTGGCGTTCATCTCCAACTCGCCGGCGGTGCGCGCCGCGGCGATCTTCCCGCTGCGCATCATGGGCGTGGCCACGCCGACGATCGCCGTCGCGATGATCCTGAGCGAGGCCCTCTTCGGCGCGGGGAGCACCAAGTTCGTGGCGGCGGCGCAGGCGGCGCTCATCTTCGGGCTGCTGCTGCCCGTGTCGTGGCTGCTGGGCCTGAAGCTCGGCTACGGCCTGCGCGGCATCTGGGTGGCGGCGTTCCTCTACGCGTGCTTTGCCGCCGTCGTGATGAGCGCCAAGTTCCGCGGGGGGAGCTGGCAGAAAATCCGGCTCTGAGTCTCCTGAGCTCCGGGGGGAAGACGCCCGGCGCTTCGGCAGTCGTGCAGGCGCACCCCGCCGTGACGGTCGACGAGCCCGGAGCCCCCGTTCATTCGCTACGTCGCGCGCGTCAGAGGCTCCGGCGAACGGATGGTTCGCTCCGTCGCGCGATTCAGAGCCCATGGCGAACGGATCCGGCGGCGAGGAGCGCAGGCGGACCATGGGGTCGGTGCCGCCCCGGGGAGGCGCCCCGTGCGCAGATCCGGTTGCTGGCCGGGGATCGCGTGGTACGGAGCTGCGCATGCCCAGGATCGATCCGACGACCGCACCGGCTGGGCGAGGCCACTGGACTCACCCAGTTCAGCGTGAACCTCGTGCGCCTGCCGCCCGGCACCTGGTCGAGCCAGCGGCACTGGCACGCCCTCGAGGACGAGTTCGTGTACGTCCTCGAAGGAGAGGTCGTTCTGGTGACCGACGCCGGTAACTGACCATGCCAGCGCCCTGCGCCATCTCCGCTCGCGCCCCGCTGGTGGGTCTGGCGCTGCTCCTCGCGTCCGCCGCGTGCGGGGCGCGCACCGGTCTCGAGGTGCAGCCCGGCCCCCCCCTCGACGCTGGCGGCGGCGCGGACGCCGTCGTCGCGGGGGCGTGCACCTCGGGGGTCGTCACGCTGGTGTCCGGCCAGTATGCGACGTCGCACCGGGTCCCGGGGGCCATCGCCCTCGACGCGACGCGGATCTACTGGATCGACGCCGGCGACGCGGTCACGGGGATGGGCTCCGTCCGCAGCGTGTCCAAGTGCGGCGGTCCCGTGCAGACGCTCGCCTCGGGCCTGTACTACCCGACGAGCCTCGGCGTGAACGCAGCGACGGTCTTCTGGGCCGACGCGGGCGACAGCGGGCACTCGGTGCTCGGAGGGATCTTCGCCGTGCCCGCCGCGGCCGGCGCCGTGGCGACGCTCGTCTCCGAGTACGATTCCATGCGGGTCGCGGTCGACGCGCAGAGCGTCTACTGGACGAACCCCGCGATGGCGAGCGTCGAGCGCGTGCCACAGGCGGGCGGGGCGGCGACGACGATCGCCTCGGAGACGCACGGCCCCGAGTCGATCGCGCTCGACGATACCCACGTCTACTGGACGGCCGCCGGCAGCGTGCTTCGGGCGCCGAAGGCGGGAGGCGCACCGGTCACGCTCGCGTCGGGGACGACGCTGGCCTACGGGCTCGCCGTCGACGGTACGTACGCCTACTACCAGGCGGGCGACGGGAGCGGCTACGGGACGCTGACCCGGGTCGCGATCGACGGCAGCGGCGGCCCCCCGCTCGCGCTCGCGCCGACGGCCGTCACCGGCCTCGCCGTCGACGCGACGAGCGTCTACTGGACGGACAACGGCGGGGGCAGGCGGGGGGCGGGCAACGTCCTGCGCATCGCGAGGACCGGAGGCAACCCGGTCACGATCGCCACCGCGCAGTCGTCCGCGGTCGCCGGCATCGCCGTCGACGACACGAGCGTCTACTGGGTGAACGACCGCGAGATCATGAAGGCACCGAAGTGAGGCGCCGCGCCCCGGCCCCTCCGGCCGTCGGGGCGCCCCCGGCGCGCGTCAGGATGCCCGGTCGTCGTCGTCCTCGCCCGTCGCGACGTCGTAGAGCGACAGCCACTCCTCGCGCGTGGGGGGGCGACCGAAGCGGGCGATCCACCGCTGGACGATCGCGCGGACGGCCTCCGGGATGTCGCCGGACGGCGGGGGCGGGGCCGGCGGATCGTAGGCGGCGGTCGTCGGCGCCAGCAGGGCCTCGATCGCCTCGACCTCGAGCAGGCGGTGCTCGCCCACGGGGCCCGCCCCGGCGGCGACCGGGCGCCCCAGCTCGTCGAGGAGCTCGCCGCGCGCGCCCCGGAAGGCGTGCTGCTCGAGCACGTGCCCCGGCAGCAGCGGCTCGCTGCGCAGCGGCACGAACAGCCCCCGCGACCACGGCGCCCGCGTCGTCAAGAGCGGCGGCACGAGCAGCGCGTCGCGCGAGAGGCGCGCGTCGGCGTACACGTAGACGAGCAGGCACCCGTGCGTGGGCCCCACGACCGCGCTCGTCGAGACGACGCGCCCGACCAGGCGCCGGCCCGCCACCGTGAACAGCTCCCCGACGCGCGGCGCGCGCGGAGCCATCTACTTCTTCTTGCCCGCGTCGGTGCAGTCGTCGAAGTCCGGGTTGCACTCCGTCGCCGCCGGCGCCGCCGCGGGCGACGGCGCCTCGGGCATCTGCCCGTGCGGGTACTTCTTCATGTCGGCGAGCGAGCACGGCTGCGGGTTGCTCGGGTCCTCCTGCACGCACTCCATCATCCACGCGTCGCGCGGGACGACGCCGTCCTTCTCGGCCTTCGCGCGCGCCGCCGCGACGTCGCTCGCGACCGCCACGTTGCTGAACCACGGCACGTAGCTGACGAGCACCAGCCCGACGGCGAGGATGCCGACGAACGGCATGACCACGCGGTACAGGCTGGCCACCGGACGGTTGAACCGGAAGCTCGAGATGAACAGGTTCAGCCCCAGCGGCGGCATGCAGTAGGCGATCTCGAGGTTCAAGAGGAAGATCATCGCCAGCTGGAACGGCGACATCTTCTCGAGCGGGTTCGCCTCGCCGATCTTGGCGACGAACGGCAGGATGAGCGGAACGGCCACGAGGATCGCGCTGAAGCCCTCCATGAGCATGCCCAGCACGAGCAGGAACACGTTCATGACGAGCAGGAACTGCCACATGTGCTTGATGCCCACGCCCGTCATGAACTCCAGCACCTTCATGGGCACGTGCTGGTCGACGACGTAGTTCATCAGCGCGTTGGCCATCGACAGGATGAGGATGATGGCGCCCGCGAGGCTCATCGAGCTCTTGGCGATCCGCACCAGATCCTTCTTCCAGGACAGGTCGCGGTAGACGAAGAACTCAATGACGACCGTGTAGAAGGCCACCAGGCCCGCGGCCTCGTCGATCGACGTGAGGCCCGTGCCCAGGCCCGCCCCGAGCAGCACCGGGATGAGCAGCTCCCACTTGAGGTCCCAGACGGCTCGGGCCATCCGCGACAGCTCCGGCGGCTCGCGGTCGACCTTCTCCCGGGTGCCGACCCACGCCGAGTAGACGCTGAGCAGCACGATGACCAGAAGGCCCGGCACGAGGACGGCCTTGAACGCCTCGTTGAAGTCGACGTGCGCGACGAGCGCGTAGACGAGCAGCGGCAGCGACATCGGCAGCAGGAGCCCCACCGAGCCGCCCGTCGTCACCAGCCCCAGCGCGAACCTCTCCGAGTAGCGCTGCTTGCGCAGGGCCGGGTAGAGTAGTCCGCCGATCGCGATGATCGTGACGCCGCTGCCGCCGGTGAGCACCGTGAACACGGCGCTCGCGATGACCGCGACGATCGCCAGGCCCCCGGGCATCCACCCGAGCACGGTGCGCGCCGCGGCCACGAGGCGGTCGGGCGTCTTGGCCTCCGCGAGCACGTAGCCCACGAAGGTGAAGAGCGGGATCGTCACCAGGATCGGCGAGTCCGCGAAGCGCTCGTCGAGGACCGTGGGCGCGATGAAGCGCAGGTGGTGGTAGCTCGCGTCCGGGTGCAGGAGCCAGAGGATCTCCGCCGCCCCGCCCATGATGGAGAAGAGCGGCGCGCCCAGGAAGGCGAGCAGGACGACGAGCCCGGCGATGACGCTGCCGGCGACGGAGACGAGCAGGACGGCCGCGCCGCCGATGCCCATGCCGATCTTGGCGGCGCGCGGCGTGACCGCGGGGGCCTGGTCGGTGGCGCTCATGTCGCCACCTCCCGCGCCTCTTCGTCGCGCTCCTGGGCGTGGGCGAGGTCGTCGTCGGCGTGCGCCGAGTCCAGGTCGCTCTTCACCCCGCCGGTGAGGATGAGCACGATGCGCAGCAGGAACTTGAGCCCGATGACGAACAGGCCGAACGGGAAGACGAAGTCGAGCTCGCGCACGAGCAGCGCGCGCGCCTGCTCCCCCGTGCCAGGCGCGGCGACCTGCGGCATGCGCGTCACCGTCGGCGCCGACGGATCCATGCGCAGGGCGTCGACGGCGGCGGCCTTGTAGTGCGCCTTCCAGTCGGCGCCGTCGAGCCACGCGTTCCACTCGGCCGCCGTGAGCCACCTGTCGTACGGCGCGCCCGCGAGCACGTGCGGCAGCGTGCGCAGGTCGAGCGACGCCTGCCGCCCGAGCAGGAACAGATCCGACGACCCCTCGTGCATCACGGTGGCCGTCTTGCTGGCCGCGCCCGTGTCGCACGACTTGCCCGGATCGCCGGGGCAGGGCTCGGTGGCGTTCGCGCGGAAGACGCTGATGCTGATGTAGTCGGCGAAGCCGACCGCGCCGAAGAAGCACACGAGCATCGCGGCCACCTGCCCCACCAGCGCCGTGGGCAGGCGCAGCTTCTCGGGCACGTAGCGCACGAGCACGTCGACGTTGATGTGTCGCCCGCGCGAGGTGGCGAGCGACGCGCCCAGCAGCGCGACCCAGAGCGTCAGGCGCGTGGCCAGGCCGCGCAGGCCGCCGATGAGCATCAGCACCGAGGCGTTCTGCAGCCAGTTGAGCGCATTGGATGCGTAGGTGACGCCCGCGTGGGCCCAGAAGCGCGCGCCGACGAGGCCGATGACGACCGCCGCCGTCGTGGCCACGCGCATCGTGCGCTGAGGTTGCCTGCGCGTCGCGAGGAACGCGAGCAGGCCGAGCAGGCCCGCTCCGGTGAGGGCGCGGAACACGAGCCCCGATGCGTTTTCGCCGGGCTTGTAGTCCGTCGAGAGGCCCTTGAGCGCGATCCACAGCGTGAGCGACCCGATCTCGGCGACGAGCACCCCGGCGCAGAGCCGCGCCTCGAGCCGTTGCCACCCGCTGTCGATCTTCTGCAGCGCCGACTTCTCTTCCGTGGCGGGCATTCCATCGGGCAGAGTACCGTCCTTCTAGGGGCGGACGCGATTTCTTCGCAGTAGGGGCGGGCCCGGCGTGCCCGGCGCAGGGACGGCCCTCCGTTACGGATCTGAAACGGTCGTTACCGCCCCGGCGGGTTCGTCCGCGCGGGCTGTTTTGTCCACAGGCCCCCCCTTGCCCGCGGTCCTTGTCGATCTCGTGCCCGCAACGCGGGTCGCATGCCGGCCACGCCTCTCGGTACGGGGCCTGCAGTGCGCGCCGGGATGCACGATCGACGAGCCCGAGTCCTCGTCGTGGAGAGCCCGCGGCGCACGCTCTCGCGCGACCTGAAAGCCACCCTGGCCCATCACCAGGTCGAGATTGCAGCCGACGCCTTCGAGGCGATCGATCGGATCGACTGCGCCTCCAGGCCCTACGACGTCATCTTCTGCGACGTCGCTTCGGCGGAGGTGCCCGGGCCGGAGCTGTGGGCGTACCTGTCGCTCGGACGTGCGGTCGCCGCGCAGCGCATGGTCTTCGTCGCGACGAGCCCCGTGTCCGTCGACACGCGCGCGTTCCTGAGCGGCATCCCCAACCACTGCGTCGAGCTGCCCGCGGACGCCGACGCAATCGAGGCCCTCGTGCGACGTCGGGCGGCGGCCTGACTCCGAACGAGGCGCGCGAGGGTCAGCGCCGGTCGAGCGTCTCGCGGTCGCCAGCGGCGAGGCGCGCGGTGAGCGAGCCGTCGTCGCCGAGCGTCGCGGCGAACGCGCGCGTAGAGCTCGTGCAGGCGATCGCGATCCCGGCGTCGGCCGTGGCCGAGGCGGCGTAGGTCGCGTCCCACCACGCGCCCTGCTCGATCTGCCCGTCGATCTTCGCGCGGAAGGTGCCGTCCTTGGCGAGATCGATCCAGGCGACCCGCCCCGATCCGTCGAAGCTCCCCGCGCGCCGCTGCGCCCCGTACGAGACGGGCAGGCGCGGAGGGTCGCCGGCGGACCGCGGCGCCACGCACCCGCCGCGGCTCGGCAGGTAGACGTCGCCGCGCTCGCAGACGCACAACAGGCCCGTGATCGGATCCGGATCGTCGTCGCGCCAGGTGCCGCGTGTGGCCGAGCACATGCCCTCGTTGCTCGCGACCCAGAGCGAGACGAGCGCCTCGCTCGTGCCGCCCTCGAGCGCGACGGCGGCCTGCACCTGCGGCGGCGCGCCGGCGGCCGGCGCGGTCACCTGGAACGACGCGGTGAGGGCCCGCCCGTCTGCGGTCTGCAGCGCAAGGCTCGCGTTGCCCGGGACGCTCGGGCCGTCGTAGACGCCGTGGGTGGCCGTGCCGTCGACCATCGCGTCGAACGTGCCGTCGACATGCACGACGAGCTGCTGCAGGTGGCCGGCGCCATCGTACTCCCCGGCGTACTGGAGCAGGAACGGGATGGGCGCCTGCGCCGGCTGGCTCGCCGCCGTCGACGGGGCGGCGCCCGAGCAGGCGGCAGCGAGGACACCGAACGCTGCGAGCCACGACTTCGAGACGGATGCGACGTGCATGTCCAAGACAACCCCCCGTGCGAACCTTCGTGTGCGAAGGTGGGAGCGGCCATTACAGTGGACACAACCAGGGCGCAAGCCCCTCGTGGCCGTGTCACTGGATTGGTGCGCCTCCGTCGCAGGGATCTTGAAGGAGACGCAAGCGTCACGTGAAGGGAGCCGCGCCCCTGCATACGCTGGTCTCGATGTTCGCAAAGCGCCTCGGGGCGTCGGTCCTTGCTCTCGGAGTGGGGACCGGTTGTTCGTCCGGGTCGACGACCACGTACTACGTGGGCCCTGGCGGCGGGAGCTCGGGCTCGAGCTCCGGCACCGCGTCCAGCACGGATGGCGGCACGGGGAGCGGAGGCAGCGGAGGGAGCAGCAGCGGCGGCGCCGGCAGCGGAAGCAGCGGAGGGAGCAGCGGCAGCGGCGCGGGCGGCAGCGGGAGCAGTGGCGGGAGCAGCAGCGGTGGGTCGAGCGGAGGGAGCAGCAGCGGCAGCGGTGGATCGAGCGGCGGGAGCGGCGGCGGGGGAAGCGGCGGCGGCGCGCCCATCACGTGTCCGGCCCCGGGCAGCTACACGCAGAACGGCGGGACCTGCGGCACCGAGCGCTGGAGCATCAAGACGGGCACCGACTCGCAGGCGTCGAGCGTGAGCCTCGTCCCGGTTCCGACGACCATCGCCCAGCTGATCTCGCTCCCGGCGGCTGGCGGCGGCACGTCGCGCGAGTCGCCCACCGAGACGACGCTCTTCGAACTGAAGGACGTCACGCTGACGATGATCAAGCTCGAGACCGACAGCGACTACCACACGGTCGTCAGCGACGGCACGAACACGATGATCGTGGAGGTCCCCTACCCGCTCTGCGCGCAGGGAAGCGTGTGGAGCTGCTTCATCTCGCGCTCACGCTCCGAGGTCGACTCCAAGTACACCGTGACCTCGACGCCGCAGTACCCGTCGCAGACGGTCACGGTGCGCGGCGTCGGCTTCTTCGACTCGATCCACGGGCAGACGGGCGTCGCGCCCAACGGGATCGAGCTGCACCCGGTGCTGCAGATCTGCTTCGGTCAGGGCTGCACGCCGACCTGAGCGTCGCGGTCGGGCACGAAGTACGCGGTGACGGTCTCGAGCTGCCCGGTGTCGCTGTAGCCCATGCCGTTGAGGTAGCGGCGGCCGTCGGGCATCGGGCCCGGGCGCCCGTGAGCTCCTCCGTCGGATCCGCGGATGAGCGACCCCCAGTGATCGAAGCGCCAGCCGGGCGCCCCGAGCGCCTCGAGCAGCGGCGGCGCACCCTCCTTGAAGACCGCGAGCCTGGGGCCGCACGCGCCGCGCGCGCCGGCGCCGTCGGAGGTGCAGTCGAAGAGGTCGGCGCGCGTCTTGACCGAGCCGCGGCCGACGATGGCGATCTGCGCGCGCCAGTAGTGGTCGCGCTGCAGATCGCGCTCCTCCTCTTCCTCGCTCTCGTCCTCGCGCTCGCAGCTCTTGCACCCGCTGACCGCGAGCGCGGAGAGGCACAGCAACAGGCCGAGGCGGGCTCGCGCGGCTCTCACGGGTCGGCCGCGTTCTTCGAGTACACCCTCACCCAGTCGACCTTCATCGTCTGAGGGAAGACGGTGGTCGAGTCCGGATCACCCGGCCACGTGCCGCCCACGGCGACGTTGAGGACGAGAAAGAACGGATGGTCGAACTCCCACGTGCCGCCGTCGGGCACGCTCGAGGCGCCCCGTGTCTCGTAGAGCTGGCCGTCGACGTAGAAGCGCACCGCGCCGGGCTCCCACTCGGTGGCGAACGTGTGGAACGCGTCCGCGAAGGTGCCCGTCGGCAGCGACGTCGATCCCGTCGCGTCGTACCCCGGGGCGTGCAGGCTGCCGTGGTTGGTCGCGATGTCGCTGCCGATGGTCTCCATGACGTCGATCTCGCCGCAGGCGGGCCAGCCCACCTGGCCGATGTCGTCGCCGAGCATCCAGAACGCCGGCCAGAGCCCCTTGCCCGCGGGCATCTGCACGCGCGCCTCGAAGCGGCCGTACGCCTGCGCGAAGAAGCCCTGCGTCTTGAGGCGGGCGCTCGTGTAGAGACACGTGCCGTACCAGCACGAGTACTGCGAGGCGCCCTGCGGCGTGGCGGTGACGACCAGCGAGCCGCCCTGCTGGACCGCGTTCGCCGCGCCGCTCGTGTAGTACTCACGTTCCTGGTTGCCCCAGCCACCGCCGCCGACGTCGTGCGTCCACCTCGTCGGGTCGGCGGGTGAGCCGTCCGGGGCGTTGAACTCGTCCGACCACGTGAGGGCCCAGCCGGAGGGCGCGCCGTCGCCCGGCGCGTCGGTGGACGCCCCATCCGCGCTCGCGATCCCGTCCGTCGCGACGCCGTCGACGGCCCCACCGTCCGACGACGACGCTCCCGCCGACGAGCATCCGGCGAGAAGGCACGCCGTCACGACCCGAGCGCAGCGTCGCATGAGCAGACAGCCTAGAGGAGGCGACGCCCCGGGCAAGTGGCCTGGGACCGCGAGCTCGCACGCAACTCGGCCGAGGTCTTGATCCCAGTGGCATGCGCGGTGCACCGCGCCGGTACGCGATCGCGAAGATCGCGACCGCGGTCAGCCCACGGAGGCAGGTCATGCGTCACATCCAGGGAACGATGGCGGGCATCTTCGTCGCGTCCGCGATCTGCGCGACCGCGCAGGCGCAGGAGCGCCGCGAGTCGTACCTCCAGGAACACGTGCGCGCGCCAAGCAACGCGCTCGAGCTGCGGATCGGAACGGCGTACACGCAAGGGTTCGGGAACGTCGCCCCCGCGACGTCGGTCGACCGCGTCGCCGGTGCCGGCTTCGGCGTCGGGCTCGACGTCGATTACCGCATGGACCACAACTGGTCGTTCGGCGTCGAAGGGCAATATCAGGAGTTTCAGGCCGGGCAGAGCAGCTCGTCGCGCGGAATGGTCGCCAACCTCGGCGCGACCTATCACTTCTTGCCCGTGCTCCGCGGCGATCCGTGGTTGCGACTCGGCACAGGGTACCGCTGGCTCTGGGAGAACGACCCGGTCGGCGCGAGCGGGATCACGGTCCTTCGCCACGGCTTCGAGCTCGCGACGCTGAAGGTCGGCTACGACGTGCGCGTCTCGGAAGACGTTGCGCTCGCTCCGGTGATCGGCACCGACCTCAGCGTGTTCGCCTGGGAGGCGCCGTCGAACGGCGCCTCCACCGCGATGTCCACCGCGCAGGTCGCGACGTTCGTCTACGCCGGCCTGCAGGGCCGCTTCGACCTCGGCGGCGACCGCGACGGCGTCCCGACGACGACCGCGCGCCAGCCGGCTCCGGTGCCCATCGGCGTGACCGAGCGTCAGGCAGAGCCTCCGCCGCCAGTCGTCGAGCAGGTCGAGCCGGCCAGCCCGGCCATCGCCGTCGGCGAGGACCTGATGCGCGCGTGCATGCTGCACATCGGCGCGGTCGAGAAGGCGCCGAAGTTCGAGTTCGATCGGGCCGAGCTACAGGCTTCCGATCAGGACGTCCTCCGGCAGATCGGCGACTGCTTCACGACCGGCCCGCTCAAGGACGCCAAGCTGCGGCTGGTCGGCCGCGCCGATCCGCGAGGCACGGTCGAGTACAACGAGGGCCTGGGGCTGCGCCGCGCGAAGGAGGTCTCCACCTTCCTCGAGAGCCTCGGCGTGGATGCGTCGCGCATCGAGCAGGAGTCGCGCGGCAAGCTCGACGCCCTCGGCACCGACGAGGCCACCTGGGCGATCGACCGCCGCGTGGACGTCTTGCTTTCCAAGTAGTTCCCCTTCAGCTGTCGCCGACCCGTCGCCCCGAAACGTGGGGTAGCCTTGTGGGGACAGTCGCACCGAGGTCGGCCGATCATTGGTGCGCATCTAGCAGGATGTTTGCGTACGCCACGAGGTTCGGACGTTCGGCACGACCACCGGCGCGCTGATGTCCAAGGAAAAGGCCACCAAGAGACTCGTGCGGCGCCTTGCCGACCTCGGCTACGAAGTCGAGCTGCGACCGGCGGCTGCGGTCGCACCTCCGGTCGGTGTTTCCTTCTAGATCACCGCTCCTCCACCCGGACGCCGTCCTTGACGCGGTCGCCCGGGTGGACGGCGACGCGCGCGCCGGGCAAGAGCCCCCCGGTGACCTCGACCTCCGTCTCGCCGCGATGGCCGATCGTCACGGCAGCCAGGCGCGCCGTCGCGCCGTCGATACGGAAGACGCCCCAGCCCTCGCCGTGTCGGAAGACCGCGCCGAGCGGGACCTTGAGCACGTCGTCGGAGCGCCAGAGGATGAGGCGTACCTGCACGCGGTAGCCGTCGGCCAGCGCCGCCCAGGTCTCCTGCGGATCGGCGAGCGCGACCACGACGTTGACGCGCTGCTCGTCGACGCCCAGCGCCGAGGGCTTGGTGAAGCCCGACGGCTCGATCCGGCGCACGCGCCCGGCCAGCGGCCTGTCGCCTCCCCAGCCCTCGAGCCTGACGGGCGTGCCCGGGACGATCTGCACGGCGTCGGTCGTGAGCAGGTCGACCACGACCTCGAGCGCGGAGGGATCGCCGACCTCGACGAGCACCGTCGAGGCCTGGACGACGGCGGCGCTCTTCTGCAGGACGCGCAGCACGCGCCCCGAGGCCGGCGCCAGCACGTCGACGTGCAGCCCCCGGCGATCGCCGGCCACGTCGTGGCCGAGCGCCTCGCGCGCGATGCGCACCTCTTCCTGGGCGACCTTCGTCGCGAACTCCGCGGAGGCGACCTCCTGCGCGCGCATTCGGGCGTCGAACTCGGCTTGCTCGAGCGCCTGGGTCGACAGCGCTCCGGTCTTCGCGAGGGCCTGCACTCGTGACAGCTCGCGATCGGCGAGCTCGCGGGCCGACGACGCGCGCTGCGCCTGGGCGCGTGCCTGGCCGAGGGCGGAGAGCGCCGCCCCGAGCCTGCCCTCGGCCTGGGCGCGGGCTCGCTCGTCGAGCAGCGGCGAGAGCGCGGGCACGATGACGGCGAGCACGTCCCCCTCGCGGACGGCGTCGCCGGGGTCCAGGGCGAGGCGCGAGAGACTCCCGCTGACGGGCGCAGAGACCACGTAGCGATCGCGCACGCGCGTCACGCCGCTCTCCTCGATGGAGACCACGAGAGGTCCGCGCGCCGCGACGGCACCGTCGACCGGAACGGGCCGCGGCCGGAGCGCCAGCACCACCGCCACCGCCGCCGCCAGCACGAGCAGCGCGAGTAGCCCGCGCCGGATCGCACGCGCCACGGACCTTCGCCTTTCGCGCGCCCGGCGTCGCGCCGGATCCGAACCGATGAGCGTCCCGGTGCCGGTCGCGGCCATCTGTCATTCCCTCGTCTTGAGGACCCCGATGAGGTCCAGCCGGTCCAGGCTTCTCCGCACCCACAGCGCGCTGGCCGCGGCGGCGAGCAACGCGACCGCGGCCGCCCCCGTGTACGTCCGCGCGGCGATGACCACCGCCCAGCGGAACGTCTCCTGGTCCACGTTCCGCATGAAGAGCGCGCCCCACGCCCGCCCGAGCCACAGGCCGAGCGGGATCGCCAGCGCGACCTCGAGCGCCAGGCCGCCGGTGAGGATGACGGAGATCTCGCGCCGCGTGAGGCCGAGGACGCGCAGGGTCGCGAGCTCGCGGCTGCGCGACTCGAGCGAGATGCGCGCGTTGTTGTAGACGACGCCGAAGATGATCGACGCCGACAGGCTGACCGAGATGGCCGTCCAGATGTCCATCACCGACGCGTTGAGGTCCCGCATCCGCTGGATGTCGTCGCGCAGATCCGACACGTCGATGACGAACGGCGAGCGCCGCAGCCGGTCCTCGACCGCCGCGAGGCGCCCCGGCTCCACGCGCAGGAGCACCGAGGACACCGCGCCCAGATCGTCCTCGAGCTCGGCGACCAGGTCGAGCGTCGCGTAGATGGTGAGCCCGACCGACTCGTCGACGAAGCCGACGACGACGGGTCGCACGAGGCGTCGGTCGCCCTCGCGAACCTCGAGGTCGATCCGGTCGCCGACCTGGACGCCGAGGATCTCGCCGAGCGTCTGGGTCAAGAGGACGCCGTCGTCGGGGAGGGGGACGTCGTGTCCACCCCCGCGGGTGACGAGCTTGCGAAGCGTTCCGTCGGGCGGAAGGCCCATGACGACCGAGTCGCGCATGAGGTGCCCGTGACGCGCGCGCACGGGCACCGCGCGGACGCCCTCGGCCGCGACGACGCCGGGGGCGCGCGCGAGCTCCCCGACGACCCTCGGGCTCACGGGGTGGACGAACGCGACGGCCAGATCCTGGCGCTGCTCGCGACGCAGCGTCCCCTCGAGGTAGCTCTCGAGGGAGTCGAGCCCGAAGTGTCCCAGGATGATGAGGGCAATCGCCCCGGCGATGCCGAGCGACGACAGCGCGGTGCGCAGCGGACGGCGCGCCACCTCGCGGAGGACCATCTTGCCGCTCGGCCCCGCGAGCGCGCCCAGCCCGATCCGGTCGAGCACCCCGCGCGCGTAGCGCGTCGGCGACGGAGGGCGCATGGCCTCGGCCGGCGGGAGGCGGACCGCCTTGCGCACCGCGAGCAGGGCGCCGGCGACCGCCGCGCTGCCGCTGATGAGGAGCGCCGACGCGACGAGCGCCGGGGACATCGCAAAGGCGAGGTCCGGGAACATGAACAGGTCGGTGTACAGGCCGACGATGACGCGCCCGAGCATCCACCCGCCCCAGACGCCGACGAGCGCGCCCGGGAGCATCACGATCGAAACCAGGCCGAGGTAGTGCCGTCCGACCTCGAAGTTCGTGTACCCGATCGCCTTGAGCGCGGCGATCTCGGCGCGCTGCAGCGTGATGACCCGGCCGAGCACCATGTTCATGAGGAAGGCCGCCACCCCCAGGAACACGAGCGGGACCATGCCGGCGATGCCCTCGAGCTGACTGAGCTCGCTCGTCAGGATCTGGTTGGAGATCTGGTGCGCGCGGCCGACGGCGCCGTCGCTCCCGTAGGGCGCGAGCATCCGGTCGACGCCGTCGAGCACCTCGCCCTCGGACGCGCCGGGCTGCAGGCGCAGCGTCACGTCGTTGAAGGCTCCGCCGAGCTGGAAGGCCGAGGCCAGGGCGCTGCGATCCATCCAGAGGACCGCGTAGCGCTGCGGATCGTTGATGAGCGCGCCGGGGCGGATCGCGTAGACGAACTCCGGCGAGAGGACGACGCCCACCACGCGCATCCGGCGAAGGTTGCCGCCCAGCACGACGGGGACGTGGTCGCCCGGACACAGGCCGTGGGCGGCCGCGAACGACTCCAGGACGGCGACCTCGTCGTCGCGCTCGCCACGCGGCAGCCTCCCCGCGATCACCCGCAGGGCGTTCGTCTCCGGCTCGCCCGAGGCGGGGAGCGAGAGCAGGCGCGCGTAGGCGGGCCGGCCCAGCCCTTCCATCGGCAGGGTGACCTCCTCGGAGATCCGGGTCTGCACGACCCCCACGCCGGGGAGGCGCTCGATGCGGCGGGCGAGCTCCTCGGGCGCGCGCTCCACGCGCGCGAAGACGTCCGCGAACCGGTACTCGTCGTAGTACGCCGCGCGCGCGCGCTCGAGCGAGTCGCACGTCCCGCGCAGCGCGATGAAGCAGGCGACCCCGCCC
This sequence comes from Myxococcales bacterium, assembly GCA_021778125.1. GTDB lineage: Bacteria > Myxococcota_A > Polyangia > Polyangiales > Polyangiaceae > Palsa-1150. The sequence goes on from JAJYCT010000035.1 coordinate 17,540, forward strand.
GCCAGCACGATCGCGATGGTGACGATCTGCCCCTTCAGACGGGCGACGTCACGGAGAAGCTTGCGGGTGAGGGCGGGCAGGCGCATGGTCGTCTCACCACCGGAGGCTCGACGCGGGCGCGCGGTGCTCGACCCGACGCTCGGACTGGACGCGCCCGTCCGAGAGCGTCACGACGCGATCGGCCATCTCGGCGATGGGGGCGTTGTGCGTGATGACCGCGGTCGCCGTGCGAAGCTCGCGGTTCACACGCTCGATGACGTCGAGCACCAGGATGCCCGTCTTGAAGTCCAGGGCGCCCGTGGGCTCGTCGCAGAGCAGGACCGAGGGGCGCTTGGCCACGGCGCGCGCGATGGCCACGCGCTGCTGCTCGCCGCCCGAGAGCTGCGCCGGGAAGTGATCGAGGCGGTCGCCGAGCCCCACGAGGCTGAGGGCCTCCTCGGGCTCGAGCGGGTCGTCGGCGATGTCGGTGACGAGAGCCACGTTCTCGCGTGCCGTGAGGCTCGAGACCAGGTTGTAGAACTGGAAGACGAACCCGACGTGCTTTCGCCGGTAGCGGGTGAGAAGCTCATCGTCGGCGCCCGTCAGCTCGGTGCCCTCGAAGAAGACCCGCCCGTCGCTCGGCACGTCGAGCCCGCCCAGAATGTTGAGCAGCGTCGACTTGCCGCTGCCCGAGACGCCGACCAGGACGAGCAGCTCCCCGCGCCCGAGGGCGAAATCGACGCCGTCGAGCGCGACGACGTCGACCTCGCCCATCCGGTAGACCTTGCGGAGGTCGCGGCAGGCGAGGACGAGGGACGGAGCCGCTTCCACGCGTCCAGCTCATGCAAGTGGGGCGCCGCGCCCGGAGGGCCGCTCGCGCGCGGCGGGGACGGTGTAGTGTTTGCCTCGCCACGCACGGGGTGCGCCCGGGCGCGTTCAATTGGTAACGTGGAGCTCATGCGCTCCGCCTTCGCCCCCTTGCTCGCCCTGATCGTCGCGTCCGCCTGTTCGCCGGGCGCTCCGGCCTCCCGGGGCAACGATCCGGACGGCGGAGGCGTGCTCGGGGCCTATGACCCGAACCCGTTCGGCGGCTCCCGCCCGGTCCAGCTCTACGTCCCGAGCGGCTACACGGGCGCTCCGACGCCCCTCGTCATCCTCCTGCACGGCTACGGCGCGAGCGGCGGCCTCGAGGAGGTGTACCTGGGGCTGCGCGCGGTGGCCGAGGCGAAGACGGTGCTGTACGCGCACCCGGACGGCACGGTCGATAGCCGGGGCAATCACTTCTGGAACGCGACCGACGCCTGCTGCGACTTCGACGGGACGCACGTCGACGACGCGTCGTACCTCACCTCGCTCGTGAAGGAGATCTCGGGGCGCTACGCGGTCGATCCGAAGCGCGTCTACTTCATGGGGCACTCGAACGGCGCCTTCATGTCCTACCGCATGGCTTGCGATCACGCCGACGTGGTGGCCGCGATCGTGAGCATCGCGGGCGCGACGTGGCTCGACCCGTCCATGTGCAAGCCGACCGCCCCCGTGAGCGTCCTGCAGGTCCACGGGACCGCCGACACGGAGGTCCTCTACAACGGTTCATCGTCGATCGGCGCCGACGGCGGCGCGCAGGGCAACGCGGCGTACCCCGGCGCGAAGGCCACGGTCGCCGACTGGGCGACGCTCGACGGCTGCGCGTCGCCGCCCGACACCTCGGCGCCGCCCCTCGACATCGACGGGTCGCTGCCCGGCGCGGAGACGCAGGTGATGCGCTACGAGGCGGGGTGCAAGGCCCGGAGCGAGGTGGACCTCTGGACGATCGAGGGCGGCGTTCACATCCCGGGCTTCAACCCGACCTTCGCCCCGAGGGCCTTCGACTTCCTGCTCTCGCACGGGCGGTGACGCTCGGCGCGGCGCTCATCGCCGCGGGGGCCGGCGAACGATCTCGGGCCCGCTGCGCGGGGGCGGCCCGGACTCGAGGCCGCGCCGCCTCGCCTCGCGATGAAGCGCGCGGGCGCGCGTGCTCGGCAGGCTCTCGCTGTCGCGCAGCGAGTCGCGCAAGGCGGCGTCGGTCAGGTCGTAGGGCCAGCCCGACGGCGGGGGGAACGACTCGACGTTGCCCGGCAGCACGCCCCCCTCGTGGGGAGCCACGCGCGCGCGAGCCACCCGCTCGTGCATCCACGAGAGCGCGTCGTCTCGCTCCTGGGGCTCCACGTCCAGCGAGGCGAGGATCGACGACAGGATCCGCACGTGCAGAGGCTCGAACCGCGTCGCCTCGACGACGACGGCGTCGGGCGACACCCGCGCGCGCACGGGGCAGTCGTCCGGATCATCGGCGCCGAGGCCGATCTCGACCAGACCGCCGCCGAAGAACGCGCGCAGGTGGATGGGCTGGCTCGGGTCCTGGATGTGCAGGTGCGGGCGGTCGCCGGCGTAGTCGAGATTGACGATCTTCCACGGCATGACAGCGCCATGGTAGCCGGGCCGGGCACGGCTCGCGCGCGGAGATGCTATCGCCTCTCCGGCGCGCCGTGGTGCTCGCGGTACGGGAGCCCGGCCCGGTAGGCGGCGGCGTGGCGCACGAGTGGCGCGATGGGCCTGGAGGGCCTCGCGCTCTGCGCGGCAGCGACGGCCTCGTCCTCGAGCCGCACGGCGGCGGCGAAGTCGCCGAGCTCCGCGTGGGCCGCCGCCTCGACGTCGAGCGCCGACGCTCGCGGCTCTCGCTGCGCGGCGGTCTCGGCAAGGCGCAGCGCCCGCGCGCCGTCGCGCACTCGGTCATCCTCGCTCGTCGCGAGGAGCCACGCGAGGCCGAGCGCAATCTTCGCGGCGTCCGGGCGCAGCGCCAGGGCCTGCTCGTAGTGCTCCCGCGCCGCGGCGTCGTGGCCGGCGCGCTCCTCGGCCATCGCCAGGTTGTGGACGAACGACGCGTCGGCCGGATCGATGCGGTGTGCGGCCGCAAAATCGGCGATGGAGGCGTCCCACAGGCCCAGGCGGGTCTCGACGACGCCCCGGTCGTTGAAGCTCGCCGGGGCGACCGGACGCACGCGCAGCTCCTGCGTGAAGAGGCGCAGCGCCTCCTCGTGGCGGCCCTCGGCCTCGGCCTCCTCGGCCAGGTTGTGTGCCGCCATCCAGGCGTCGGGGTTGTCGGCCAGCGCGCGGGTGAGGAGCGTGCGGTTGTCGGAGAAGGCCGACGCCTCGCCGAACGTGAGGAGCGAGAGGACGGCGGCCGTGCCCGCGACCAGCGCCCCTCTCGCCGCCTTCGACAGGCGGCCGATCGCGCCGCTCCGGACGATCGCCTCGGACGCCAGCGCGAGCAGGGGGATCGACGCGAAGTACTGGAAGTGGTTCTGCGCGAACCCGTAGCGCATGAAGTACAGGTTCACGAAGCCGAGGGCCGGGACGATGAGCGCGACGTACGCGCCCGCGAGGGCGAGCGGCCAGGGGCCGAGGCGCTTTCGCGTCGCCAGCAGCAGGGCCGCCGCCGTCGCGACCACGACCATCGAGATCCACGGCCCCGGGTGGGCGAAGCTCGTGTCCCACCGCGGGTAGAGGAACATGAGCCCGGCCGGGGCGAAGAGCTTCTCCGGATAGAAGGTCAGGCCCCGCAGGGCGATCGCGATCCGCTCCGAGGCCCCCCACGAGAACTCCGCCCCGTGCGCTCCGACGTGGCGCGTCTCGAGCCAGGCGGTGACCCCCGCGAAGGCCGCGCCGAGCAGGACGAACGGGACGAGCGCCAGCGCGTCTTGCCTGCGCAGGCGCCCGTGCCGGGCGATGCCGACGAGCAGCAGGACCGCCGGGAGCGGCGCGACCGCCGTCTTGCTCAGGAGGGCCAGGACGAACGCCAGGAGCGATCCTGCGAGGAGCTTCGACGGCGAGCGGCCCCGCTCGCGGAGGACGAAGAGGTAGACCGAGAGGAGCGCGAACACGAGGGAGAGACAGTTCTTGCGCTCGGTGATCCAGGCGACCGACTCCGCGTGGACCGGGTGCAGCGCGAAGATCATCCCGCAGAGCCACGCTCCCCTGGCGCCGAGCTCCGAGAGCACGACGACGACGAGCCACGCCGAGAGCGCGTGCAGCGCGACGTTGGTGACGTGGAAGGGCAGCGGCCTCGGCCCGAAGAGCTGGTAGGTGAGCCAGAAGCTCGAGTGGGTCAGCGGGTAGAACTGCTGCGTGCTGTGGACGTCGCTCCAGATCCGGAAGATCCCGCGAGGGCTCGCGATCACGGGGTTGGCGGTGACGTTGGCGTCGTCGTCCCAGACGAAGGCGCCGCGCAGGGCCGGCACGTAGGCGAGGACGACCAGGACGGCGAGCAGGAGCCCCCGCAGGATCCCCCGTCGCGACAGCGGATCCAGGCGCGCGCTCGCCGGGCCGGTCGCGCGCGGCCCCTCGCCGGTGAGCATCGCCCGAGGATAGCGCGGACGGAGGAGCCGCCGGCGCAACCGCGCCGACCTTCGTCAGCGCAAGTTCGGCGGCCTTGCGCACGCCGCGGCGTACCTGGCGGCCATCTCCGCGCCGTCCGGATCGCTCGGCCTCGCGAGCGCCGCGTAGTGCTCGAACGCCGCTCGCGCCTCGGGGCATCGTCCGGCCAGGGAGAACGCGCGGGCTCGGCCCCACGTCGTCACCAGGCGCCCGTGCGCGTCCCCGGACAGGTGAAGCTCCCGCGCCTGGGCTCCGAGGACCGTCGAGCGCTCGTCCGCCTCGCTCGCCGCCTCGAAGCGCAGCTCTGCCCTCTCGAAGGTCTCGACCGCCTCGTCGGTTCGCCCGAGGCCGACGAGCGCCGACCCGCGGTAGTAGTCGAGCCACGCGCCCGCCGGGGCGTTCCACGGCTCCTCGGTGAGCGCGAGGACCCGCAGATAGTCGCCGGCGCCGAGGGCCCGGGACGCCTCGGTCGCGCGCGGATCGGTGAGCGGTACCTCGCCCGGCTCGGCGCCCGACCACCGGAAGTCGTCTCGGCCCTGCAGGCTCGTCACTCCCATCCCTCGGTCCCGGGTAGCCCTCCCCGCGCACGAGCTGACCAGAACAACGACCCAGACACCGCCGACGAACATCCGGGGGCTCATGCCGGGAGAAATTTGCATCCGGCGTGCCGCAGGAGGGCCGAGCCCTCGCGCGAAGCGGGCGCAGCGTGACGGCCGGCGACGGGGCCCCCCTACGGCTCGTGGTCGAGCGCGATCCCCGTGAAGTCCTGCGCGCGGAACGGCAGCGTGAGCCTCGGCTCGCGCGCGTGCGAGCCGGGCGAAAGGCGCGGGCGGCTCGCGAAGCGCGTGGGAAAGTAGTTGCGCTGGAACAGGACGCCCATCGCCCGCCGCTCGAGCACGGGCTCCGACGAGAGCTCGACGCGCACGACCGCGTCGCGGCACGCCTCGATCGACGCCTCCACGGCCCGCTCGTCCCACGGCGTCGGCTCGGGCGGCGGCTCGTCGCCGGGCCCCTCGTACGGGCGGGGATCGTTGTCGTCGCGCCAGAGCGACGTCTCCCCGGGCACCGCGAACGGGTCGACGTACTCACCGTCCAGCCAGACGTTGAAGTGCACGTGCGGCACGCTCCACGGGAAGGCGATGACGGCGTCGATGCCGGAGTAGCCCGAGAGGGCGATGGGCTGCCCGCGCCGCACGACGTCGCCGGCCACGACGAGCGCGCGCCCCAGGTGGTTGCTCGTCGTCACCAGGCCCCGGCCGTGATCGAGGAACACCTTGAGGCCGCCGCGGTGGAACTCGCTCGAGACCCGGAGCACGCGCGCCGGGGCCGCGGCCACGACGACCGTGCCCACCGGGATGGCGAAGTCGGTGCCGTTGTGGCTGTCGTAGGTCAGCGTCCCGCCACGGAAGTCGCGGACGTGCCTCTTCTGCACCGACCAGCCGTGGTCGGGCGGCGTCGGCGTGCGGTTGAAGAGGTTGTAGATGGGCACGCGCCGGTCGCGGCGGCGCCCGCCGAGCCACGTGCGCAGGCTGAGGCCCGGCTGCAGGATGCCGAGGCTCGACAGATCCGCGCGCGTCGGCGGCACGCTGCCGTCGCCGCGCACGGCGAGCAACGCCTCGCGAGCGCGCAGGCCCAGCGGGGAGAGCCCGAAGACCTCGTGGAGGCGGAGGCGACCCGACACCCGCTACTGCGCGAGGCTCGTGACCTTGTCGAACAACGCCGGGGTGAAGACGCTGCCGCGGAGCTGACCGCGCACCTTGGCGAACAGATCCTTCCACTCCTGCTTCTCGCCGTCGGACAGCTCGTAGGCGCTCTTGCTGGCCTTGAGGCGGGCGAACGCCTGCGCGTCGAGGTTGCGGATCGACCTGGTGAGCCGCTCGGCGGTCTCGGCGCCGCGCGCATTGAGGACCTGCTTGAGGTTGTCCGGGAGGCCCTGGAGCTTGGGCGTGCTCACGATGATGGCGCCGATGCCGAAGCCCGTCGTCAGCGTGCCGATGTGCGTGACGCGCGACGACCACTGGAGCTGCTCGGCGGCGAGCGGCGGGGTCACCAGCACCTGGATCGCGCCGTTGGTGAGGTTCGGCAGGATCTCGGGCACCGTGACCTCCCTGGCGTTGATGCCGCCGATGGTCGCGAACAGCTTCGGCCCGATCGGGTCGCCGGCGAGGAAGTAGCAGCCCTTGCCCTTCAGGTCGGCCGGGTGGTGCACCTCGAAGCCGATGCTCATCGTCTTGGCGGCGCCGACGTCGCCCCAGCCGAGGATCGTGAAGCCCTTGGCCTGGAACGCCGCGTCGAAGTCGGCCTTCATGGCGTTGCGGGCGGCGTCGAGCTTGCCCCAGTTGGCGAAGAGGCCCGGCATCTGGAAGAGCAGGACGTCGGTCACGCCCGTCTGCGCGAGGCCGACGGCGGTGACCGCCGCGGCGTCGAGCTGACCCGAGCGGATCTTCTGCACCATCAGCACCTCGTCGCCGGCCTGCCCGTTCCACTGGAAGTCGAGCGTCAGCTCGCCGTTCGTGTCGTTCGACACGTCCTTCGCCCACTTCTTGAACTCCTTGCCCCACGCCGAGTCGCCGGGCGCGAGCGTCCCGATCTTGAGCGTGGTGGCGGCGTCGGCCGAGTCCGAGAACGCAACGGCGGCGAGGGCGACGGCAAAGGTGGCGGCAAGCTTACGGAGCATGGATATTTCCTATCACCTGGCGGGCGGAGCGGCGAGATCGAACCCGCACTGGTCCTTGGCGCGGTGCCTCCCGAGCCAGCGCCTGGCGCGCCGCTTGGCGATGGCGTTGGGCAGCCGCTGCATCGGATCTGGATCCGGCGCGGCCAGGACCTTGTTCAGCATGTCCTGGTAGAGGACCGCATCGCCCTTCATGCACGCGTAGCGGGTCGCGTAGTTGAGCTGGACCATGAGGTTCTTGCCCTCGGTCTTGGCGAGCGCCGTGTCGAAGAGCTGCTTGGCCTGATCGAGCTCGGCCATGCCGGTGCGCGCGTGGTACGCCGCGACCGCGACGAGCCCCGAGTAGTGCTCGAGCGACGGGTCGATCGCGATCGCGCGCTCCACCATCGACACGCCGACGTACAGCTCCGCGATGAGCGCCGGGCCCTCGGTGTCGTCGCCCTTCATCAGGTTGACGCGGGCCATCCAGCCGTAGCCCGTCCAGAACAGGTCCTCGGCGTCGTCGGCGCTGTCGAAGTTGTCCGAGAGCCACTTCACGAGCGTCTGCTCGGTCTTCTTGGCCTGCTCGAAGCCGTCGGCCTTCTGCGCGAGCAGCTGCAGCCCGTAGAAGACGGCGCGGTCGTACGCCATGCGGGCGCGCTTGCGGTGGTAGTCGGCGAGATCGTCATCGCCCGCGTCGTCGGCCGCCTCCACCTCGTCCTCGACGAAGCCGAAGCCGTAGCCGACCCACCCCTTGGTGAGCATGAACAGCGCGTCGGAGTTGTCCGGCGCGAGGCGGTGCATCCCCTCGAACTGCACGAGGCCCGCCTGCGCGGCGCCGCGCGCGAGCTCGTAGTCGCCGATCGTGTCGAGGGCCACCGAGGCGCGGCGGGTGCCCTCGATCTGGCCGTTGACGAGCATCGCCTTGATGCAGCCGGTGGAGCCGAGGGCGAGGGCGCCGGCGAGGCCGAGGGTGAGCAGAGGAGCGCGCATGAGGCCTCGATTGGTACGGCAGCGCGCCGGGCCGGTCAACGACGAGACGAGGAGGTTCGCGGCACGCCAGGCGCCCCGCGTCACTCTCGCCGCGCCGCGACGAGGATCGTGCAGGCGGCGCGGACGCGCACCTCGGGCTCCGGATCCGCGAGCAGCGGGGCGGCTCGCGCCGGCACGCCCATGAGGGCGAGCGTGGTCGCGGCGCCGAGGCGATCCTGGGGATCGGCCGCCAGCAGGTCCTGCTCGACCCACGCCTGCACGCGGCGGTCGCCCAGCACGGCGAGCGCGAAGCGGGCCTCCCCGGCGACCGAGGAGCCGGGCCGCGCCAGGTCGACGAGCGCCTCGAGGGCGCCGGGCGTCCTGGCCTCGGCGAGGCGGGCGAGCGCGCCCACGCGGACGTGGAAGTCGGCGTCGGTGCTGGCCTTCTTCATCGCGTCGAGCAGCTCCGGGCGCTCGACGGGGGTCTCGGCGATCGCCTGCAGGCGCCGCTCGCGCGAGCCCTGCGCGATGGCGCGCTCGAGGTGACCGATGGCGGCGGTGACGACCTCGCCGCCGAGGTTCTCGATGCGCAGGACGGCCGCGGCGCCCTCGACGACGCCGGCGCCCCCCTGCCCCGCGACGAGCACGAGCAGCGCGTCGCTGCCGCCCTGGTTCCACACGCCCGGGCTGGCCCAGGCGATGGCGATGTCCTCGCGCAGGCCCTCGTCGGCCTTTGGCCAGAGATCGCGCAGGGCGTCGGCCAGCTCGCCGCTCGGCAGCGGGGTGAGCGCCACCATGGCGCGGACGGCCTCGGTGCGGACGATGGGCTCGGGATCCACGCGCGCGGCCTCGGCCAGCTCGTCGAGGTCGTTCGGGTCCTGGTCGTCGCGCGCCGCGCGCACCGCCTCCCGGCGCACGCGCGGATCGGGATCGAGCATGGCCTTGAGGCGCGCCGGGCGATCTTCGCTGCGCACGAGCGCGCGCGCGCCCACGGCTCGCCACGCGCCGTCGGGGCGGGTCGCGTACGCGCGCGCGTCGTCGAGGTCTAGGCCGCCGCCGTCGATGCGCGCCAGGGCGGCCTCGGCGCCCGCGTCGTCGGGCGACTCCATGCGGAAGGCGAGCGCC
>JAJYCT010000347.1 GCA_021778125.1 Myxococcales bacterium
TTCGCCTCGTCGGAGCGGGCGGCGTCCGGATCGTACGTCGAGGCGACCTTCAGGTCGTCGCCGCACCGCTCGAACCGCCCGATGCGGCAATCGGTCTCGGCCTGATCGAGCGCCTCGCGGGCCTCGCCGTAGGCGTCTTCGCGGACGACGCCGGGCTCGCGCGAGTGCACCTTGGGCTTGGCCCAGGCGGTCGTGCTCGCGTCGTCGTCGAGGCCGGGCACGACGCGCGGTCTCTCAGGGCTTGGCCAGCCTCATGACGTTCCCCTTGCCGGTCCCGCCGGCGGTCACCCAGTACAGGCTCGTCGCGTCGAGGACCATGGAGTTGGGCCTGTAGACCGGGTACCCGGCGTCGTCGGTCGACTGCGCCAGGAGCGTGGTCGGGATGCCCCCCGCGGGCGGAGCCATCTCGAGCCCGCCGGCCTCCCACCAGTACACGTGAGCCGTGTCCACGCCGATGAGGGGTATCCAGACGGTCATGTACGACTCCAGGGAGAGCGTGCTGCCGCCCCCGACCGGCACCCCCAGCAGGGTGGCGTTGCCCTGCACCGCGCCCGTCATCCAGTACACGCTCCCCGCACCGACCTGGATGTGGCTCGTGATGCAGGACTGGTTCACCGAGGCGAGTGTGACGGGCGCCGTTCCGCCCGCGAGGGGCACCTTCTTGACCAGGCACTGGCCCGACGGGCTGTCGAGCCAGTACACGCTCGTCGCGTCGATCGCGAGGTAGTTGGCGCTGGCGTCGGGAGCGAGCAGCGTCGGAGCGCCGCCGGCGAGCGGCACGCTCTTGATGCCGGCGCTATCGACCCAGTAGATGCGCTGCGCGTCGACGGCCACGGAGCTGGATCCCCCCGCCGCCACTGAGGCGACGACGGTCGGGCTGCCGCCGCCGACCGGGACCTTCTTCAGCAGCGCCGAGCTGGTGATGCCTTCGATCCAGTACACGCTCGCGCCGTCGGAGGCGACGCCGAGGGGCCAGTCCAGGCCCGAGGCCAGCGTGACGGGAGCGCCGCCGCCGATGGCGACCTTCATCACCGTCCCGGTGGGAGGTACGCTGCCCCCGGCTCCTTCGTTGGTCCAGTAGACGTTCACGCCGTCGACAGCGAGGCACTGCGAGGCCGGCTGCCCCGTCGCGAGCACGACCGGCTGGCACAGGCCGCCCTGGCACGCACCGCCCAGACAGTCGTGGCCGCAGCGACCGCAGTTCTTCGGATCGCTCGTCACGCTCCCGCAGACCGTGGGGCCGTCGCCTGTCGCGTCGAAGGGCGGCAGGCTCCCGTCCGTGACCCCGCCGCCGTCCCCCGCGCCGGTGCAGGCGTCGCCTGCCGACGGCAGCGCCTGCCCGGTGCACGGCCCGAAGCTCGCGCCCCCGTCGCCGGAGCCAGGCGCGCCGCTCGATCCCAGGTTGTCGCTGCTGCCGCAGGCGACCGCGCAGCACACGGCCACGATCGTTCGTCCAGGCCCACCTCGCACCCATTGTCAGCCTCCTTGCCAGGTTCCTGGGGGGATAATGTCCGGGCGACCGAGACTTTCTGATCCTCGCTTCCGACTATTCGTCCGGTGGCGCGCTCGGTCCGAGCACCTGCTCGACCTTCGTGCGGTAGATCGACGCGGGATAGGCGCGGAGCAGCGCCCGCCCGCGAGCCCGCGCCTCGGCTTCGCGACCGAGCCGCGCGAGGGCCTCGACGGCGATGACCTCGCGCTCCTGGACGAGCGAGCCCCGCGGGAAGCGGCGCGCATGCTCGTCGGCGAGCGCCAGCGCCGTGGCGGGCGAGGAGGCCAGGCTGCGCTCGGCGCGCCCGAGCAGCTCGCCCTCGCTCGGCGCCGACACGGGCGGCGAGGACGCGCGAGACGGGACCGCGGACGCGTCGAGCTCGCCGTCTGCGGTGGCCGTCGGCGGCGAGGTCGGCTCCACGGGCGGCGGTGGCGGGAGCGAGGCGGGGGCCCCGAGCGCTGGCAGTCCCGCCGGCGACTGCACGGGCGGGGTCCGGCGTGCACGTCGCTCTGCGGCGAGGGCCGCGGCCACGGCGACGACGAGCGCCGCGGCCACCAGCCAGAGCCATCGGCGGCCGGTCGCGGCGGCAGGGCCCCCGACCGGCGCCGCTCGTCGCGCTCCCGGGGCGGGCAGCCGCACGTCCAGGGCTGCGCCTAGCTTCGCCTCGATACGCGCCAGGCTCTGCTCGGAGAGCGTGGCCTGCCGCAGATCGCGCACCACGTCCCGCAGCGGCTCGGGCTCGGTCGAGGCTGCGCCGGTGAGCCTGGGCGGATCGGGGCGCTCGCTCACGTCGACCTGCCTTCCGCATGTAGCACTCGCACCGCCTCGCGCAGTCGCTGCCGCGCTGCCTGGATGCGTGAGTACGCCGTCTGCAGCGGGCAACCGACGGCCTCGGCGACCTCGCGCAGCGTGAACTCCTCGACCTCGTAGAGCAGGAACGCGGCGCGCTGCTCCTCCGAGAGCGCGTCCAGCAGGCGTAGCGCCTGCTGGAAGGAGCGCTGGCGGGCGACGTCTTGCTCCGGATCCGGGCCGCGGTCGGGGGGCTCGCCGGCCAGGGCGGAGGGCGTTCGTTCGCGGGCGGTCCGTCGACTCGATCGCGCGACGAACAGGCAGATCGCGTAGAGCCAGCTGCGGATCGAGCCGCGCTCCCGGTACTCCACCAGCCGCCTCTCCACGACGAGGAACACTTCCTGCACCGAATCCTCAACGTCTTGTGCGGGCACTCCAAGCGCGCGCAGCGACCGACCCACGAACTGCGCGTGTGCGTGGAAGACGTCCCGAAGCGAGGTCTCGACTCTCGTCACCCGATCTCGTTCCAGTCATGCGGCGAGGCGCCGAGGTTTCTGATCCGGAGCGCCCGGTCAGGGGTTGGGGCCTGCCTCGACCCCCAGCTCGACCCCGAGCATCGGGATGGCCGGCCACGTCGTGTGCAGGTCGACCTGCGAGCCGTCGACCACGGCAAAGAAATGATGCTCGCCGAACGGGACGAGGACTCCGGCGGACAGGCCCGCGAAGACCGGCCCCGCGACGCGCAGACGGAGCGAGCTGGTCGCTTGTGCGCCGACGAGCGTAGGGCTCGCGGTTCGCACGGTCTGCAAATCCAGCCCCCCTGCGCTCAGGACGCCCGTCGCGAAGGCGGCGCAGGCATTCCACAGCAGCCTGCTGCCCGCCGCATGCACGGGGCAGAGCCCCGCGGTGACGTACCACGCGCCCATCGTCATCCCGGACGAGCTGACATGCGAGTCGCGGGGTGGCAGCACGGTGGCCGACGCCGTGATGGACGGCCCCCAGCGCGGTGGCGTGACCTCCACGGCCAGCCCGGCCGCCGTCGCCGGCTCGGGCAGCAGGCCGAGGAGCTCGCTCGTGGTCGCGCGCGCGGACAGCGACCACGCCGGCGGTTCGGGCGGGACCCGGAAGCTGTGCGGCAGGGCGACGGGCGGTTCTACGTGAGCGGCGGGAGGTGGAGGCGAGGGCGACGCGGCCGCCTCGGCCTGTCGTCGCGCGACCTGCTGCCGCTCGACCTCCAGATCGATGAGCAGTCCGACCGCGAGAGTGAGCGGGTCGTCGAGCGCGTGGCACTCCGCAGACGAGGCGTGCAGCTCCCGCTCGCCGAGCAGGGCTCCGTCGGCGCGCGCGAGGTTCACCCAGGCGGCCCAGCCGCCGCCCGCCCGCTCGAAGCGCACGCGCACCGTGAAGGTCGCGCCCGCGACGTCGGCCTCGACGGCCCGCCCGGTGAGCGCCTGGAGGGCGACCCGCTCGTCGTCGAGCGACATGCAGCCCGGCGTCGAGGCCCAGTCGAGCGCTACCGCGATGTCGGCGGCGCGCGCACTCCACGCGGTCAGCAGAGACGCGGCCGTGAGAGTGAGGGCGGCGAAGTGCCGCTCGAACCTGCGCCCGGTGCCGCCCATCTCGTCGGTGAACCATACCCGGTCCGTCGCGCCGGGCCTGGCCAAACCGACCGGGGCCGTCGACGCAAGCCCTACTTTGCGAGCTTGTACACCCCCACGATCCACCCAGTAGACGCTCTTGGCGTCGACGGCGATGGCTCCGGGTGCACGATGCCAGCCTCGTAGCCGCGCAGGCGCAGCATGTCGAGCAGCCGGGTCGCGCGCAGGCGCGGATGCGCCTTAGCGCGCGCTCGGCGCCGGGGTCGAGCACCCTGTCGACGACGTCCGAGTGCACGCCCAGCTCGGCGGCGATCGTGCCACGCTTCGCCGCGACCCCGACCCTCTGCGCGTCGAACAAAAGGACACGAGCCCGCGCACGCCCGGAGGCGCGCGCAGGCTCGTGGTGCTTCTAGGATCGGACCGCGACTACTGGCTGCAGTAGCCGAGCTGGATGATCTTCCAGCGGAAGCCCACGCAGTGAGGCGCGCTCGAGGGGCAGTCGGTGTCCGCGCCGCAGAGCTGCACGTCGCCCGCCGCGCAGGTCGTGCCCATCTCGCACGACGTGCCCTTGCCGCCCGTCGCCTTGAAGTCCAGGGGGCAACCGGGGACCGAGTTAACCGCGCCGCCCGTCGGGGCGACGAGGCAGCAGACCGCGCCGCTCTTGTTGTTCGCGGTGCAATCCTGAGGCTGCTCGCACTCCACGGGGAGGCCGCCGCCGTCGGGGTTGTCGCACGCGCCGCCCCAGGTGTTGCAGTCGTCGGGCGCGTACTGGCCGCCGCCGAGCGAGCCGCCGACGCAGCACTGCTGGCCCGTCGAGCAGGTCAGCGAGCCGCCGTCGGCGCCGTAGCCGCAGAAGACGTCGCCCGCGGTGCCGGGGTGCGGCGTCGCCGGGTTCTTGCAGCCCGCGTCCGCGGTGGGGGTGCCGCTGTCGACGCCCGTCCCGCCGTCGTCGCCCGTCGCGACGTCGGCCGCCGCGTCGGAGCCCGTTCCGCCGCTGCTGCTGCCGCTGCCGCTGCTGCTGCCGCCCGTGCTGCCGCTGCTGCCAGAGCTGCACGCCATGGCGCCCATGCCGCCGACGCTCACCGCGAGCGCCGCACCGAAGACCCAAGCCAGATTACGGATTTGCATCGCCATCACGCCTTTCGTGCTGAGCCCCCGCTAGTTCTCCGGGAGGCCGACGCGGTGCTCTTACCAGACCGACGGACCGGAGAGAAACAGCGACTTGCGACTTCGTGCGCTCGATTTTTCTGGTCCGGGCGGACCACGGGGGTCAGTCCTGGGAGGGCCTGACACGCAGTCGCCCCTCGCCGGCGGCCAGGCGCGCCTGGCAGGCCAGGCGCCTGCGGCCCGGGTCGTCCCCGAAGATCTCAAGGAGTTCCAGCTCTTGGTCGAGCGGCGGCTCCAGCAGCCCCGCGCCCTCCAGGATGTCGATCCGGCACGTACCGCACGACGCGCTCCGACACGAGAACGCCACGATGGCCCGGCGCTCGTCACAGAGGTCCACGAGGGCGTCGCCCGCGGAGGCGTCGGCCTCGACCGGCTCAGCCTGCCCTTCGAACACGACGCGAGGCATGTCGCGTAGGTGTAGCGGCGAGCGCCCGCGGGCGCGAGCCGTGAGGGCCGGGCCCTACCGCTTCGCCAGCGCGATCGCGTGCTCCGCGCGCGGCTCGTGCTCGAACGCCCGCGCGGTGGGCCCATGGAAGTGCGGGCGGGTCTGCCAGGCGCGGGCGACGAGGTCGAAGCCCGCGGGCGGCGCGAGCGAGTCGAGCAGCTCGTCGGCGCGCAGCGCCTCGTCGCCCACGGCGGAGTCGGCGATGAGCATCACGACGCGCCCGCCCCGGCGGCACACGCGCGCCAGCGACCGCAGCACCGCGCCGAGCTCGCGCGTCCA
>JAJYCT010000348.1 GCA_021778125.1 Myxococcales bacterium
CTGCAACCACGGCGGCGTCGCGGTCGGGCGCCGCGGCCCCCTCCGCCGCGCCGGCCGCCGAGGCCGTGCACCACGACCCGGCGCAGCTCGATCCCTCGCTCGCCACCGCGCACGCCCCCGAGACGTTCCGCGCCCGCTTCACCACCACGCGCGGCGACTTCGTCGTCGAGGTGCACCGCGCCTGGGCGCCCAACGGGGCCGATCGCTTCTACAACCTCGTGAAGATGGGCTACTACGACGACACGCGCGTCTTCCGCGTCATCGAGGGGTTCATGGCGCAGTTCGGGATCAGCGGCGATCCGCGCGTTTCCACGATCTGGCGCAGCGCCGACATCAAGGACGACCCCGTCGTGCAGTCCAACCGGCGCGGCTTCGTCACGTTCGCGCAGAGCGCCGCGCCGAACTCGCGCTCGACGCAGGTGTTCATCAACTACGCCGACAACTCGCGCCTCGACGCGTCGCGCTTCGCGCCGTTCGGCCAGGTGGTCGAAGGGATGAACGTCGTCGACGCGCTCTACCACGGCTACGGCGAGGGCCGGCCGGGCGGCAACGGTCCCGACCAGGGGCGCATCCAGGAGTCGGGCAACCGCTATCTGGACGAGGAGTTCCCCCAGCTCGATCGTATCCTGCGGACGCAGGTGCAATGAACGCCAAGCTGCTCGCCGTCGTGACCCTGGTCGCGCTGAGCGCAGGCTGCGCCAAGCCCCCGCCGCCGCCTCCTCCTCCGCCTCCCCCGCCGGCCGAGGCGCCGCCGCCCCCGCCCCCCAGGTGCGAGGCCCTGGGCGAGTCGTGCACGGGCAAGGGCGGTACCCTGGCGCGCATCCGCACGTCGGGATTCGTGGTCGCCATCCCGGACGGGTGGACCTACGCGCAGCAGGACGACGCGACGATCGCGACGGCGAACGGCGCGACGATCGCCGTGACGACGTACGCCCCCGGCGACCCGAAGGCGGCCGACGCGAGCCGCGCGGCGACCTTCGACGCCCTCGTGAAGCTCCTGGGGGTCGCCCCGCCCAGGCGCAAGGTGGCCTGGAAGCACCCCGCGAAGAAGTCGAAGGTCGGCGCGCTCGAGCTCGCGATGTGGCAGGTCGACGGCGCCACCGGAGAGGGCAAGAAGGGCGCGATGCTCATCTTCGGCGCGCAGCTTCCGGACAAGTCGTGGCTGCTCGGCGCCGGCTTCGTGCCCGACGACGACAAGAGCGACTCGGACAAGGGCATCCTCGCGGCCATCCAGTCGATCGCCCCCGCGCCCGCGGCCGCGCCGTGACCGCGCCGTCGCTCACGCCGGGGCGGGTCGTCGCGGACAAGTACACGATCCGCGTGAAGCTCGCGCACGGCGGCTCGTCGGCGGCCTACGACGCCGTGACCGGCAACGGGCGCGACGTCATCGTGAAGGTGCTCTCGCCGGCCCTGGCCGCGCGCCGCGACGTGCTCGACGCCCTCGAGCGCGCCGCGGCCGTGACCAACGCCCTGCCGTCCGACGCGACCACCCCCGTGTTCGACAGCGGCTTCGATCCGGCGACGGGCGCGCCGTTCCTGGTGACCGAGCGCGTGATGCTGCCCTCGCTGGCGCACGCGGTGCTCCTCGGCGTGCTCGCGCCCGACGAGGTGGGGGCGATGCTGCACGGCATCGCGCGGGCGGTCGACGCGGCGGGCGCGCAGGGGCTGCTGCACGGGGCGCTCAAGCCGCAGAACGTGTTCGTCGGACCCGCGCCGGACCGCGCGGTGCGCGTCGTCGACTTCGGCATGGCGGGGCACCGCGCCGCGCTGCCCACGGCCGAAGGGCAGGCGGCGGCAACGCCCTGGATCGCCCCGGAGCAGGCGCAGGGCGCACCGGCGGCGGCAGCGGCTGACGTCTTCTCGGCCGCGCTCGTCGCCTTCTTTGCGGCGACGGGCCGCTCGTACTGGCGCTCGTGCCAGGAGCTGACGCCCGACGTGGCGGCGTGGCACCGGGAGATCGCAGCCCCGCGCGTGCCCCCCTCGGTGCGCGCGCAGGAGCTGGGGACGAGCGTGCCGCCGTCGTGGGACGCTGCGCTCGGGCGCGCGCTCGCGCCCGAGCCCGCCGAGCGCTTCGGATCGGTGGGGGAGCTCGCCAAAGCGCTCGCGGGCCCGGGCAAGCGCGTCCCTCAGGCGAAGACGATGCGGATGGAGGTCATGGCGCCGGTGCCAGTCCCCGCACCCGCACCTGCACCTGCACCTGCACCTGCACCTGCACCTGCACCCGCACCCGCGCCTGCGCCTGCGCCCGTCGCGATGCCCGCGACGCTTCCGCCTCCCGTGGCCATGCCCGTGCAAGCCGAGCCCGCGACGGAGGCCGACGTGGCCATCCCGCGCACGCGCAGCCCCCTCGCCATCGTCCTCGCGCTCGCCGGGGTCGTCGTGCTCGGCCTCCTGGTCGTGCTCGCCCTCGCGCTTCGAGAGCCGCGAGCGACGCCCCCTCCGGCCGCGCCGGCCGCGTCGGCCGCGCCTGCGCCGTCCGCGTCCTCGCCGCCTTCGGAGCCGCCCCCGGCCCCGGACACCGCCGCGGTCGCCGGCGCGCCCCCCGACAGCACCGTCGACGCCGCTCCGCCCCGGGCCACGCTGACGATCGTCTGCAAGCCCCACTGCGACTCCGTCAAGATCGACGGCGCGCCCGTGACCGGCTCGCTCACCGCGCCGATGTCGCTCGATCCGGGCCCCCACACGCTCGTCGTCGGGCGCGCGTCGTACGCGTCGCAGACGCGCAAGATCAGGCTCAAGGAGGGCGGAAGGGACCGGGAGACGTTCGAGATCTCCACGCCGACCCCCGGGCCGTCGCGCCCGTGCGGCAAGTTCCTCGAGCGGTGCCCCTGAGCGGCCGCTACAGTCCGGGCCTACGGCCCCTGGTGGGCGTCGCGCCCGAGCGCGTGCTCCAGCCGGATGCGCGCCGTACGCGCGGACACGTGCGCGTTGAGCAGATCAAGGCGGGCGCGCGTGAGCTCGGACTCGGCGTCGGCCAGCGTCGTCGACGTACCCCGCCCGTTGTTGAACAGCTCGCGCGCCACGCGGTGGGCCTCCTCGGCGCTCGCCAGCTCGCGCGTGCTCGAGTCGATCGCGAAGTCGGCCTCGTGCACGGCCTCGAGGGCCTCCGTCACCTCGACCGAGATGTTGTCGCGCGTCGCGTTCTTGTTCGCCTCGATCGCCGCGACGCGCGCCTCCACGTCCTTGACGTTGCTGCCGGCGAGGATCGCGTCGTTGGGCGACCAGGTAACCTGCGCGCCCACGTCCCAGGTCGTGTTCCACTGGTTGGTGGGCGGGATGTAGCGCGGGTTCGGGTTGCCGAGGATGCCGTCGCCGAACGCGCTCAGCACCGGCCAGTTGCCGGCCTTGAGCGCCCGCACCTGCTGCTCGGCGGCCGCCGCGTTGGCGTCGGCGCTGCGGATCTCGGGGCGCGCCGTCATGGCCTCGCTGTTCATCTGCGAAAGGTTGCCCTGCACCGGCGGCAGCGGCGCGTCGAGGTCCTCGCCCGGCAGGAGCGCCTCGTCGTCGGGCGCGTGCATGGCCGTCCGGAGCTGCTTCTCCGAAAGGTCCCGCAGGTTCTTCGCGTGCTCGAGCGCGAGATCGGCGGCCGCCGTCGCCGTCTCGGCGCGCAGCACGTCGGCCTTCGACGCGTTGCCGGCGGCGAACTGGTTGCGCGCGTCGCGCAGGTGCGTCTTCTGATCGTTGAGCGCCTCGACGGCGACGATCACCGCGCCGCGCGCGTCGAGCCACGCGTAGTACGCTAGGCGCCCGTTGGCCTCGGAGCCCGCGCGCGCCGTGACGACGTCCCACTGCGCGGCCTCCTGCGAGTGCGTGGCCGCGCTGTAGGCCTGGTTGGTCCGCAGGAAGTAGTCGCTGATCGGGATCGTGATGTTGGCCTGCAAGAGCCAGTTGTCGAGCACGAAGAACGGGAAGCTGAAGTTGAGCGGGCCGCTCGAGTAGAGGGGAGTCCCGCCAGGGATGAGCCCTGCGGGGGCCGACGTGCCCACCAGGCTGCCGCTGCCGAGCGACACCGGCGGCGGCGTGAAGTCGCTCAGGCGCGTGTACTTGCCCAGCACCGAGAGGCGGGGCAGAAACGCCGACCACGCGCCGTCGACGCGGGCGGCCGCGCTGTGCAGGGCCTCCATCGAGGCCTTCGCCATCCAGCTCGTCTGCGCCGCGCGCGCCCCGGCCTGGTCGGCCGTGAGCCCCCCCGGCTTGACCTGCAGAAGCTCGTGCGGCACGGGCATGGGCGTCGTGTCCGCGCTGGGCACGGCGAGCGTCTGCGCGGGGGCGGCAGGGGCGGACGCCGGCGGAGGCGCGGGCTGCTGCGCGAGCGCGATCGCCGGCACGAGCCCCGCCGTTCCGATCAGGATCCCGATGCCTCCCAACGTCCCATTACGCATCGTCTTTCGTCCTTTCGAACCCGTCGAACCGTCCCAGGGCCTGCTCGCATAGCACAGGCGCGCGCGATGACCGGCGCCGGCGCCACCGCCCGGGCGCGCGATCCGCTATGCTTCCGCCGTGCAGCTCCGGACCGCAGACGACGTCTGGGCCCGCATCGCCGAGGCGGCGCACGCCGAGGGAGGCGGCGTCGTGGCGACCGACGCGGACGGCACCCTCTGGAGCGGTGACGTGGGAGAGGATCTCTTTCACGCGTTCGTCGAGCACGGGGTCGTGCGTCCTCCCGCGCTCGAGGCGATGCGTCGCGGGGCCCGGGATCACGCCGTGTCCGATGCCGGAGGGGGCCCGGACGTCGCGCGGCGCATCTACGCGGCGTACCTCGAGGGGCGCTACCCGGAGGAGCAGGTCTGCGAGGTGATGGCCTGGTGCTTCGCGGGCTGGACACGCGAGGCCGTCTCGGCCTTTGCCCGCGAGGCGATGGCCCGCGCCGGCCTGGGCGCCCGGCTGCACCCCGAGGTGCACCACGTCCTGCACCGGGCGCGCGCCGCGGGGCTCGAGGTGATCCTCGTCAGCGCCTCGCCGCTCGCGGTCGTCGTCGAGGCCGGGGCGAGCGTCGGCTTCGCCCCCGACCACGTCGTCGCCACGCGCTCGCGCTGGGACGGCGACGTCATGCTCGCCGACGTCGAACGCCCCATCCCTTACGGGGGCGGCAAGGTCACGCGCCTGCGCGAGCGCATCGGCGCCGCCCGCCCGCTGCTCGGGGCCTTCGGCGACAACGCGTTCGACGTCGCGCTCCTGTCCGAGGCGCGCGTGCGCGTCGCCGTGCGCCCCAAGCCGCGCCTGCGCGAGCGGGCGGGCGAGGTGCCGGGGATCATCGAGCTGTCGCCGGCGCCGTCATCCACAGCGGGAGGCGCTCCTTGAGCGAAGCTCCGCCACTCTGGCTCGAGCTCGGTGCCCGGCGCCTGCGCGCGGACTCTGCCGGACGATGCACGCCTTGCGTTGGTACCATCGGATCGCGCCCCGCAGTTCTCCATCCCGTGCCCGCGGCGCGTGGTTTGCGACAGCTTGCGAGAGGGAGATCGCCATGAGGATGCACCGGACGCTCTTGCTCGTCCTTCTGGGCGCGACGGGGGTCGGAGGCTGCCAGTTCGAAGCCTGGACCGGCACGGGCACCTTCGATGCGCGACTGGGCTCCTCCTCCTCCTCGCAACGGCCCCCTCCGCCACCTCCTCCTCGGCCGCCCCCATCCGCGTCCTACGGCCCCGGCAGGCCGCCGCCTCCGATCGCGCCGGCCGACCTCAACGCGCTGCTGATGGGAACATGGCGCTTGCGCACGCCCGTCAGGATCATGCGGCCCGGCGCGAACGTGCCGCCCGGGACGGG
>JAJYCT010000349.1 GCA_021778125.1 Myxococcales bacterium
AGGCAACGTCGACCTTCTGCACGCCTGCGCCGCGCACTTCGCGGCAGGCGAGGCCGACCGGACGCCGGCCCTGGCCTACCGGGCCGCCCGCGGCGCCGCGGAGAGCGCGCTCGAGCGCTTCGACAACGAGACGGCGATCCGGTTCTTCGAGATGTCGCGGCGGTGGGCCGCCGCGGCAGGGCTCGACCTCGACGCGTCCTTTCACAGGAAGGTCGGCGAAGCGCAGCTGCGGGTCGGCGCCCTCGAAGAGAGCCTTCGATCCTTCGAGTCGGCGCACGGTGTCGTGGGCAGCGCGCTGGAACGCGCCTCCGTCCTTGGCCGGATCTCGTGGGTGCAGCGCTCGCGCTCCCGACCCGACGACGCCTGGGAGGCGCTGGAGCGGGCGTTCGACACCCTGGGGGTGAAGATGCCCACCGAGGACGCTGCCACAGGGCCAACAAGCGGGCGACGGCGACCTCCGCAGGTGAGCTCGGGAACGGCCGACGTTCTCTACGACCTGTACCAGCAGCACGCGCGCCTCGGCCTCGAGTGCGGCACCCCGCGCCGCACTCTTCAGAGCACCACGCGCATTCTCGCGCTGGCGAATGATGCGGGTCCCTCGGCCGCGCTCGCGAGGGCGCACGCGACGTACGGAGGCATCCTCGTGTTCGCGGGGAGCACGACGCGGGGGGAGCGCCACCTCGAGAAGGCGCACCAGATGGCGCGCGCGCTGGCGGAGCCGGCGACGATGGGCTTCTGCCTCCAGCGCCGCGTTGCGGCCCTGGCCGTCCAGGGCGAGTTCGAAGCCGCGCTGAACGTGCTGCGCGAGTACGCCGACGAGTACGGGCCCTGGCTGGAGCTCGCCGAATTCTGCGACAGCGTCGCGAACGGCTGCTTCGTCGAGACCATCCGCGGCAGGGCGAACCATGCCTGGGCGTGGATCGCGCGCGCACTGGATCGTCTTGGCCGGCAGCGCCACCGTTCTCCGAACGTCGCGACTCACCTCCTGCATCGCGCACGCGCGGCTCTCGCGAGTCTCGGACGGGCCGGGCAGGAGGGTACGTGGCTCGCCGCCCAGGTCGAAGCGGCCCACCACAGGGCCGAGAGGACGTACTACCGCCTGACGTCCTGGGGCCCCCAGGCCCTGTACCTGCTCGAGAGCGACGAGCTGGGCGCCGCCTTCGAAGACCTCGTGCGGCGCTTCGAGGCGGAGGGCCACGCACCGAGTGCGTCGCACCCAGTGCTCCTCGAGTACTACATCGCGGTCGCCCACGCGCGCATCCACCTGTGCGTTCGCTCGGGTGCCGAGACACGCGGCGAACGCATCGTCATGCTGCGCAAGGCCGCCGAGGATCTGCGGGCCGCCGCGAAGCTGGACCTGTACAAGGCCCACAGCCTCCTCGCCGACGGCTACCTCGCCTGGCTCGAAGGGCACCCGGCCAGGGCCAACCGCCTGCTCGCGAAGGCCGAGGCGCTCGCCCGGCGCGAGACCTGCCCGTGGGTGCTCTCGAGCGTCGCGCGCGCGAGGGCGCACATGCTCCGCGAGCAGGGCCGGCACGACGCGGCGCGCGACCAGGCGCGCATGGCCGAGACCCTCGCGCGCGACCACGGCGCCGAGCCGCGCGCGCGCGTCATCCGCGAGGAGTTCTCGCTGCCAGCTCCCCAGGCGATCGCCCCCGCGGTGTCGAGCATCGCGAGCAGCCGGCGCTCGTCGCAGCGGGCGCGCCGGCACCTCGCCTCGCTGCTGCACGTGGTGCACGGACCGCACGACCACCTCCCGCGCCCGCAGCAGGCGGCCGGCATCCTCGACGACCTCGTGCGCGAGCTTGGCGCCGAGCGCGCTCACCTGATCTTCGAGCCGGACGACGACCCCGGTGGACGCCTCGCCCTGGGACGTACCCGCCTCGGAGAAGCGCTCCCCGCCCCCGAAGGCTGGCGGGACGAGATCATGCGCGGCGCGATCGCGCGCGGGGACGACGAGCCGGAGCCATTCGACGACGCCCCCTCCCGGGAAGGACCGACCGACCCGAGGCGCGTGCTCACCCTGCCGCTCTGGTTCCGCGAGCGCGTGGTCGGCGCCGTCTGCCTGGAGCGCGGCCCCTCCGACGCGGCCTTCGCCCCCGACGATCTCGAGTTGCTGGTGGCCCTGGCCCACCAGGTGCCGCTCGCGCTCGAGCTCTCCCGGCTCCTCGAGACCCGCGACCAGCTCCAGGCCTCCGCCGTACAGGCCCAGAAGATGGAGGTGGTCGGGCAGCTGGCCAGCTCGGTCGCGCACGACCTCAACAACATGCTCGGGGCGATGCGGGCGGGCTTCGATCTGCTCTTCGTGTCGGGGCACATGCACGACCGGGCGCGCGAGGACGCGCTGATGATCGACGACGCGCTCGTGCAGGCGGCCGAGCTGGTCTCGAGGCTGCTCGCGATCTCGCGCCAGAAGCCCGTGTCGCTGAAGGCGACGGATCTGAACGCCTCGATCACCACCTTGCAGCGCCTGCTGCGCGGCGTGTCGAGCAAGTGGATCGCCCCCATCCAGGTCGATCTCCGCCTCGACCCCGACGCCGGCCACGGGCTCTGCGACCAGGCCTCGCTCGATCAGGCGCTCCTGAACCTGGCCGTCAACGCGCGCGACGCGATGCCGAAGGGCGGCACGCTGACCGTCGCGACGAGGAGCGCCGTGCTCGGCGAGGACGCCGTCCGGCGGGGCGCGAGGGCCGCAGGCGCCTACGTCGTCATCGACGTCTCCGACACGGGCGACGGCATTCCTCCGGACGTCCTGCCGCGCGTCTTCGACCCGTTCTTCACGACGAAGGGCGAGGGCAAGGGCACCGGGCTCGGGCTCACGAGCGTGTACCGCTTCGTCCAGAATTGCGGCGGGCACGTCGAGGTGTCGAGCGAGCAAGGGCGCGGCACGACGTTCCGCCTGTACTTCCCGAAGGCGGAGCCGGTGCGGTCCGAGCCTCGCCCGTCTCCTCCGCCGGCACCCTCCGAGGAGCGGCCCGTCAAGCCCGCGATGATCCTCGTGGTCGACGACGACCGGAACATCCGCGAGGTGACGCGGGAGCTGCTCGCCGACGTCGGCTACCGCGTTCAGACCGCGTCCGGCTCCGCGGAGGCGCTGCGCGTCATGCAGACGCAGGGGGACGACATCGCCCTCGTCATCCTCGACGTGAACATGCCCGGCATGAACGGCAGGGAGCTGGACCGGCGCCTGGCCGACCTTCACGTCCCGGCCAAGGTGCTGTTCGTGACGGGGTACGGGCCGGACGACGTGCCCGGTGGAGCCTCCCGGTTCCTGCAGAAGCCGTACTCGCGCGCCGACCTCCTGGGCCGCGTGCAGACGTTGCTCAGCGCCTGAAGCCGCATTACCCCACAGGGGTGATTTACCGGGCGCGAGGTGGGCCCCACGATCCCGAGCGCATGACCGATCCCAGCCAGCGACCGACGGTGAAGGTGCCGCGGGTAGCCGCGTCGCAAGGTGAGCCGACACCCGACGAGACGCCGACCCAGCCCCCGCCCCGCACGAACCTGGTCGCGCGCGCGCAGGGCCGGCGCGAGCCGCGGCCCGAGGCCGTGGTCGAGGAGGTCGTCGCCGACACGACGGATCCGCGCCGGGAAGAGGAGTGACAGCAGCCTCGAGCGCCGGCCGCGCCCGCCACCTCAGCCCTTCCACGCCGGGTGCCGAGGAAAGTGCCCGGCGTGAGTTCACGCGCCCGTAGCTCGGTGCTACCCCTCGAAAATCTGGCGTGCCGCGGCGACGCGGCGTGGGGAGGGCACGGCCATGAAGCGAGTCTCGGAGCGCGCTGTACCCGCGGTGACCCTCCCGAGGATCCCGCTCGGCCCGGACCCCGAGCTCCACACCCCGTTGCTCCCGGCCCAGCCCCTGCGCGTCGGGCAACTCCGCGGGCTGCTCACGGTGATGAGCGGCCTGGACGCGGGGCGCGTCGCCACGATCGAGGGCGCGGCGATCGTCGTCGGGCGCGATCCCGAGGCCGACCTGTGGACCGAGGACCCGGCCGTGAGCCGCCGCCACGCGCGCTTCGGGCACGACCCCGAGGGCCACGTCTACGTGCAGGATCTCGAATCGACCAACGGCACCTTCCTCCACGACCGGCGCGTGTCCATCGCGCGCCTCGAGCCCGGCGACTACGTCCAGCTCGGGGGGGCGTTGCTCGTTCGCTTCGAGTTCACCGACGCGACCGACGAGGCCCTGCGGCGCCAGCTCTACGAGTCGTCGGTGCTGGATCCGCTCACGCGCGCGTACAACCGCCGCTACCTCGCGCAGCGCCTCGGCGCGGAGGTCGCACACGCGCTCCGCACCGGCGCGCCGCTCGCCGCGCTCATGCTCGACCTCGATCACTTCAAGGATTTCAACGACCGCCACGGTCACCTCGCCGGCGATCGTGCGCTGCGCTTCGTCGCCGCGCAGGTCATGCGCCTCATCCGCGCGGGGGACCTGCTCGCTCGCTACGGGGGCGAGGAGTTCGTCGTCGTCTCGCGCAGCGCCGGCGACGAGGCGCTGTTGCTGGCCGAGCGCCTGCGAAGCACGGTGGCGTCGATGGGCTTCTCGGTCGCCGGAGCGTCCACGCCGGTCTCGGTGAGCATAGGCGTCGCGTCGCTCTCGGAGCTCACGGCGGGCGAGGACCCGAGCGCCCTCGTGCGACGCGCCGACGAGCGCCTCTACCAGGCGAAGCTCGGAGGTCGGAACCGCGTCTGCGGGCCCTGAAGTGCCGTCCGCGAAGGTCGGCGTGCTACCTGCAGGCCGACTGAGCCACGCGCGAGGCTTGCCCCCTATCCTCGTCGAGGCAGCAGGATCGACACGGTGGTCCCCTTCCCCTCTCCGGTCTGACCGCTCTGCACGCGGAGACTTCCGCCGAGCGCCGTGACGATCCCGTACACTGCGCTCAGCCCCATCCCGCTCCGGTTGCCCGCGGTCGTCTGCCGCCAGTAGGGGTCGAAGATCCGCTTGAGCGCGTCGGGCGCGATCCCCTTGCCCTCGTCGGCCACGGTGAGCACGACGCGATCGCCCTCGCCTTTCACGCTCGCGCGCAGCGTCCCGCCCCCGGGCATGGCCTCGATCGCGTTGCGCGCCACCTGGTAGAGGGCCTCGGCCAGCGCGGCCACGTGGCACTGCACGGCGCCGACCTGCGGATCGTAGTCGCGATCCACCGTCACCCCCGAGCGCGCCCTGCCGATGGCGCTCTCGAGCGCGAAGTCGAGCATTGCGGCGACGTCCGCGGGCTCGAGGACCCCCTCGGACGCCATGGCGAAGCGGCGCAGCCGCTCGATCGTCGCGCGGATGCGCCCCAGGCCCCCCTCGGCGCGGCGCAGCGCCCCCGCGGCCGTCTCCGGGTTCTGCGCGTTCCTGGCGGCCTGCTGCGTCGACGCGACGGCCACGGCGAGCGCGTTGTTGAGCTCGTGCGCCATGCCGCCCACGAGCACGCGCAGGGCCTCGAGCTTCTCGACGAGCACGAGCTGCTCCTGCATCCTGCGCAGGCGCGCGACCGTCGCGGCGAGCCGCTCGACCTTGAGGAACGCCTTGATGGCGCGCCTGTGCCGGGTCCTCGCGGAGACGAAGGCGCCCAGCGCGACGGCGGCCACGAGCAGGTGCGCCCACGCGGGCGACCGCGGATCGCCGATCAGAAGCGCGACGTAGCCCACCGCCGCGAGGACCGCGGCGACGCGCGGCGGCAGAGGCACGAGCCCGACGCTCGCGGTCAGGGCCGTCGGGACGATGAGCAGCCAGGGGCTGTGGGCGCCGCCCGAGAGG
>JAJYCT010000036.1 GCA_021778125.1 Myxococcales bacterium
CCGCGCGCGTCGCTCGGGCGCGCGTGGCCGGGGCCCCGATCCGCTAGCTCGCCTCCGCCGCCATCGTCTCGTGCGCGGTGTTCTCGTCGCCGATGGCCCGCTTGAGCGGGGCGAACATCGCCACCATCGCCGCGCCCGTCACGAGCGCCACGCCCGCCTGCACCGCGAAGAACGTCGTGCTCGACGTCGTCTCCTTGAACGTCGCCAGGTACCCCGACAGGTAGTCGCCGAACGTGCTCGAGAGAAACCACATCCCCATCATCATCGACACCATGCGCGGGGGGCTGATCTTGGTCACGAGCGAGAGGCCCACGGGCGACAGGTAGATCTCGCCGATCGTCAGCAGGAACGTGCACCCCACCAGCCACCCGAAGCTCGCCTTGTGCCCGCCCGCGACGACCATCCCGGCCCCGATCATGACGAGGAACGACACGCCGAGGATGAAGCAGCCGATGGCCATCTTCGTGACGCTCGACGGCTCGGTCTTGCGCGACGCCTGGCGCAGCCAGAGGCGGTTGATGAGCGGCGTGCACAGGATGATGAAGGTGGGGTTGACCGACTGGAACCAGGTGGCGGGCATCTCCCAGTCGCTGCCGAGCCACGCGAGGACGTGGCGGTTGGTGCTCTCGTCGGCCCAGAACTGCAGCGAGTTGCCCTGCTGCTCGTAGACGGCCCAGAACGGCACGTTGAGCGCGCAGAGCGCCACCAGGGCGAGGATCTTCGCCCACTCGGTGCGCGTGGTCGGGCGCGGCCTGGGGCGCGCCGCGCCGGCGGCCGCGCGCTCCATGATCTGGTCGGGCGCGAGGTAGCGCTGGCCGGCGACGTACGTGACCACGCCGAGGATCATCCCGGCGCCCGCCGAGCCGAAGCCCCACCCCCAGCCGACCTTCTCGCCGAGGGTGCCGCACACGAAGGGCGACAGCCACGCGCCGGTGTTGATGCCGACGTAGAAGATGTTGAAGGCGCGGTCGCGGCGCGGATCGCCCGGCGCGTAGAGCGCGCCGACCTGCGTCGACACGTTGGACTTGAGGCACCCGGTGCCGACGGTGAGCGCGACCAGGCCCGGGAAGAAGAGCGTGTCGCGCACGAGCAAGAGCTCGCCGATCGCCATGATGACGCCGCCGAGGAGCACGCTGCGGCGCTGGCCGAGCCAGCGATCGGCCAGGATGCCGCCGAAGAGCGGCGTCAGGTACACGACGGCCGTGTAGAGGCCGTAGATCTGGTCGGCGATCTGGTGCTCGTCCTGCGGGCCGAAGACGGCGACGAGCGCCTCGCGCAGGCCCTCGAAGCCGGGGATGTGGGGCGCGACGTCGGGCCGGGCGAGGTGCTTGACGACGTAGAGCACCAGCAGCGAGCGCATCCCGTAGAAGCAGAAGCGCTCCCACATCTCCGTGAGAAACAGGACGTAGAGGCCGACCGGGTGGCCGAAGAGCTCGCGGCGGGTGGCGGGCTGCGGTGATGCGGCAGCGTCCAAGGCAGAAGCGACCTTGTAGCGCGCCGGGCCCGCCGCGCGAAACGCGAAGTTTGTCTCCCCTACCGCACGACGAACCAGCGCGCGCCGGCGGTGACCTCGAGGTGGAAGTGGTTGCGGTGCGGCCAGTTGAAGTCGGGGGTGAGCACGACGTTGAAGAGGCGCGCGTCGGCGGCGTCGCACACGATGCGGCGGAGCTCGACGGCCTCGGGCGAGGCGGGGACGGGGCGCGCGCCCAGGCCGCACGGCGTGCCGCCGATGCGCCCGTGGAAGTCGCGCTCGACCTGGAGCGTCGTGCCGTCGCGCTTCACGAAGGAGCCGGCGTCGATGGCGAGCGCCCCCGGGTGCCGGGTCGCGAGCTTGCCCTCGGGCCACCGGGCCACGGGCGGGCGGTACATCGAGTAGTGGACGACCTCGACCACGTCGTGCGCGGCGAGCTGCTCGGCGAAGTCGTCGAGCGACAGGGCGAGGCGGCAGTCGACGATCTCCCAGGGGGACGTGGCGCGCTGGCTGGCCGGCAGGCCGGTGCGGAACGTGACGCCGTGCAGCGGGCCGGTGAGGCGCACCGGCGCCAGCACGCCGCGCGCCTCGTCGACCGGGCGAAAGGGGATGTGCCGGCGCTCGAGCTCTGCCAGGCACGCGGCCCGGTCGAGCGCCGCGTGCTGCACCGCGGGGGTCGACTCCGGCTCGGCCGGGCCGCCGGGGCCCACGAACCCGGCGCATGCGACGTCGGCCGAGGCCAGGACCGCCGCGGCCACGGGGAGGCCCAGCGCGCAGAGGGCCAGCGGGGCGCGTGGTCCGCCCATGCGCCGACTGTAGCGTCGGCGCGGCCGAGGCGCCAAGAAAGGCGGGGCGCGCCGGCGGCCTCGGCGTCGGCCGCGACGCCGGCGCGACGCCGGCCGTGCGAGTTCGACCGGCGGCCCGTAGACTAGCGGTATCGATGGCCGAGCTCAGCGCACGCGCCCGACAGGTCCTCTACCACTGCGTCACCGAGTACGTGGCGACCGGAGAGCCCGTGGGCTCGCGGACGATCTCGAAGAAGGCGGGCCTCGACCTGTCGCCCGCGAGCATCCGCAACGTCCTGTCCGACCTCGAGGAGGGGGGCTACCTGCGCCAGCCGCACACGAGCGCGGGCCGGGTGCCCACCGACCGGGCCTTTCGCCTCTTCATCGACGCGCTCATGAGCGTCAAGGAGCTCACCAACGACGACGAGGCGTCGATCCGCGAGCGGTTCCAGTCGCTCGAGCCCGGGCAGAACGTGATGCGCGAGACGGGCAGGCTGCTCTCCGAGCTCACGGGCACGGCGGCCGTCGTGGTCGCGCCGCGCGCGCGGACCCTGGTGCTCAAGCAGCTTCGCTTCATCCGCACGTCGAGCGACGAGGTGCTCGCGGTGCTCGTGCTCAAGAACGGCACCGTGCAGAACCGGTTCGTCCAGGCGAACGTCACCGAGGACGAGCTGCAGCGGATGCACAACCTGCTCGACGACGTCGTCGAGGGGCGCACGCTCGGCGATCTCCACCAGCTCTTCGCGACGCGCCTGCAGAGCGAGCGCGTGAAGGCCGACGAGGTGCGGCGGCGCGCCTTCGAGCTCGGCGGCGCGGCCCTCGACGAGGCCGTCGGGGGCGGGACCGACCTCGTGATCGAGGGCCAGGACAGGCTGCTCGGCAACCCGGACTTCAGCGACGCGGGGCACGTGCGCCAGCTGGTGACCGCGCTCGACGACCGCGACAAGCTCCTCGAGCTGCTCGCGCAGGCGATCGGCCAGAAGGGCGGGCACGTCGTCGTCGGCGGCGAGACCGGCGATCTGGGCGGAGGCCAGCTCGCGATCGTGGGCGCCGCGTACACGACGCACGGGCAGGCGGCGGGCACCGTCGGCGTCATCGGGCCGACCCGCATGGACTACCCGCGCGTGCTGCCCCTGGTCGCCGCCACCGCCGAGGCGATGAGCGAGTTCATGGACCGCGCCGAGGGCGGTCGACGGGGCCACGACGAGGACTAGGCGCGCGCGCCCCCCGGAGGCCGGGATGGGGGGCCGAGGGCCGGTCTGGTAGGCTGCCCCGGAATGGGCGCATCCCCGCCGGATCTCCCCGGCACGCACACGACCGAGAACCCGATCGACCGGGCCCTGACGCTGCTCCTGGCCGACGAGGTCGAGGCCGCGCTGCGCTGGTGCGCCGCGGCCGTCGAGCGCGATCCGTCCAACCCGGGCGCGGTGGTGATCACGTGCCGCCTGCTGGAGCTCCTGGGCCGCACGGAGGCCGCGCTCGAGGGCTTCGAGCTCGCCGTGCGCATCGCGATCGACGCGGGCAACCTGCCGCTCGCCGTGGCCGCGGTCGGCGACCTCCGCAAGATGGGCGTCGACGTCGGCGACCACCTCGACGCCGTGGCCGGAGCCTTCGGCCAGGGCTCGCCGCGCCTGCAGGAGGCCGACTCGCCGCCGCCGCCGCTGCCGCACCTCGAGGGCTTCCAGCCCCTCAGCTCCTTTCTCACCGGGCCGGCGCTCACGTCCAAGGCCACCCAGATCCTGCACGCGGCCACGCAGGGCTACGCGGAGGCCTCCGGGAGCGAGCTCCCGCTGGTGGCGCCCCTGCCGCTCTTCAGCGCGCTGCCCAGGGAGGCCCTGCGCGACCTCATCGCGGCCTTCGAGATGATCACCGTCCCCGCCGGGCGCGCGGTGGTCACCGAGGGCGAGGAGGGCGCCGAGGCGTACATCGTCGCGCGCGGGGAGCTCGCCGTGTCCCGGCGGCCCCCCGGCGACGAGGAGGCAGAGCCCATCACGCTCGCGCGCCTGTCGAGCGGCGCCCTGTTCGGCGAGATGGCGCTGCTGTCGCGCGCCCCGCGCGCCGCGAGTGTGCTCACCTCGCGCCCGTCGATCCTCCTGGTCGCCAAGCGCGACGCCCTCGAGGCGGTCGCGGCCCGGCGGCCCATCGTGGGCATCGAGCTGGCGGCGCACTGCCGCAGGCGCATGGTCGCGAACCTCGCGCGCACGTCGGCCGTGCTCGTGGCGGTCCCCGCGCAGGAGCGCGCGACGCTCGTCGAGCGGTTCGAGACGCGCATCTTCGAGAAGGGCGACAAGCTCGTGAACGCGGGCGAGGACGCCCAGGGCCTGCACCTGGTGGCGTCCGGCGAGGTCGCCGTCGTCGTCGACGAGGGGGGCGAGTCGATGGTCCTGGCGACGCTCGGCGCCGGCGACACCGTCGGCGAGGTCGCGCTCGTGCTTCGCCGCAAGGCCAACGCCGACGTGACGGCCGTCACCCCCACGGTGACGCTGTTCCTCCCGCGCGACGAGTTCATGTCGCTCATCGTCGATCACCCGGCGATCCTGCACGGCCTCTACATGACGGCCGTCCGCCGCGACGACGAGACGGCGGAGGCGCTCGAGTCCATCCCCGCGGCCGTCGGCGACGACTACGTCCTGCTGTGAGCGGCGATGCCCCACCCGCACGCCGAGCACGACCCCGCGCACGACCCCGCGCACGACCCGCCCCACGCCCCCGAGGCGGCCTCGCAGGGGGCGTTCACGGCCGGGGAGGCCAGGCAGGCGCGCCGCCTGCGCGTCGTGCTCGCGCTCGTCAGCGGGTTCTTCGTCGTCGAGCTCACGGGCGCGATCTTCGCCGAGAGCGTCGCCCTGCAGGCCGACGCGCTGCACCTGCTCATGGACGTGCTCGCGCTGTCGGTGAGCCTGCTCGCCATGCGCCTCGCCGTCCGGCGCCCGACGCCGCGCTTCACCTTCGGGCTGCGCCGGGCCGAGCCCGTGGCCGCGGTCTTCAGCGCCCTGCTCGTGATGGGCACGACCGTGGGCATCATGTTCGAGGCGCTCGCCGCGCTGCACGAGCACACGCCGCCGCGGGCCATGCTCATGCTGGGGGTGGCCGTCATGGCCCTGGGGGTCAACGGCCTGAGCGCGTGGCTGCTCCACGACTCGCTGGGCCACGCGCACGACCCTGGCCACGAGCACGACCCTGGCCACGCGCACGCCCACGGCCACGAGCACGCCCACGGCCACGAGCACGCCCACGGCCACGAGCACGCCCACGACGACGACAACCCCGACGACGCGCCCCACACCCAACGCAAGCACCACGGGCACGCGCTCAACGTGCGCGGAGCCTGGCTGCACCTGCTGGGCGACGCGCTGGGCGCGTTCGCGGCGCTGGTGGCGGCGCTCGTCATCCGCCTGGGCGGCCCGGTCGCCGCCGACCCGGTGGCGAGCTTCGTGGTCGCCGCGATCCTGCTCGCCGGATCGCTGCGCCTGCTGCGCGACGCGACGCTCGTGCTCCTCGAGGCGTCGCCGGGGCACCTGCCCGTGGCGACGATCCGCGAGATCGTCAAGGATTTCCCCGGCGTGGTCGCCGTCCACGACCTGCACGTGTGGACGCTGGGCGCGGGCCACGACGCCGTGACGGCGCACGTGAAGACGTCGTCGACCGACCCGACCTTCGGCTGGCGGCTGTCGAGCCGCCTGCGCGAGACGCTCGGGGTCGAGTACGTGACGGTGCAGGTCGAAGTGGGCGGCGAGCGGTGCGAAGGCGAGCGTGCTTGACCCGTCCGCCGCCAGCGAGTAGGCCCATGCGCCCATGCGCTCCCCCGTTCGCTTCGCTCTGGCTGCCGCGTTCCTGACCCTCGGCCTCGTCGCCAAGACCGCCGCCGCCGACGGCATGAAGGTCGCCGTGGTCGACGTGCAGCGCGCCGTCATGCAGACCGAGGACGGCCTGCGCGCCCAGGCGTCGCTCAAGAAGATGTTCGACAGCCGCCAGCAGGAGCTGAACAAGCGCCAGACCGACCTGCAGAAGCAGAAGGAGGACATCGACAAGCAGTCGAAGGTCCTGTCGCAGAGCGCGCTGCAGAAGAAGGTCGACGACTGGCAGAAGGAGATGGTCGAGCTCCAGCAGACGTTCGTCGAGTACAACAAGGAGCTCGAGAAGAAGCAGAAGGAGATGACCGACCCGATCTTCGAGCGGGTCGTCGGCGCCATCAAGCGCATCGCCGGCACCGACAGCTACGACCTCATCGTCGACCGCGCGACCGTCGCGTTCGCGCGCAGCGACCTGGATCTGACCGACCGGGTCATCCAGCTCGCCAACGGCGGCTCGGCGGGCGGCTCGGCGGCCCCCGCGCCGTCGGCCGGCCCCGTCCCGGCCCCCAAGGCGCCGGCGCCCGTCAAGCCCTGAGCGCGATGGGCGACGGCTGGGACGGCGTGCTCCGGCTCCCGCCCGAGCCCCTCGCGTCGCTGGTGGCCCGTCTCGGAGGAGAGCTCCTCGGCGCGGAGCCCTGCGTGCCCAGCCGCCTGGTCCCGGTCGGGACGGCGGGGCGGGGGGATCTGGCGCCCGTGCTCGCGTCGCGCTTCGTGAGGGCCGGGCGCGAGGCGGCGGCCCGCGGCGCGGCGCTGCTGGTCGACGCGGCGCTCGCCGGCGCGCTCGGAGACGCGGGCCCGTGGATCTGGAGCCACGCCCACGCGACCTGGGCCATGGCGGGCGTGCTCGATGCGGCGCTCGTCGTGGACGCTGCGGCGGTCGTGGGCGCCGGGTGCTCGGTGCACCCCACGGCGGTCCTCGGCCCTCGCGTGGTGCTCGGCGCGCGCGTCACGGTCGGGCCCGGCGCCGTCATCGGGAGCCCGGGCTTCGGGTGGGCGCACGGCCCCGGCGGCGCGACGCGCGCGGTCCCGCAGCTCGGCGGCGTGATCCTCGAGGACGACGTCTCGATCGGGCCGCTCTGCACGATCGACGCCGGGACGCTGTCGCCGACGCGCGTGCGCCGCGGCGCGAAGCTCGACGCGCACGTCCACGTCGGGCACAACGCGGAGATCGGCGAGGGCACGATCGTCGCGGCGCAGAGCGGCCTGGCGGGCTCGGTCACGCTCGGGCGGGGCGTGCGGGTCGGAGGACAGGCCGGCTTCGCCGACCACGTCACCGTGGGAGACGGCGCGCGCGTCGCGGCCAAGAGCGGCGTGATCGGTGATGTACCGCCGGGAGCGGTCGTGGCAGGATATCCAGCTGTCCCGCGTGCCCGGTGGCTGCGCGCCCTCGCGCGGCTCTACCGTGGGGCGCGGGCGCACGGGGACACGTGAAGCCGACGAGCCTCGAGATCGACCGCATCCTGCAGATCCTGCCGCACCGGTGGCCGTTCGTGCTCGTCGATCGCGTGACCGCGCTCGTGCCCGGCGAGCGCGCCGAGGCCATCAAGTGCGTCTCGATGGGGGAGCCCTGGTTTCAGGGGCACTTTCCGGCGCGCCCCATCATGCCGGGCGTCCTCATCGTCGAGGCCCTGGCGCAGACGGGCTGCGTCCTCGCCTACGCGAGCGAGCCGTTCGACGCGTCGAGCTCGCTCATGTACTTCCTCGGCATCGAGAAGGCGAAGTTCCGCCGCCCGGTGACGCCGGGCGACCGCCTCGATCTGCAGGTCGAGATCGTGCACCACCGCACCAACGTGTGGAAGTTCCGGGGCGAGGCGTCGGTGGAAGGCACGCTCTGCGCGAGCGCCGAGCTGCTCGCGAGCGTCGTCGATCGGACGGGGTGAGCATGGCGCGGGTGCACCCGACGGCGATCGTCGACCGTCACGCCGAGCTGGCGGAGGACGTCGTGGTCGGGCCCTACGCGATCGTCGAAGCCGGCGCGGCGCTGGGCGCCGGCTGCGTCGTCCACGCGCACGCGGTGGTGCGGGGGCCCACGACGCTGGGGCCGCGCTGCGCCGTGCACCCCTTCGCGGTCGTCGGCGGCGAGCCGCAGGCGAAGAGGCACTCGGGCGGCCCCGCGCGCGTCGAGTGCGGCGAGGGCAACGTGTTCCGCGAGCACGTCACCGTGCACGGTGGGACCGACGGTCGGGCCACGCGCCTCGGATCGAACAACCTCTTCATGGTGGGCGCCCACGTCGCGCACGACGTCGTCGTGGGCTCCGGGTGCGTGCTGGCCAACGGCGCGCAGCTCGCCGGTCACGTCGTCGTGGAGGACGGCGTCACGTTCGGCGGGCTCGCCGGGGCGGCGCAGTTCGTCCGCATCGGCGAGTGCGC
Organism: Myxococcales bacterium; assembly: GCA_021778125.1. Classification (GTDB taxonomy): domain Bacteria; phylum Myxococcota_A; class Polyangia; order Polyangiales; family Polyangiaceae; genus Palsa-1150. The sequence continues at coordinate 8,478 of JAJYCT010000036.1, forward strand.
CTTCGTCGCCGCGCTGACCGGCTGCGAGCGCGACGTGCCGCCCTTCGTGATCGTCCAGGGCAACCGCGCGCGGGTCCGGGGCGTCAACACCGTCGGCCTGCGGCGCCGCGGCGTGGCCGAGGCGCAGGTCACGGCGCTGGGGCGCGCGGTCCGGCGGTTGTTCCTCGCCCGCATCACCCGCGCCGCCGCCCTGCGCGAGCTCGACGGCGATCCGGACCCGCTCGTGCAGCGCCTGCTCGCGTCGCTGCGCCCGGCGTGAACCCGCCCGGGCCGCCGCCTCGGGCTCCCCGTCAGGCTCCCCCTCAGGGGAGCTTGCCGCCGCCCAGGATGTCGTCGAAGGCGCGGTCGAACTCGTCGTCCGCGCCGACCGCGGCCGCGCGCGGGGACGCGGCCTTCGGCTCCGCCTTCTGCAGCCGACGGATGCGCTCTTGCACGTCGCGGAAGCCCGCGCTCACACGCGCTGCGCGCTGGAAGTAGTCGAGCGCCTGCTTGTTCATGCGCTTGACCTCGTAGGCGGCGCCCACCTCGTAGTTCAGCGCCGCCTCCTGCTCCTTGGTGCGCTCGGGGCTCTGCAGGCCGCGGACGAACGCGTCGATCGCTTCGTTGAGGTTGCCGCGCTCGAGGTGGATCATCCCGATCATCGAGTGGCAGATGCAGGCGTGCCTCGGATCGCGGGCCGCGGTGTCGAACTCGCGAACGGCGTCGTCGACGAGGCCCATCTCCTTGTAGGCGACGCCCAGGTCGTAGTGGCTCTGCGCGTCGTCGGCGCCGATCTGCTTGGCCACCCCCTCCTTGAACTTGGCGAAGACCTCCTCGACGTCGACCTGCTCGCCCGCCGCGCCGAACGTGGACGCCTGGGCGAAGCCACTCTCGCGGTCTCCGCCGTCGAGCGAGGCGGCGATGTCGAAGGAGCGATCCTCGACCGACGCGGGGGAGGGCCGCGTCCCGGACTCGTTCTGCACGCCGCGCTGCTGCGCGTCGAGCTCGGCGAGGCGCTCCAGGAGCAGCGGGTGGCGGGGCAGGCGCGCGAGCTGCTCCTCGAGGATCGTCCGGGCGTCGTCGAAAAGCCCCCGCGAGGTGAAAAACTCCGCCTCCTCGAGCACCGACTCGAGCTCCGGCGGCTCTGCGGGGGTGGGGCTCGGCTCGTCGACGAGCGCCGGCACCGACGGCTCGGCGTCGGTCACCTCGAGGGCCTCCGGGACCAGATCGAAGGCCGCCTCGCTCTCCGGCGCCGGCTCCAGCGGGAAGCTCGGCAGCGGTGCCCCGGCGAACGGATCGTCGATCTCGTCGATGACGGCGAGCGTCTGCTGCGTCGCCGCCGGCGAGGCCGCGCGCTGGCCGCCCTCCGAGTACGAGCGCAGCGCGACGTCCTCGGGCCCGATCTCCTCGAGGTCGTACGAGGGCAGGGGCGCCTCGGGGTCGTAGCTCGAGGCGCTCGCGTACTCGCCGCGCATCGGCGGCAGCGGCTCGGCGGCCGTCTGCGCGGACGTGCTCGTGGGCTCGTCGACCAGCTCGTAGCCCAGCTCCCGGAGCATCTGCGAGGCGCGCGCGTTGTGGGGGTCGATCTCCAGCAGGTCCTGCAGCGTGCGTGCTGCGGCCTCGCCGTCGAGGCCGTCGATCTGCAGCCCCGCGAGAGCGAGCATGACGTCGACGGCCTGAATGGCCTCGCCGGCGTCCATGAGCACCTGGCGCAGCGCGTGGTGCACGTCGATCGAGCGCGGGTCGATCTCGAGCGCGACGCGGAGCGTCTCGGCGGTCTTCGCGTGATCGCCGCTGCGACGATACCGCGCCGCCTCGGCCAGCAAGGCCAGGACCTGCTCCGCGCCGTCGACGACGGGCGTCTCGCTGATCTCTTCGACGACGTCGACGGTGCTGTCGACCTGCACCTCGCCGTCGTCCTCCCGCGGCTGGCGGCTTCGACGTGAGAGCTCGAGGGGCTCGGCGGGCTCGAGGTCGCCGTCCTCGAGGTCGAACGAGTCTCCCGAGGGAACGGGCGTGGCCTCGCGCCGCGCGGCCGGCGGCGGCGCGGACGACGCGCTGCCCGAGGGGGGGGCGACCGACGCCGCCGCCAGGCGCTTCACGTCCTCGTCGTTCGGCGCCAGCTTCTGCAGCTTCGCCAGGAGGTCGCGGAAGACGTCGACCTTGCCCGAATCGCGCGCGATCCGGGCCATCTCCTTCTGGACCTCGATGCCCTTGGCCGCCTGCCCGATGTGGTTGAAGGCCCGGGCGAGCAGGCCGAGGGTGTCGAGGTCGCGAGGATTGGCCTGGAAGCAGATCTGCAGCTTGGCCAGCGCCAGCATCCCGTCGTTGGGCTGGTTGCGGGCGAGGTACAGCTCGGCGGCGGCGCGCGCGTGCACGCCTTCGGCCTTGTGGTGCAGGAGGCGCTCGAAGACCTTGATCGCGTCGTCGCGCCGACCCAGCTTCGCGAGCTGCCCCGCGGCCAGCGCGAACTCGGCGACCGCGCCGTCGGTGTCCTTGACCCGCGAGAGCGCCTCGGCCAGGCGCAGGTGGGGCAGCGGGTTGGTCGGGTCGAGCTGCACGATCTTGCGGAAGACCTCGATGGCCTCGCCGTCGCGGTTCTGGCGCTGGAAGCGCGTCGCGACCTCGTCGAGGGCGGCGAGCGCGTCGCTGGTCAGGCCGAGCTGCTGGTAGAGCTCCGCGAGCTTGGGCGCGACGTGCCCGTAGCGCTCCTCGAGCTGGGGCACGTGCTTGGCGATGATCTCGCGGATCTGCTTGTAGACGGCGATGGCCTTGAGCGCGAACCCCTGCTGCGCGTAGTGCTTGCCCACGCGCTCGTAGGTCGCCACGGCGTCGGCGTACGTCTCCATCTTCGACTGGAGATCACCCACCTTCAGGAGAGTCCGAGCGTCGTTCGGATCCTCCTGGATGACCTTTTGGTACTCGGCCACCGCCTTGTCGTACTTCTTCTTCTCGACGTACTTCTGGGCGGCGGCGAGCACCTTCTCTCGGTCGATCGCCACGGCTTCGGGATACTCCTCGGATCTGGGGCTACGAAGGCAAACGGCAACGCCGCCCGGCCGGCGAGCGAAGACGAAGCGGCAGGACTCGGGGCAGCAGGGTCAAGTCAAAGGATACGCTCATTTTGACAGCCCTGCATACCTCCGCAGCGCTCGGCACGGCGTTCGATCAGTCGCGGTGCGGCGCGCGCGAGCCCAAGCGAATCCGATGAGTTGAGCCGCCGCTCGGTTGCCGGTGCCTGCCCCGGGACGACACGAGGCCGCAGCTCGACCTCGCCCCGGGGGGCCGATGTGGGCATCTCGTCCGCCGGGGCCCTCGACGAGCCTCGCACCCGCACGTACGTTCCCGGGGACGCATGGCGACACAATCCTCGCTCTACCGAGCGCCGTTCGGGCCCGGAGGCTCCGCCACCATCGACGCGGCCCTCGCCGAGAAGCTCCTCGCCGTCGCCCTCGCCCGTGGGGGGGACTACGCGGACCTCTTCTTCGAGTACCGCGCGGGCGGCGGCTACGTGTTCGACGAGGGGATCCTCAAGAGCGCCTCGCGGGGCGTGTCGATGGGCCTCGGCGTGCGCGTCCAGAAGGGCGACGCCACCGGGTACGCCTACGTCGAGCGCCTCGACTGGGACGCGATGCGGCGCGCCGCGGACACGGCGGCGCAGATTGCCAGCGGGGGAGGCTCGAAGACGCCGGTCCTGGCCCGCTCCGTCGAGCTGCCGCGCCGCTACGAGCTCGACCGGGTCACGCTCGATGTCCCCGGTCTCGAGAAGCGCCAGCTCCTCGAGCGCGCCGCGGCGGCGGCGCACGCGTACGACGCACGGATCCTGAAGGTCGAGGCGAGCCTCTCCGAGGAGCTGCGCGAGATCCTCGTCGTGACGAGCGACGGCACGATGGCGCACGACACGCAGCCGCTCGTGCGCTTCGGCGTCCGCGTGATCGCCGAGCGCGACGGCCGGCGGCAGGAAGGGTCGAGCGGCGGGGGAGGCCGCACGAGTCTCGGGTACTTCGAGGGCAAGAGCCCCGAGTGGCACGCGAAGGAGGCCGCGCGGCAGGCGATCGTCATGCTCGACGCGCAGGAGGCGCCCGCCGGCCAGTTGGAGGTCGTGCTCGCGCCGGGCGACAGCGGCATCCTGCTGCACGAGGCCGTGGGGCACGGGCTCGAGGCGGACTTCAACCGCAAGGGCACGAGCAACTACTCGGGCAAGGTCGGCCAGACCGTGGCGAGCGACCTGTGCACGGTGGTCGACGACGCGACGCTGACGCAGAGCCGCGGGAGCATCAACGTCGACGACGAAGGCAACGAGCCGCGCGCGTCGGTGCTCATCGAGAGGGGCAAGCTGGTCGGCTACATGCACGATCGCCTCAGCGCGGCGCACTACCGCCTGCGGCCGAGCGGCAACGGTCGCCGCGAGAGCTTCGCGAGCGCGCCCATGCCGCGCATGACGAACACGATCCTGCTCGCCGGGCCGCATGATCCCGAGGAGATCCTCCGGAGCGTCAAGCGCGGCATCTACGCCAAGAAGTTCGGCGGGGGGCAGGTCGACATCGCCAACGGCGACTTCGTCTTCTCGCTCACCGAGAGCTACCTCGTGGAGGACGGGAAGATCACCGCGCCGCTCAAGGGCGTGAACCTCATTGGCAACGGCCCCGAGGTGCTCCGCAAGGTCGTCATGCTCGGCGACGACGTCGAGGTGAGCGACGGGATCTGGACGTGCGGCAAGGACGGGCAAAGCGTCCCGGTCGGCGTCGGGTGCCCGACGATGAAGATCTCGTCCATCACCGTCGGGGGCACGAAGGTCGGCGCCTAGGCCACTCGGGGTGCGCGGAGCCCCGGCCGCCCCCATCAGAGCCGCCGCCAGTGGCCCTCGATCCAGAGCCAGCCGCCAGGGCGCCGGACCCACCGCCCGGGCACCCACTGGTAGCCCGCCCGCCGCGCCTCCCAGTGGCCGTGCCGCCAGATCCAGCGCGAGCCGTTCCAGACCCAGCGCCCGCGGAGCCACACGTACTCCGCGCCCGGCGTCGCGCCGGGGTCGTCGGCGCGGTCGGCCGGGGGCTCGGGGGCCATCGCGACCTCGTCGTGGACGACGCACCCCGCGGTCGCACAGGCCCCGGCGAGGCACGCAGCGAGGAGCCCTCCGAGGCGAGCCGACCTTCCGCGCATGGTCCACCCCTGCCCAGGCAGCCTACCACGCGCTCGACGAGGCGCCGGCCGCACGATAAGCACGGGTCCCGTGGCGCAGAGTCCCGGAAAGGCGAGCCTCGTCGTGCTCGTGGTGGGCCACGGCCCGCTCGTCGAGAGCCCGGACGGGGTCGCCGCCATGCTGCGTCAGCTCGGCGCCGAGGTCACCACGCTCGATCTGTGGGACGACTTCACGTCGGCCGTGGAGGACGCGAAGGCGGCGGGCAGGGGAGTGCGCGCCACGGTGTTCGAGGCGGGCGAGCGCCCGGACCTGGCGACGGCGGCCCTGCGCGCCGCGCGCAAGGTCCCCGAGCTCGCGGAGATCGCCGCGCTGATCACGCTTCCCCCCCGGCAGATCATGGGCTTCGATCCCGCGAGCGGCTTCGACGACTTCATCGTGGTGCCGTGCGTCCCCGCGGAGATCTACGCGCGCATCCGCGCCCTCGAGTGGCAGCGCAGCGAGTTCGCGACGGAGGAGCGCCTCAAGGTCGGCGCGCTCGTCGTCGATCGCGCCGCGCACGAGGTCAGCATCGAGGGGCGAAGGGTGCCCCTGACGGCCAAGGAGTTCGCGCTCCTCGCGTTCCTCGCCGCGCACCGGGGGCGCGTGCACACGCGCGAGACGCTGCTCGCGCGCGTGTGGGGCTCCCGCTACGAGGGAGGCGCACGCACCGTCGACATCCACGTCCGGCGGCTGCGCGCCAAGCTCGGGGACACGCTTCCGCTCGAGACGCTCCGGGGCGCGGGCTACAAGCTGCGCGCGCCCGGCGAGGGAGGCCGGAGATGACGGCGCGCGTGATCGTGAGCGTCGGCTGTCCGTGCGGCGTCGGACCCGAGGTCAGCCTCGCCGCCGCCGCCGCCGCCGCGCGCCCCGGCGCGCGCGTCGTCCTCGTGGGCGACGAGAGAGCCCTGCGCGCCGCCGCCGAGGGGCGCGCGATCCGGCAGGAGCGGCTCGTCCGCGTACCGGGCCCGGAAGAGGGTTTCCGCCTGCCGTCGTCGCGCATCGCCGTGTGGCAGCCGACCCCCCCGCTCGCGACGCGCGATCGGACCCCCGGGCGGCCCTCGGGCGTCTCGGGCGCCGCGCAGCTCGCCTGGATCGACGCCGCCTGCGACGCCGTCTCCGCGGGGCGTGCCGACGCGCTGGCGACCGGGCCCGTGAGCAAGGACGCGATCGCGCGCTCCGGGGCGAAGGGCGCGCGAGGCTTCCTCGGTCACACCGAGCACCTGCAGCGCCGCCTGCGTGCGCGCGAGGTGGTGATGGCGTTCTGGTCGCCGGCGCTGGTCACGTCGCTCGTGACGACGCACCTGCCGCTCGCGAGGGTGCCGGCGGCGATCACGCCGGCGGCGGTGGCACGCGCGACGTTCTGGCTGGCGTGGCTGCTCGCCCGGCTGGGGGCGCGCGCGCCGCGCGTCGCGGTCGCGGCGCTCAACCCCCACGCGGGCGAGCAGGGCCTGCTCGGGACCGAGGAGCGCACGCGTATCGCGCCGGGCATCGCCCTCGCGCGACGCCGCCTTCGGTCGGCGGCGATCGCGGCGACCGTCGACGGCCCCGTCCCCGCCGAGAGCGCCTTCCGGCTCGCGCTCGCGCAGCGGTGGGACGGCGTCGTCGCCATGTACCACGACCAGGCGACCATCCCGATGAAGGTCACCGGCTTCGGCGAGGCGGTGAACGTCTCGCTCGGGCTGCCCATCGTGCGCACGAGCGTGGACCACGGGACGGGCTACGACCGGGCCGGCACGTGGGCGGCCGACGCGAGCGGCATGCGCGCCGCGATCACGCTCGCGGCGCGGCTCGCCGCGGGCCGAGCGGGGAGGGGCGATGGCCATCCTCCGGCGACGTGAGGGGAGCGCTCTTGCGCTCGCCGCAGCGGCGCTGCTCGTCCCGTTCTTCGCTACGCGCTACCCGCCGATGATCGACCTCCCCATGCACGAGGGGGCCGTCGCGCTGCTTCGCCATTACGGAGATCCACTCTTCGCGCCGCCGTCGATCTACGCCCTGAACCTCGGACACGGGGGCCAGCTCTTCCACCTGCTGGCGACGGCGCTCTCGTACCCGCTGTCGGTCGAGCACGCGACGAAGGTGGTCGTCGTCGCCAGCATCCTCGGCATCTTCTGGGGCACGGCCCGACTCGCACGCCACACGGGGAAGACGGAGGCGGTATGCCTCCTCGTCGGTCCGGCAGCCGCGGGTTGGACCATGCTGAGCGGCTTCGCGCCGAACCTGCTCGGGCTGGCGATCCTGCTCCACGCCCTGCCTGTGCTCGACCGGGCCGCGGAGCGGGCGAACGTGCGGCGAGCGCTCGCGAGCGCGGGGCTCTTGGTCCTCCTGCACGGCGCGCACGAGTCCATGCTCATCGCGGGCTGCGCCGCGGTCGCCGTCCTGGGGCTCGCGCGCCCGCTCGACCGGCGGACGCCGCTGCGCCTGGCTCCGCTCGTCGCAGGGGCCGCTCTGCTGGCCGGCGAGTTCTTCGCGGAGCGCGCGCGCGTCACGCCGTACGCCGGGCACTGGTCGAGCGTCACGTGGCACCCGCTCCTCACCAAGCTCGCGAACGTCGACGACACTCTCTTCGGCCCCCTGGACGGGATCTAGCCGCTCCTCGCGCGGCTGCTGACCGAGGCTTCGATCGCGTGGCTGGTGTGGTCGGAGCGGCGGCGGCTGTTCTCGCGAGAGGCCGCGGTGGGGGGGCGCCTTCACGCACGGCGCTTCGGGCTCCTCGCGGCGACCCTGGCGCTTCTGTTTCTCGTCATGCCGTACGCCGTGAACTATGGGGTCCTTCTCTACGTGCGGTTCCTGGCCCCGGCGTACGCCGTCGGCATCGTCGCCCTCGCCCCGCCTGCCGGGCAGCGACCCGCGGCGTGGCGCGCGATGCTCGCCCTCCGGAGCGCTGCTGCGGTCGCGCTCGTGGCGATGTGGGTGCGGCCGTTCGTGCAGGCCGACGACAACGCGCGCGCGCTCGACGCTCTCTTCGGACGCATCGAGCCGGGGAGCGCGACGGCGACGCTGCTGCTCTGGCCCGTCCCCAATCCGTTCATGCCCTCGTCGGGGGGACGCGTGCTGGCGCTTCGCGGGGGGCGGGCCCTGCACTCGCTCACCGAGTATCCGAACGCGCCCGTCGTGATGCGCCCGGAGGCCCGCTGGGACGAGGCGCTCCTGCGCATGGCGCAGAGCCCGCTCTCGTTCGAGCCCGAGAGGGACTTCCGGATGTTTCGCTACGCGCTCGTCTACGTCCCGGATCCTCGCGTCACGGCTGTCGTGGAGAGGGCGTTCGCCCCCGAAGGACGGGTCGTCGGCGAGGCGGGAGCCTGGATCCTGTTCGAGGCCACGGGCCCCACCGTGTCGATCGACGCACACGAGCCGGCGTGGCCGAGCCGTCGCGCGGAGACGGTGGGCGAGAGGCTGCGCAAGTACCTCTAGTGCCGCCCCCACAGCGCCCACGCGAGCCACGCGAGCAAGAGCGCGCTGATCCCCGCCGCGCTCAGCGTGATGGGCAGGGGCGTCTTGCCCGGCTTTGGCGTCTTCATCGACATCAGCACCTGCGTCGCCGCGAGGACGATGCCGTCGAGCTTCCTCTTCGCGACGGCGCCCCGCTCCGGGTCGTCGACGAGCGCGCGGTAGCGCCCCGCGATCTCGGGCAGGGCCTGCGCGCGCAGCGCGTACTCGAGCAGCGCCGCGTGCGTCCTGTCGTCGTCCCACGCCTGGAGGACGCGGCTCCAGAGGGCGGCGAGGACCGGATCGCGCTGCTCGCCGTCGGGCACGGCGGCAGTCTACATCGCGGCTCTCGCGCGCGACGCGGAGTCGATCCAGAGCGTGACCGGTCCGTCGTTGATCGACGAGACCTGCATGTCGGCCCGGAACCTTCCGGTCTCGACGCGCAGCCCCGTCGCGCGGGCCTCGCGGACGGCGGCGTCGTAGGCCGCCTCGGCCTCCTCGGGGGGCATGGCCGCGTCGAAGCTCGGCCGCCGCCCGCGGCCGAGGTCCGCGTAGAGCGTGAACTGGCTGACGAGCAGCAGCGCGCCCCCGACGTCGGCCACGCACCGGCTCATCTTGCCCGCGTCGTCCTCGAAGATGCGCAGCCCCACGATCTTCGGCAGCATCCATGCGCGGTCCTCGGCCCCGTCGCCGCGCCCGAAGCCGAGGTAGACGAGCAGCCCGCGCTCGATCGCGCCGGTGACCTCGCCCCCGACCTCGACGCGCGCGCTCCTCACCCGCTGGACGACGGCCCTCACGGCAGCACGATCCGCAGGTCGCGAGCCAGGCGGCGCGTGATCTCGAAGTACGTCGCCCGGTCGTAGGGCTCGTTGAGGATGTGGAAGTCGCGGCGCGAAAGGCCCACGCACCCGAAGCAGTACGTGCACCCGGAGCAGCCCACCGAGCGCACGAGGTACGCGCTGCCCGTGCACCGCTCGCTGGCGACGCAGTGCTGGCAGGCGAGGCACGACGTGCAGCCGACGCAGCGCGTGCAGTCGGTGCAGTCGGTGCTCTGCTCGCAGTAGTGACAGCGGGACAGGCCGCGCGAGCCCAGGCAGAAGGTGCACTCGGTGCAGCCCTCGCAGCGCTCGCACCCGTGGCACCCCACGTTGCCTGACGCCCGCACGGCGTCGGACAGGAGCCTGCGCAGGGAGGCTTCGAACTCGGAGCCGGTCATCATCGGCGCGTGAGGGTACGGCGGCCGCCGATTTCTTGGCCGGAAAAGAGGCCTGTGTGACCGTGTCGGACACGGAGGCATTTCGATGCGCGTCGCCGCGTTCGTTCTGGTCGTCGCTCTGGTCCTCGGGCTCCCGGCGCACGCGAGCGCATCGCCGCCCCGGACGCACCGGCCTGCGCGGACGGCGCACGTGGACAAGGGCGACAAGCGCACGCCCAACGCCTGCCTGCACCCGCAGGTGGAGATCGTCGCCCCCTCGGAGACGGCCACGCTCGCGCTGACGCGCTGCGACGGCAGGCCGGCGCCCCTGGCGGTCGATCAGGTCTCGATCCTCGCGCGGCCCGGGAGCGCCGTCCGGCCGAAGCAGCCGGTCGAGGTCCTGGCGCGCACCCACGGCGCGGACGTCGCGCCCGGCGTGCGCCGCATCGATCCGGGCCTCGTCGAGCGCCTGTCGCTCGCGGTGGAGCACTTCCGCAAGGACGCGGCGCCCGCGCGCGTCCAGCTCGTCTCCGGCTACCGGCCCAGGAGCGCGGGGAGCTACCACCAGGCGGGCAAGGCCCTCGACTTCCGCATCGACGGCGTCACCAACGAGGCGCTCGTCGCGTTCTGCAAGACGCTGCCCGACACCGGGTGCGGCTACTACCCGAACAGCCTGTTCGTGCACATGGACGTCCGGGCCCCCGGCGCCGGGCACATCGCCTGGATCGACGCGAGCCGCCCGGGCGAGCATCCACGGTATGTCTCGTCCTGGCCACCGCCGCCCGCGGAGGCGGCGACGTCGTCCCCTCCGCCCTTGCCGGCGCCGGAGCCCGCGCCCGAGCGCGACCTTGGGCGGCCGCGGCGCGACGTGCACCCGTACTTCTTCTGAGAGCCGCATGCACCCCGGCGACCCGGAGGGCGAGACGGATACGGTGACGATCGACGGCGAGAAGTACGCGCGCCTGCGCGTGGGCGAAGAGACGCCCCCGTGCGAGTCGCCGTGCTCCGGGTGCGGCGCGTACTACTTCGCGCTGCACGCGGTGGCGTGCGACTGCGAGCAGTGCCCCCGCTGCGGCGGCGCGCTCGCCTCGTGCGGCTGCCTGTGACCACGGCCCCTCAGCCGATCGCGCAGAAGCCTTCGTAGTCGACGTACTTCGTGATCGTGGGCTCGGGGCCGCACACGGGGCAGTCGGGCGCGCGGCGCAGCTTGAGCTCGCGAAGCTTCATCTTGAGGCTGTCGTAGGTGAGCAGCCGGCCGCCGAGCGTCGTCCCGCGCCCGAGCACGATCTTGATCGCCTCGGTCGCCTGGAACGTGCCGATGATCCCGCAGAGGATACCGAGCACGCCCGCCTCCTGGCAGCTGGGGGCCAGGTGCGGCGGCGGGGGCTCGGGGTACAGGCAGCGGTAGCAGGGGCTCGCCTCGACGCCCAGCTTCTTCGCGGCCTTCTCGGGGATGAACGTCGTCACCTGCCCGTCGAACCGGAAGATGCTCCCGTGCACCACGGGCTTGCCCATGAACACGCTCGCGTCGTTGACGAGGTAGCGCGTGGGGAAGTTGTCGGTCCCGTCGACGATGACCTCGTAGTTCTCGAAGATCCGCTCGACGTTGGCGCTCGTCACCCGCTCCATGTGCGGGACGACCTTCACGTCGGGGTTGAGGTCCGCGATCGCCTTGGCCGCGCTCTCGACCTTGGGCATGCCGACGCGGCTCGTGGCGTGGACGATCTGGCGCTGCAGGTTCGAGGCGTCTACGACGTCGGCGTCGACGATGCCCAGCGTCCCGACGCCGGCTGCGGCCAGGTACATCGCCGCGGGCGAGCCCAGGCCGCCCGCCCCGAGAAGCAGCACCTTGCTCCCGAGCAGGCGCGCCTGCCCCGCCTCGCCCACCTCGGGCAAGAGGATGTGCCGCGAGTAGCGCTCGCGCTGCGCGTCGGTGAGCTGCGCTGGCAGCTCCATCGGGAAGCTCAGGTCCTTCCACCGGACGAAGCCGGGGTGGGCCGTCTCGACGTCCGTGTAGCCGAGCTCCAGAAGCGTGGCCGCGGCGAGCGCCGAGCGCGTCCCGCCGGCGCAGTATGCGACGATCTTCGCGTTCCTGTCGGGGAGCTTCTGCTCGGCCTGGATCTCGAGGAAGCCGCGGGGGATCGAGATCGCGCCCGGGATGTACCCCGCGCGCCACTCGTCCTTCTCGCGCACGTCGACGAGGGTCATCTTCTCGCCCGCGTCGAGCCGGCGCTTGAGCTCCTCGAGGGAAACCTGCCGGGTGCGCTTGCGGACCTCGGTCATCAGGTCGGTGTACGTCGTGGGCATGGGGGAATCGGAGAGGTTAGCCAAGGAGCGAGGCCACGCCAGCGGCGTCGGCCGGGCGGGAGGCGTCGGGCCCGGTGCACGCCGCGGCGATCGCGCGCCACGCGGACGCGCGCGGCTCGGCCGGGCACGCGTCGAGCCCCTCCTCGATCACGCGGCCGAACCCGAAGACGTCGTCGCGCGGATCGCTCCGCCGCCCCGCGAGGCGCTCGGGCGAGAGGTACCCGAGGCTACCGGGCGGCGACGGCTCGCCGCGCCGGCGCGCGGCCCGCTCGCCCTCTTCTCTCCGATGCGGTCCCAGAGGCCCAACCTGCTAAGCTCGAGGGTTAGCATGTCGAACAACAACCGGCTGGGCGAGCTCCTGGTCCGCGAAAGGCTGATCTCGCTCACGCAGCTACGGCACGCGCAGGACGAGCAGCAGAAGTCCGGACAGAACCTGGGCTACACGCTGTCGAAGCTCGGGTACGTCAGCGACGACGAGATCACCAACTTCCTCAGCCAGCAGTACCGCGTCCCCACGGTCAACCTGGACGAGTACGAGGTCGACGCCGAGATCCTCAAGCTCGTGCCCAAGGAGCCGTGCGAGCGGCACAAGGTCATCCCGGTCTCGCGCACGGGCAACGCGCTCATCGTCGCGATGGCCGATCCGACCAACCTCAACGCGATCGACGACCTGAAATTCCTCACGGGCTACAACATCGAGCCCGTCATCGCGAGCGAGAGCGCGATCCACGCCGCGATCGAGAAGTACTACAACGTCGGCCCCTCGTACGACGAGGTGATGGCCGGGTTCGACGAGACCGAGATTGACTTCACCGGCGAAGAGGACGAGGTCAACCTCCTCGAGCTCGAGAAGGCCACCGAGGACGCGCCCGTCGTGCGCCTGGTGAACATGATCCTGCTCAACGCCATCAAGAAGGGCGCGAGCGACATCCACGTCGAGCCGTACGAGAAGAAACTGCGCGTCCGCTACCGCATCGACGGCGTGCTCGCCGAGGAGATGACGCCGCCGCTCAAGCTGCGCAACGCGATCACGAGCCGCATCAAGATCATGGCGTCGCTCGACATCGCCGAGCGGCGCCTTCCGCAGGACGGGCGCATCAAGCTCAAGCTCGGCAAGGGACGCGAGATGGACTTCCGCGTCTCGGTGTTGCCCACGCTCTGGGGCGAGAAGGTCGTCATGCGACTTCTCGACAAGAGCAACCTGCAGCTCGACATGGCCAAGCTAGGCTTCGACCCCAGGCCGCTCGACGACTTCAAGTGGTCCATCAACCAGCCGTGGGGCATGGTGCTGGTGACCGGGCCCACGGGGTCGGGCAAGACGACGACGCTCTACTCGGCGCTCTCGGAGCTCAACAAGGTCGCCCACAACATCAGCACGGCGGAGGATCCGGTCGAGTACAACCTGCACGGCATCAACCAGGTGCAGATGCACGACGAGATCGGGCTCAACTTCGCGATGGCCCTTCGCGCGTTCCTGCGCCAGGACCCGGACATCATCATGGTCGGCGAGGTGCGCGACTTCGAGACCGCGGAGATCGCGGTCAAGGCGGCGCTCACGGGGCACCTCGTGCTCTCGACGCTGCACACCAACGACGCCCCGGCGACGATCTCGCGCCTGCTCAACATGGGCGTCGAGCCGTTCCTCATCACGGCGAGCGTCAACCTGGTGCTCGCGCAGCGCCTCGCGCGCAAGTGTTGCAACGACTGCAAGCAGCCCATGAAGTACGAGAAGAAGGTGCTCGAGGACTGCGGCTTCACGCCCGAGCAGATCGCCGCCGGGAAGCTCCTCCGGGGCACGGGTTGCAAGACGTGCAACGGCAGCGGCTACAAGGGGCGCGTCGCGCTCTACGAGGTCATGCGCTTCACCGACAACCTCAAGGAGATGGTCCTGCAGGGGGCGTCGACCGCGGAGCTCAAGATGGGGGCCATCAAGAACGGCATGAGCACCCTGCGCGCGAGCGGCATCAAGAAGATCATCGACGGCGTCACGACCCCGGAAGAGGTCATGCGTGTCACGATGGCGGACTGACGACAGAGGGAGATCCGCGCGATGACGCAGCCGAGCGAGCTCAAATACAACCTGCACCAGCTCCTCAAGACGATGATCGAGAAGGGGGCGAGCGACATGCACATCACGACGGGGGCACCCCCGCTCTTGCGCATCGACGGCTCGATCGTCCCGCTCAAGCTGCCCCCGCTCGGGCCTGCGGAGACCAAGCAGCTCTGCTTTTCGGTGCTCACCGAGGAGCAGCGCGCCGAGTTCGAGAAGCACAACGAGCTCGATCTCTCCTTCGGCGTGAAGGGCCTCTCGCGCTTCCGCGCGAACATCTACCAGCAGCGCTCGGCGGTCGCGGGCGCGTTCCGCACCATTCCGTTCAAGATCCTGTCGTTCGACGACCTCGGGCTGCCTCCGGTGATCTCGGGGTTCGCCGACAAACCGAGCGGGCTGGTGCTCGTCACCGGGCCCACGGGCTCGGGCAAGAGCACGACGCTAGCGGCGATCCTCGACAAGATCAACGCCGAGCAGCGGCTGCACATCATCACGATCGAAGACCCGATCGAGTACCTGCACCCGCACAAGCTCTCGGTCGTCAACCAGCGCGAGATCGGCAGCGACACCGAGGGGTTCAAGCAGGCGCTCAAGTACGTGCTCCGTCAGGACCCGGACGTGGTGCTCGTCGGCGAGATGCGCGACCTCGAGACGATCGAGGCCGCCCTGACGATCAGCGAGACGGGGCACCTGGTCTTCGCGACGCTGCACACCAACGGCGCCGTCTCGACGATCAACCGCATCATCGACGTCTTCCCGCCGCACCAGCAGGCGCAGGTGCGCTCCAAGCTCTCGATGGTGCTGCAGGGCATCGTCTCGCAGCAGCTCTTGCCCCGCTACAACTCCCCGGGGCGCGTGATGGCGCTCGAGGTCCTCGTGCCCAACGCGGCCATCCGCAACCTGATCCGCGAGGACAAGATCCACCAGATCTACTCGCAGATGCAGGTGGGGCAGGAGAAGTTCGCGATGCAGACGCTCAACCAGAGCCTGTTCTCGCTCGCCCAGAAGCGCCTCATCTCGCCGGAGGAGGCGATGAGCCGCTCGACCGAGCCCGAGGAGCTGCGGATGATGATGGACGGGCGGACGGCGATGGGGGCGTTGCAGCCGGCGGGGATGCGCCGCTGACGCGAGGGCGCGAGGCGCCCCCTACCGGCAGCAGCGCGTGCGCACGCCCCGCGGGGTAACCGTGGCGGTCGAGCCGCTGGCCGCAGGCTCCGAATCGCGCGTCGTAGCGGACGAACCGCTCGACGTAGGCTCTGCATCGCGCTCCGTGGCGAACGACCCGGTCCGTGGAGCCTCGGACTTGCCCGAAGCCCGAGGGGGCGCCGTCACCGCTTCTTCTTCATCAGATCCCCGAGCGTCCCGAACCCGCGGGGCTCGGCCGTCTTCTTCTCGCGCTCGCGGAAGCCATCGACCTCGGCGCGCTCCTCGTCGTCCTTCATGGCGCGCAGGGAGAGGCGCATCTTGCCCTCCTCGAGGCCGATGATCTTGGCGCGCAGTTTGGTGCCGAGCGAGAAGTGCTTGCGGAGGTCGGCGCCGCGGGGTGTCAGGAGTTCGCTGACGGGCAGGAGGCCCCGGCCGGCGCGGCCCCGGGTGCCGTCGAGCTGCAGGAACACGCCGTAGCTCTCGACGCGGTCGACGACGCCGGAGATGACCTGGCCGAGGGCGAGCTTGGGCGCGGCGTCGTCGTCGGCGGCGCCGAGGCTCACGCTGGCGCCCGCCGCGACGGCCGCCTCGACGGTCGGCACGAGGCGTACGCCCTGGTCGTCGATGCGCACGACGCGCGCGCGCAGGCGGTCGCCGACGGCCGCCTTGGTGGCGCCGTCGGGGCCCTTGAGGTCGAGCGCCTCGATGTAGCCCTGCGCGCGCCCGCCGAACTCGACGAAGACCGCGTCCTTGCCGACCTGCACGACGGTGGCCTCGACCTGGTCGCCCGTGCGCGCGGCGTCCCTTCGGGGCACCGAGCCGGCCTTCTCGAAGAGGGCAGCGAACGACTCGTCGGGGCGATCGGGGGCCATGGCCCCGCCTATAGCGCACTATTGATAGGTCGGCTTGCGCTTGCCGTGCTCGACCCGCTTCAGGCCGACCGCGAGCGCGGCCGCGACGAGATCGGGCGACTGGTTGCCGGTCGCGAGCACGGCGCGCACGTAGTCCGGCCCCCGCCGCCGGTCCTTCATGGCGCCGAAGGCCGCGGCGCCCACCACGCGCAGGCCGAGCGGCGCCGCGTCCGGCGGCGGATCGAGCGACGCAACCCGCCCCCGGGCTGCCTCGACGTTCCCGCCCGCGGCCGCGGCGTACGCGCCGAGCCACGTCGAGATCGGGCCGAGCACGAGCGGATAGTGTCCCAGGAGCGGCCCCACCTCGCCCGCCCGGCCCCGGGCCACGAGCGTGAACGCCCGCTCCCAGAGCACGCGCGGCGTCACCGTCCCGTGATCGATCGCGAGCTGGCTGAGCGTGTCGGCCTGGTCGAGGCGCCCGTCGTAGCGCGCGAGGCGCGCGAGGCGCAGCGCCCGCAGCGGCCGCGCCTCGGCATCGCTGCCCCAGCCGTCGGCGATCTTGTGCGCGGACACGAGATCCCCCGCGTCCAGCGCGAGGTCCATGGCGACCAGATCGCTCCACGGCGCGTCGTCGCTCGCCATCGTGAGCAGCTTGGACGCGTCGAGGACAGCCTTGCCCGCGAGCGCGTCGGGGGCGAGGTCGAGCGCCGCCAGGAAGGGGTGCTTGCGCGACCCGGGCGAGAGCGCCTCGAGGGCCCGGCTCACGCCGTCGGCGTCGACGCGCTCGTAGGCCGCGGCGGCGTGCACGACGGCCACGTCCGGATGGGTTGCGTCGAGGTCCTCGGTCGCCTTGAGCGCCTCATCGAGGCGGTCGCCCAGCAGCGCCACGCGCGCCGCGAGCGCACGCGCCGGCTCGTACGCCGCCGAGAACTGCAGGGCCGACACGGCGCACCGTCGTGCGAGCGACTCGTCGCCCAGCGGCAGCGCGATCGTGCCGAGCCACACCGCCGCGCCGGGCGAGTCGGTCACGGCCAGGCCCTTCTGCACGGCCGTCCGCGCGTCCTCGGCGGCGTGGCGGTCGAGCGCCCGCAGGCCGTCGACGGCGTACGGCACGAAGCGCAGGCCCGAGGGCAGCTCGTCGACGCGCTTCGCGAGCTCGTCGACCTCGGGCGGCGCCGGGACGTCCTCTCGGCTGACGTCGCGACCCCATGCAAGCGCCACGAGCGCCACCGGCTCGGCGCGGTCGGGCATCGACGTGCGCAGCGCGCGCGCCAGGCGCATCGCCTCCTGCGGATCGCCCTCGATGGCGGTCGCCCGGGCCTGCGCGATCTGGGCCACGACGAGCCCCGGATCGAGCTTCACGGCAGCCGCGTACCGCTCGAGGGCGCGCGCGTCCCCCGCGCGCTCGAGCGTGGCGCCGGCCACGAGCTGGTACCAGGCGTCGCCGCTCGCGGGCGCGTCCCACCGCGGCAGCACGGCGGCGGCGCCCGCGGTATCGCCCTGGAAGAGGAACGAAGCGACGCGCGCGAACGCGTACTTGTTCTCGGGGACGCCGACCTCCTTGGCGCGCGTCATCGCGTCCTCGAACGCGATGTCGGCGCTGCCCTTGACGAGGCCGACCACGACGCGCTCGCGCGCCCACGCCAGCGCGGCCCGGGGGCTGCGCGACTCGAGGCGGAAGGCGCGGTAGAGCTCCTGCTCGGCGTCGGGCAGCTCGGCGGGCTTGCCCGCGTGGAGCTGCGCGTCCACCGTCGTGAGCAGCGCCTCGGCCTGCGCGTGCTCCTTGGTGCGCTTGTCCTTGTAGAAGAAGTAGACGCCGACGCTGCTCGCGAGGAATGCCACCATGCCGGCGACGAGCAGCGCGGTCCCCTTGCGCTTCGGCCCCTTCTCGGCCGGCGCCCA
>JAJYCT010000350.1 GCA_021778125.1 Myxococcales bacterium
GCGCGCAAGGCGCGGTCGGCGTGCGCGATCGCCTCGCGCACCGCGCGGCGCGGGTGGAAGGGCAGGTCGAGCGTGCGCGCGCCGACCTCGACGTGCAGGGTCCAGTCGTCGTCGTCGACCTCCTCGCCGGACAGGCGAGGCAGGGCGACGCCGAGCTCGCGCACGCCCCGATCGCCCACGACGACGTCCCCGGCGGCCACCCGGAACGCCGTGCCCGACGCGGTCGACAGCGTCGCGCGCACGGGGATGGGGACGCCGCGCGGCGCCCCGGAGGGGAAGCGGACGGTCAGCGTCTGCCGGTAGCCGTCCTCGGCCACGCCCCGGTCGTAGGTCACGCTCGACATCGACGCTGCGAGCGCCGCCGCCACGTCGGGCCCGGCGCCCGGCAGCACCCACGAGGCGCCCTCGGGCGGCTGGAGGTCGGCGTCGAGCACGCGCGCGCGCAGCGTCCACGCGCCCGCGTGCTGGTGCAGCCCGAGCAGCACGACGTGATCGCCGGCCGCCAGGTCGAGCGGGACGAGGTCGTCGTCGTCGCGCTGGGGACGCGCCTCGTCGCGCGCGTAGACGCGCCGGCCGTCGACGACCACCGTGACCCCGTCGTCCACGCCGAGCAGCAGCGTGTGTCGCCCTCCGCGCGCCAGGCGCAGCACGCCGCCCGCGACGGCGTACGCGTCGGTGGCCTTCGAGCCGAGCGCCGCCGCCACGTCCACCGGGCCGCTCGAGGCCGAGGCGAGCCGCCAGCCGGGCCCCAGGTGAGGCGAGAGGTGCTCGAGGTCAGGCGCGGGCGCGTGCTCGGTGGGCCCCGCCACGAGCAGCGCGCCGAGCGTCCCGTCCGGCGACAGCGCGAGCGCCACGTCGGAGGCCGCGGGCGCTTCGGCGCGCGCCGCGGGCGCGGCGAGCCCCACGATCCCCAGCCCCAGCAGGCCCTCCAGCGCGCGACGCATCGTCCTTGCCGGGCAGTATCGTCACCGCCCGGTCGCCGGGTCAAACCCCCGGGCGACCTCGCGGCATCCCTCTAGGTCATCCCTTGCGCCAGGATCCGCGATTCGTCGCGGAAGAGGACCTCGACCTTGTGCGCGTCGACGGTGCGCGTGACGAGGCCGTCGCCGAACTTCTTGTGGCGCAAGAGGTCACCCTCGCGGAAGGTCCCCGTCACGCTGTACGGCTTGAAATCGTGGACGCCGCGGCCGGCGATGGCCTTCTCCCACGTCTGCTCCTGGCGCATCGCCGGGGTGACGCGCGGCGTGCGGGCGCTCGCGCCGCCGGCCGCACGGGGGGCCTTCGATCCGCCCGGGGACGCCGCGGGCTTCTCGCCCGGCGCGTGCTGCCGCCACAGGTGCGTCGACCGGCAGGTGAGGCATTCCACCTGATGGGGCTTGCCCGCCTTGATGGAAACGATGCGGTGATTGAGAACCAGCCGGCACTTGGTGCACCAGCTGTCGATCTCGCCCGCGACACGCAGGGGTTTCGCCATTCGAAGTAGCCTCGTCGGGAAGGGCGTGCTCGATAGCACGCCCCGTCAGTCGCGTCCGCGCCGGCGCGAGGACCGCTCGTCGCGGCGCATCCGCACGTCGGCCTTGACCTCGGGCTTGGGCAGCTCGCCGTCGCGCCCTTCGCCGCCCTCGTTGGGCTTGAAGCGGATGGTCGTGTTGATCTCGAACTGCACGGTCGTCAGCATCTTCTGCATCTCGTGGCCGAGGTCGGCCTTCTCGAGGAAGCCGCGGATCTCGTTCGCGACGACCCGGAAGAGGCCGTTCTTGGTCTCCTCGACCTGCGCGAAGACGTAGCTCGCCACCTCGCGCGGCAGCTTGAGCCCGCCGACGAGCTCCTTGAGGTCGCCGGGGGCCTCGACCGCCTTCTCGACGCCTCGCTCGACCGCGCGCTTGATGAGCTCCGGGATCACGCTGTCGAGGCGCCGCCGCCGTTCGTCGCTCATCGAGAAACCTCGCCTCGGGTCGTAACGCGGGCGCCGGGGCCGGTCAAACCGGCCGGCTCAGGCGGCGCGCTGCAGGATGCGCGCGACGCCCGACGCGGCGCGCTCCATGGCGCTCGAGCGCAGGATGCCTCCGCGGGCGCAGAGCAGGACGGTCTGCCCGCCGACGTCGACCGGCTGGACGTCGACCTCGGTGCGCAGCTGCGCGACGCGCGAGGTGCGGCCGTTCCCCGGCTCGCTCCAGATGCCCTGCGCCAGGAGCGGCGCGTAGGCGGCGAGCTCCTCGCACACCGCCCACGAGCCGGCGCCGGCCACCACGACGCCCGCGTCGTCGGCGACCACGAGGGCCTCGAGGCGCCCCTCGGTCCGGGCGTGGGCGAGCTGGTAGTGCAGGGCGACGAGCGGGTCCTCGCTCCGCTTGCGGCGGCGATCCTCGGCGGTGGTCATGGGCTCATCGTCCCGCGCGCGCGCCGCGCGGGCCAAGTTCGAGGGCGCTCGCGGGCGGGGCCGTGCGGCGCGCTGCGTCGTCTCCGGGCGCAAGCCGACCTGTCCGGGCGCAAGCCGACCTGGACCAGTTCGCCCTTGCGAGGCGGCCCGTTTGCCGCCAAGAGTCCAGGGAGCAGGAAGGGCTCATGTGCACCCACCACGGCGAGACCTACGCGCGGCGTCGGGCCGCCTTCTTCGATGCTCTGGCCGCGGCCTCCCCGTCGGCCGTCGCGGTCATGGCCTCGGCCCCCGTCTTCGTGCGCAACAACGACGTCGAGCACGAGTACCGGCAGGACTCCGACTTCTTCTACCTGACCGGGTTCGACGAGCCCGAGAGCGTGGCCGTGCTCGACGCCGTCACGCGCAAGATGACGCTGTTCGTGCGCGCTCGCGACCGCGAGCGCGAGGTGTGGGATGGGCCGCGGGCCGGCGTCGACGGCGCCCGGGCGCTGCACGGCGCCGACGAGGCCTTCGCGATCGGCGAGCTCGACGACAAGCTGCCGGGGCTGCTGCAGGGCCACCGGCGGGTCGTCTACCGCCTCGGCGTGAGCCGCGCGAACGACGACCGGCTGCTGCGGGCCATCGACCGTGTGCGCGCCCGGGCGCGCGCGGGCGCGTCGGCCCCGACCGAGATCGTCGAGCCGGGCGTGGTGCTCCACGAGATGCGCCTGCGCAAGTCGCCCGCCGAGATCGAGACGATGCGCACCGGTGCGCGCATCACGCGCGAGGCGCATGAGCTGGCCATGCGCCGCGCGCGTCCCCAGATGCACGAGTTCGAGGTCGAGGCGCTCCTGCTCGACACCTTCCGCCGGCACGGCTCCGAGCGCCCCGCGTACGGCAGCATCGTGGGCTCGGGCCCCAACGCGTGCGTGCTGCACTACCGCAAGAACGACCGGCGCATGGCCGAGGGCGACCTCTTGCTCATCGACGCCGGGTGCGAGTACGGCTACTACGCGAGCGACGTCACGCGGACGTTCCCGATCGGTCGGGCGTTTTCCCGTGAGCAGCAGGCGATCTACGAGCTGGTCCTGGAGGCGCAGCTCGAGGGCATCGCGGCCACGCGCCCGGGCGCGACGATCGACGAGATCCACAAGCTCACCGTCGACGGCATCACCCGCGGTCTGGTGCGCCTCGGGCTGCTCGCCGGCGAGCCGGAGGAGCTCGTGAAAACAGAGGCTTACAAGCGCTTCTACATGCACCGCACCAGCCACTGGCTGGGCATGGACGTGCACGACGTGGGCGGCTACTTCGAGGCGGGCAAGCCCCGTCCGCTCGAGCCAGGGATGGTGCTGACCGTCGAGCCGGGCATCTACATCGCGCCCGACGACGACACGGTGCCGCCGGCCTGGCGCGGCATCGGCGTGCGCATCGAGGACGACGTGCTGGTCACGACGTCGGCGCCGGATGTTCTGACGGCGGGGATCCCGAAGACGGTGGAGGAGCTTCGGCACGCGTGTGGGGGCTAGGGGGCCATCGCCGGGCGGCGGCGTAGGCCACGAGCCCCACGGCGGCGGCGAGGAGCGAGCCGCCCATCGCTGCGCCGATGAGCCAGTCGCCGAGGAGCTGCGCGCCGTGCGCGAGCGCCTGGCTCGGCGTGAGCAGCTCCCACTGGCCCGTGCGCGCGCGGTGGCCGAGCTCGATCTCGCCGAAGGCGATCCAGGCGAAGAAGAAGCTCGACGGCAGGCGCGAACCGAGGAACGCCCACAGGCGGTTGAGCCGGAAGGCCGTCGCGAGGCCCAGGGCGATCCACATGTGGAAGCCGACGAACGGCGTGCACCCGGAGAAGACGCCCACGCCGACCGACCAGCCCACCTCGCGCGGCGTCGAGTGCTCGCGCCGCGCCCGCCGCCAGAGGTCGGCCATGCGGGCGAGGTAGCGGCGGAGGACGGCGCGCACGGGATCCCGCGGGAAAGGTAGCCAGGAATTGGGGGCAGCGCCTGCGCCCGTGGTAGCCCCAGCGGGCGTGACGCTCGACGAGGCGATCGCCGCCTTCGTGCGGTACCTGGAGACCGAGCGGCGGGCGTCGTCGCGGACCGTGGAGGCGTACAGCGACGACCTGCGGGGGCTCGCGGCCTTCGCGAAGGAGCGCAGCCCGGAGGTGCTGGGCGACGTGGGCGCGGTCGACGTGTACCTGCTGCGCGGGTGGCTGGGCAGGCTGGCGCGGACGCTGGCTCCCGCGTCGGTCGCGCGGAAGGTGGCGGCCGTGCGCACGTGGATGCGGTGGCTGCGCAGGCGGCGCGTCATCGAGACCTGCCCGGCCGAGGAGCTGGCGACGCCCAAGGTCCGGCGGGGCCTGCCCACGCTGCTGTCGGTGGACGCGGCCAAGGAGGTCGTCGAGGCCCCGCGCCCGGACACCCCGGAGGGGGTGCGCGACCGGGCCCTGCTCGAGCTGCTCTACGGCTCGGGGCTGCGCCTCTCGGAGCTGTGCGGGCTCGATCTCGACGCGCTCGACCTGCGCGCGGCCGAGGCGCGCGTGCTGGGCAAGGGAAGCAAGGAGCGCGTCGTGCCCCTGGGCGCCCGGTGCGTCGAGGCGCTCACCCGGTGGCTCGAGGTGCGCGGGCAGCTCGTCAGCCCGCGCCGGCCGGGGGACGCGCGCGCGCTCTTCCTCACCTCGCGCGGACGAAGGCTCTACCCGCGCGGCGTGCGCCGGGTCGTCCAGGCGTACGGGGCGCTGGGGGCGGGGCGCGCCGACCTGCACCCGCACGCGCTGCGGCACACCTGCGCGACGCACATGCTCGACGGCGGGGCCGACCTGCGGGCGATCCAGGAGCTCCTGGGCCACGCGTCGCTCTCGACGACGCAGCGTTACGCGCACGTCTCGATGGAGCACCTGATGCGCGTGTACGACGCGGCCCACCCCCTGGCGCGCGCCAAGACCAAGAAATGATAAGAAACCCGGAGCTTGGTTCGCTCGCTCGGACGCCTCGTCTTCGCCCTGATGGGCGCCGCGTGCGGCGCGCTGGCCGTCGGTCTGCTCGAGGCGCGGCTGGTGGTGACCTCGTTCGACGGGGCGCGCCCGCCGTCGCTCTGGGACGTGGCGCTGGCCGAGATCGGGGTGCTCGCGCCGCTCGCGCTGGCCGTGGGGGGCGCCGTGGCCCTCGCCGCGCTCTTCCTCGAGCCCGGGCGGGCGGTCTCGCCGTTCGAGCGCATCACCGCGGCGCGCGCCCAGCCGGTCCTCGCGCGTTCGCGCACGGCCGCCCTGGCGCTGCTCGCCGGCCTGACCGCCGCGGCCTGGCTCGTGGGCACGGCGCAGACGGCGCGCCGCACGCTCGCCGACGGCGCGCCGCTCGCCGCGGGCGTGGC
>JAJYCT010000351.1 GCA_021778125.1 Myxococcales bacterium
GGCGGCCCTCATCGGACGGTCACCGTGGCTCGCAGTCCCAGGGCGCGGTCCACCTCTTCGCACCACGCCCGGAAGGCGGCGTACTCGGACGGCGCGATGCGCGTCCGGGTCAGCGTGACGGTCGTCTTGACGTGCAGCGACGTCGCCGCGGACTCCACGGCAACCTCGTACCTTCCGAAGGGGCTCGTCCCCCGGGCCGACGACGGGGCGCTCTTGACCTTCGCGCCCGGCGGCAAGCGCACGGACCAGTCGTCGACCTGCGTCCATTGGGCGTAGAAGCGCAGATCGAGCGTGCGCGTCGCGGTCGGGGCGTAGTCGCGGACCATGTGCTCCTTGCGGCCGAGCGGAACGTACAGCGTGTCGCCCTCGGTCCGGGCGAACTGCGGCACCTTGCCACGCACCCGCATCGCCACCTTCTGCTCCACGTCCTCCAGGTTGCCCGCCTCCACGGACGTCACCGCGGTTCCGGGAAGGAGCGTCGAGATCATCTGCTGCACACGCTGCTTGCGCGTCGCGTCCGCGTGGAAGCGTACGCGCCATTCAGGCGCCTCCACCCCCGTGACGTCGGCCTGCCAGTCGAGCGTCGCGGCGCCGTCGGCCGCGAGCGTCGCGTCCACGCGGTGAACGCCCACGCTGTCTGCCGCCGGCGGATCGGGCAGGTGGACGAGCTTCGCGTGCCCCTCGTTGACCTGGAGCGCGAGCGCCCCGCGGTCCATCGCCGGCAACTCGAGCTCGCCGGTGTACTCGGCGGTCCCGTCGAGGTAGAGGTCGAGCGACGGCACGTAGGCGATCATGTGATCGAACGGCGCCAGGCTCGCGGGCGCCGGCTCGATCTCCCCCTTGTTCGCCGTACGCACGATCACCGGCGTCGCCTTGATGCCCAGCGCGCCGAGCATCGTCACGATGAGCGCCGCCTTGTCCTTGCAGTCGCCGAAGCCGCGCGCGAAGATCTGCGCCGCCCGGTACGGCTTGAAGCCGTGGATGCCGAACTCGAGGGCCACGTACCGCGTCTTCTGCGAGACGTAGTCGTAGACGGCGCGCACCTTCGCGCGGTCGTCGGTCAGGCCCTTGGTGAGCGCCTCCGCACGCCGGCGGACCTCGTCGTCGGGGACGAGCTGGTCCTTGATGAGGCCCCAGTACCATCGCCCCATCTCCCCCCACGACTCGTAGGTCGAGACGTGAACGTGCGGGAGGACCTCGGTCCACGGGGGCTGCAGCGGCTCCTGCTGCATCGCCGGCACGTTCTCGGCGACGTAGTGGAAGACGTGCGTATCGCCGCGGTCGTTCTCGGTCTTGTGCAGGCCGGGCACGGCGGGCTCGTTGAAGTGGAAATGGCGCGACCGCGGCGTGAGCAGCACGTACTCGGAGCGCGCGATCGGCTCGCCGCTCTGCATGTAGACGACCTCGCCGAAGTAGTCCGCGAAGGCGTTGCGCTGCGCCACGTCCTCCACGCGGTACTGCAGCTCGACGACGTCGCCCGGCTCGATGCGCGGAAAGCGCACGTAGTAGCTGCGCGCGCTCGTGTACATCGCCATCGACGGGTCGTCGGCCATCGCGCCCGCGCCGCTCTCGACCGCCTCGTCGATCGAGCCGTCCTTGCGGTAGACGCGCGCGCCGCGCACCTGCACCGCCTGGCTGTCGGTCTCGTAGACGAAGTCGTACTCGCGCGACTCGGCGGCGGTCGCGTCGGTGAGCGGCTGGAAGACGACCTGATGGAACCGGCTCGCCAGGCCGTTGGGGAACACGCTCGTGACCTGAAGGTCGACCAGCGTCCGCCGCGCCTGGCCAGCGGTCGGCTTGCTCCGCGCCGCCAGGAACTCGCTCGCCGGCCGCGCGTAGGCCTCGTCGGCGCGCGGTGGCGCGGGCGCGAGGTGCGCCACCTCGTCGCGTACGTCCTTGTCCTGCGGCATCAGCTCAAGGACGCGCTTGAGGAGCCGCAGCTGCTCGTCGCGCTCGCCTCCCAGGGCGTACACGGTCGCCAGCTCGTGCATCACGTCGGTGTCGTCCGGCGCGAGGTCGAGCGCCGCGCGATACGCCCCGATGGCGCGCGCGCGCTCGCCGAGGCGCATCCAGGCCTCCGCTGCGCTCTGCAGGGCTCCGGAGCTGTCCGGGTTGGCCTGCGAGAGGCGCTCGATCCAGCGAGACGCCGTCGCCACCTCGCGGCGTGCGACCGCGAGCTCGATCTGCTCGCGCACGAACGCCGGATCGTCGAACCGCACCGCGAAGTAGCGCTCGGCCAGCTCGTCGGCCTCCGTCTCGCGCCCCTGATCGCGCAGGGCCGCGACCGTCGCGCGCAGCAAGGCGACGCTCCGGGGCCTGCGGACCAGCCCCTCGGTGAGCTGCGACAGGGCCGTCTCGTGCAGCCCCGCTTCCTCGTAGAGTTCTACCTTCGCGAGCGTAGCGGGGACGTTGTCCGGGTCGAGGGCCAGCACGCGCTCGTAGAACGGCATCGCGTCGCGCCAGTTGACGCCGGTGCGCGCGTACGCCGCCCGCGCGAGCAGGACCTCGATGCGCTCGTCGAGCGTCGCCCGGCGGGCCGCGAGCGCCTCGGCGTGCCCGATCCACGCGGCGCGCTGGTTGCGGTTTTCGGCGAGCTCCCCGGCCAGGAGCAGCCGCGCCACGGTCGGCGCTCTGTCGGCGGCGCGCGCCGCCAGCTCGCGCGCGCGGTGCTCGGTCGGATCGTCGGCCCCCGTCGCCACCAGAAAGCGCGCGAAGGCCTCGAGCGATGCAGGATCGCCGCCCTGAGCCAGCCGCTCGAACGTCTGGGCGGGCCCGAGCACGGCCGCGGGGCGCTCGACCTGACCCTTGCCCAGCGGCTCGACCGCGCCCCCCTGCCGCGTCGAGCGGCGAGGATCGGCGTCGACCTCGAGGCGTGCGTCCGGGGCGCCGCGCGCGTCGGCGACGCGCAGCGAGAGCATCGGCGCGCGCTCGTCGCCGCAGACCTTCGCCGTCACCCGGTTCCAGCCGGCGCGCAGCGTGGCGCCGCCCGAGAACCGGTCGCTGTCGAGGTCGCGGTACTTGTCGTCGTGCAGGATCTCCACGCCGTTCCAGAAGACGCGCAGGGCCCCCGAGGCGCCCGCCCACACCGTGACCGGGCGCGTCTCGCCCTTGTGGAGCCCCGCGTCGTGCACAAACGATGTGAGGTAGCTGCATGAGCGCTCCGAGGGACGAACGAACACGCTCAGGTCGGTCCAGGCGTACGGCGAGACGGGCGGCAAGAGCCGCCAGCGCACCGGCTTGTGGTCCTTGCCGTCGTAGTCGCGCACCAGATCGACGGGTAGCTCCTGCTCCTTCTCGGGATCGAACGCCGTCCCGAGGCCCACCTTGCCGTCGTTCTCAAACGGCCCGAGCAGGAGCCAGGTGCCGACGTACCCAAGCTTCGCGATGCGCGCGCGCGCGCCGTCGAGGTCGCCGCGCCGCCTGCGCGCGTAGGCCTCCAGCAGGCCCGCGTACGCGCGCACCGGCGGCGCGAGCGTCGCGTCGCCGGCGAGCGACGTCAGGATCGCCTCGACGTCGGCCGGATCACCCCGATCCCACTCCGCCCAGAGCTTGCGCAGCGACACGTACACCTCGGGACCGCGCGACGCGGCGATCTCCCCGTGCAGCCGGGAGAGGCGAGGCAGCCGCTCGGAGACGTCGCCCCTCGCCTCGCCCGGCGTCGTGACGAGCCCGACGCCCACGAGGGCGCCCACGAGAGTGCCCCACAGCCTCGTGCCCGGACCCGGCAAAGATCTCACCCCGCGAGTTTTCGTGCGGCGGGCGGTGTGCCGTCAAGCGCGGCGGGCGGGCGCGGTGATTTGGTGGCAACGGCGCGCGATCGCGCTATTCCTGCGGGCGGAACCGCCGCATGACGTCGGAAGTCGCTCCGTCCGAGCCGCGCGTGAGTCAAGGGGAGGCCGCGCCGCGCAGCTCGCTCCGGGTCCTCGTGAAGATGCTCCGCCCGCACCAGTGGGTGAAGAACGTCTTCGTGCTCGCGCCGATGGTGTTCCACAAGGACGTGTTCGTGAGCACGCCCGTCGGCCCTGCGCTCAACCTGCGCGTGACCGGGCGGGCGCTCGAAGCGACCCTCGTCTTCTGCCTGCTCGCGGGGGCCATCTACACCATCAACGATGTGGTCGACGTCGAGGCGGACCGCGTCCACCCGGTCAAGCGCTTCCGGCCCATCGCCAGCGGCGCGGTCCCGGTCCCGGTGGCGGGCGCCGTCGCGGCGGGTCTGGTGGTCGTCTCGCTCGGCGCCGCGTACCTGCTCAGCCCGTGGCTCGCGCTCGTCGCGTTCGTCTACCTCGCCGAGAACCTCGCCTACAGCTTCAAGCTCAAAAACGTCGCGTTCCTCGACGTCGGCCTCATCGCGTTCGGCTTCGTGCTGCGGGTGCTCGCCGGCGGCATCGCCACCGACGTCCACGTGTCGGGCTACATGCTCGCCTGCACGGCGCTGCTCGCGCTCTTCCTGGGCTTTGGCAAGCGCCGCCACGAGCTCGCGGGCGAGAACGCCGCCAAGCAGCGCGCTGCCCTCCAGGCGTACACGGTGCGTTCGCTCAACTGGGCGCTCGGCGTGACGGGCACCGCGACCGTGGTGACGTACGTCGCCTACACGCTCGATCCGGTCACCAAGGCGTTCTTCAACACGAGCTACCTCTGGCTCACCACTCCGTTCACGATCCTGGGGATCGTGCGGTTCCTGCTCCTGGTCAATGGCAAGGTCGGCCGCGGCATCCGCGCCGAGTCGCCGACGCAGGAGATGCTGCGCGACGTGCCCATGGTGCTCAACGTGGTGCTCTGGGCGATCGTCGTCGTCGCGATCGTCTATCAGCTCAAGCCCGGCGGGCACTGACGGAGCGCGTGCCGTGGCGGGACCGCGCGCCGTCGAACCCACGGGTCTCACCGCCAAGCCGGGGGCGTGGGCCGAGCTCGCGCTCACGTTGCCCGTCTTCATCCTCTACCAGCTCGGCGTCGTCTTCCTGAACGTCCGCAACGCGACCGACCTGGTCACCGCGCGCCTGATGGACGTCGCCCACGGCGACCGGCTGACGTACCTGGGAATGACGCTTTCGGTCGGCGTCCTGCTCTTCGTCGTCTTCGCGATCCTCGGGCGCGGACAGACCCTGCGCACAGGCAAGGTCGCGCAGATCGCCGTCGAGGGGGCCGTCTACGCGATCGCGATGGGCACCGCGACGTCGTGGATCGTCGGCAAGCTCTTCGCGGGCCCGCCCGCGGCGGCGATGGACCCGTTCACGGGTCTCGTCATGTCGATGGGCGCCGGCTTCTACGAAGAGCTGGCGTTCCGGGCGCTGCTCTTCGGTCTGGGGGCCAAGCTTCTCGTGTGGCTCTTCTCGCACCAGAGGGTGGGCCTCGTCCAGGGCAGTGGCGGGCTATCGCTGCGGTCGGTCCTCGTCATGATGGGCTGGGCCCTGGTGTGCGCGGCGGCGTTCAGCGGGATGCACTACGTGGGCGCCCTGGGCGACCGGTTCGACGCGCGGTCGTTCGTCGCGCGCGCGGTGCTCGGCCTCGCGCTGACGCTCGTGTATGCGACGCGCGGGTTCGCCGCGGCCGTCTGGACGCACGCGCTGTACGACGTGTGGGTGCTCGTGCTCTGAGGTCGCCCCGGTCGACGGAGCGACCGCGCGCTCACGCGGCGGTCCCGTCGAACCCCGGCAGGAACATCGCCGCGAACCGCTCCGGCCGCGCGACGCCCTGCGCCCGCATCGCCGCG
>JAJYCT010000352.1 GCA_021778125.1 Myxococcales bacterium
CCGGGATCTCGCCCCGGGCGGCGCGGGCGTGCGCGCGCAGGCCGTGCGGCGCGACGGCGCGCTGGTCGACGACTTCGCGTTCGCGGAGGCCGAGCGGATGGTGCACGTGCTCAACGCGCCCTCGCCGGCGGCCACCGCGTCGCTCGCGATCGGCGAGCAGGTCGCCGCGCGCGCCGCGCGCTGGCTATGATGCGGCCCCATGCGCCGCCTCCCCGTCCTGGTGCCCGCGTCCCTGATCCTCGCCGCCGCGCTGCTCGCCGGGGGCTGCCGGCGCGCGCGCGAGAAGGCCGAGGAGCGGGCGATCGAGCGGCAGACGGGCGGCGCCGTGCAGATCTCGGGCGGCAACGTCACGCTGCGGATCGACGGCGGGACGGTCGCCGTGGGCGCGAACGCGAAGGTGCCGGCCAGCTTCCCCGCGGAGGTGCCGGTCTACCCCGGCGCGCGGGTCGGCATGGCGGCCGAGTCGTCGCAGAACGGCAAGACCGGCTGGTCGCTGACGCTCGAGACGGGCGACGCGCGCGACAAGGTGAGCGCCTTCTACAGGTCGTCGCTGGCCGGCTTCAAGCAGTCGAGCGTCCTGGACCTGGGCGACGCCGAGATGAGCGTCTGGCAGGGCGACCGGTACGACGTGACGCTGATGATCGCGACGGGCGCCGATCAGAAGACGACGCTCACGATGACCGTCGCGAGCCAGTGAGCCCCCCGTCCCGGCGGCCTCCGCGCGCGCGCGGCGTGGGGGGGGAGGACCGCCGGGTCGGGCTCGGGGGCCGCGCCGGTCAGCCCGCGCCGCCGGCGTCGGTGATGGTGCCGCCGTCGGGCGGAGGCGGGAAGCCGCCGTCGAACGCCGGCCGGCAGAAGCCGCTGCGCGAGCAGTTCTCGCCCGCCGGGCACTTGACGGTGGCGGAGCACGCCTGCCGGTCGCCGGTCGGGCACGTCGAGCCGGTGTAGCAGGCGCTCGAGCCGGTGAAGCTCCCGCCGCCGCCGGAGAACGAGGCGCAGCAGATCGAGCCCGAGGGGCACGTGTCGGCCGTGCACGTCAGCGAGATGCCGCTGGTGCAGGCGCTCTTCGCCTCGCACGTCTGCGAGCCGCCGCCGCCGCCGAAGGTGGTGCAGCACACGTCGGGGGGCGTGCAGACGTTCGGGCCGCAGGGGAACGTGCTGCCCTGCACGATGCCCGCGTCGGCCGCGGTGCCGCCGCTGCCGCCGCTCGAGCCGCCGCTCGAGCCGCCGCTGCTCGAGCCGGCGCCGCTGTCGCCGGTCGCGCCGCTGCCGCTGCCGGAGCCGCCGCTCGAGCTGCCCGCGCCGCTGTCGGGGCCCGTGTCGGTGGTGCCGGTGGTGCTGCCGCCGCACGCCCAGACCGCAAGGGCGGCGCTCACCGTGAACGCCGCAAGGATGGTCGTCTTCTTCATGACAAAGTGCCTCCCGAAGTCCCGCATCGTCGGCGCAGCCTAGCGACCGGTCGCCGCCGCGGGAGTCTCACCGCGGTCCCCGGAAGGCACAATTCTGTCGCGAAGATAAGTGCGACCGAAGAAGTACAGGGTCATCGTCCACGCCAGCGCCAGCACGGCCCCGCGGACGAGCCGCGGGTCGATCCGGCGCGCCGTGGCGGCGCCCGCGTAGCCCCCGAGGACGCCGCCCGCGATCATGACGGCGCCGGGCCCCCAGCGCACGGCGCCGGCGACGACGAACGCGACGACAGCCACGCCGTTGACGAGCGAGCCGAGCGTGATCTTGAGCGCGTTCATCCGGTGGATGTGCGTCATGCCGAGCAGCGTGAGCACCGCGAGCATCATGATGCCCATGCCGCCGCCGAAGTAGCCGCCGTAGACGCTGATCCCGAGCTGGAGCGCGAACGCCACGGGCAACGGCGCGCGCGCCCGGCCGCCCAGGCGCCGCGCGAGCGGACCGCCGAACGAGAAGAGGAGCGTCGCGAAGAGCAGCAGCCACGGGATGAGCAGGACGAACGTGCTCTCGGCCGTGCGCAGCAGCAGCAGCGAGCCGGCGAGGCCCCCGACCAGCGACGCGGCGCCGAGCGACGCGAGCTGCGAGCGCTCCTGGGCGAGCTCGCGGCGGTAGGCGAACGCGCTCGCGACGCTGCCGGGCCAGAGCGCGATCGTGTTGGTGGCGTTCG
The DNA here is from genome assembly GCA_021778125.1 of Myxococcales bacterium. Taxonomy (GTDB): domain Bacteria; phylum Myxococcota_A; class Polyangia; order Polyangiales; family Polyangiaceae; genus Palsa-1150. Next base: position 2,132 of record JAJYCT010000352.1, read on the forward strand.
CCGGCACCGGGGGGACGCCGGCGAAGAGCAGCGCCGGGAACGCGAGGAAGCTGCCGCCACCGGCGACGGAGTTGAGGGCGCCGCCCAGGGCGGCCGCGAGGAAGAGCAGCGCGCCGGTCGCGAGCGTCACGGGGCGTCAGGCGGTGCGCGTGAAGACGAGCAGCTTGTAGTCCGACAGCGGCGAGAGCCACGGCGCCGCGTCGAGCAGGCGCTCGCCCGCGCCGAACGCCAGCGAGACGAGCGGGCGGGGGAGGTCGCGCACGCTGAAGAGCAGGCGCACGGGGACGAACCCCATGCGGTCGGCGCTCTGCAGCGCGAGGCCGGCGGCGTTGGCCGAGGCGATCCACTCCTCGAGGCCGAGCGGCAGCACGCGGCGGAGCAGGGGCGAGCGGTGGATCGGCTCGAGCAGGAGCACGCGCCCGCCCTTGCGCACCAGGCGCGCGACGTTGCCCATGGCGCGCTCGAGCGCCGCGCGGTCGGCGCACGCGACCGAGAAGCACCCCAGCACGACGGCGTCGTCGAACGCGCCGACGCCGATCGCGTCGAGGCCGGCGACGACGTCGGCCTGCTCGAAGCGCACCAGCCCCGACGAGACGAGCGCGCTCGACTCGTGGCGCGCGGCGTCCACGGTGGCCTGCGAGAAGTCGAGGCCCACGACCTGGCGCGCGCCGCGCTGCTCGGCGAGCCAGCGCGTGACGCGCCCGGTGCCGCTTCCGACGTCGACGATCCGCCGCCCGGTGACGTCGCCGAGCGCGCGCTCGAGCAGCCGGCGCTGGCGTGCGTCCCAGAGCGCGTTGAACACGTTGGACGGCCAGAGCGAGCGCGCCATCCCGCGCCGCGCCGACGCGCGCGAGTCCCAGTACGTGGGGGCGCCGTAGATCGCGTCGCGCGTGCGGCGCTCCTTGAAGAGCTGCCAGATGTTCGATGAACCCGTGCCGTTCGCGGTCGCCGTCACGTCGCCTCCGCAGGGATGCCTTCGCTCGTGTCGATGACGATCGTGGACAGCGCGGCGTCGGCGCGCGCCGCGGCCTCGGCGCGGGCGGCGCCGTGGGCGAGCGCGTACGCGGCGCGCTTCGCGCTGTCGGTCAGCGGCAGGACGCGGCCGCCGACGGGGACGAAGACCTGGGCGTCGTCGACGCCGGCGAGCGCGCCGGCCTCGTCGAGGCCGCGCACGGCGCGCACCGGCCCGGGCCGGGCGACGAGGAACTTGGCGATGGCGCCGCCGTGCGCCCCGGCGACGGCGCCCTGGCGCTCGAGATCGCGATCGCCGAGCGCGACGCCCAGGACGCGGTCGTACAGATCGACGCCGCTGGCGAGGCGCGTGACGTCGGCGTCGAAGCCCCCGCCGAGCCGCGCCGCCGTCTCGAAGAGGAAGCAGCCGCGCTCGCCGAGCGCGACCTGCGAGTAGCACGGGCCGCGCGTGTGCCCGAGGGCGGCGGCGCCCCGGCGCGCCTCGTCGACGACGCGCGCCTCGTCGGCCGCGGACAGCCCCGACGGGTAGACCTCGGCCACCATGATGCCGAGCGGCCGCCTGCCGGGCACGGTGATGCGCTCGGTGACGCAGTAGCTCGCGAGGCGGCCGTCCTCGATCCAGCCGTTGACCGAGTACTCGCGCCCCTCGAGCCACGCCTCGACGACGACGAGCGGCAGGCCCGCGGCGGCCGAGTGCGCGCGCGCCTCCTCGAAGGCCACGCCGAGCTCGGCGTCGTCCTCGCCGCGCGCGACGCCGCGCTGGCCCCAGCCGCGCGACGGCTTGACCACGAGGGGGAAGCCCGCGCGCGAGGCGAACGCGCGCGCCTCGCCGGGCGACGTGCAGCGCGCGAAGGGGGGGACGGCGACGCCGCCGGCGGCGTAGGCCGCGCGCATGGCGTCCTTGTCCTGGCAGCGGCGCACGGTGTCCGGATCGGCGTGGAAGGGCAGGCCCGCGCGCGCGGCCACGTCGGCCACGGCGCGCAGCGCGACCTCGCTGCCGGTCGTGGTGAGGGCGTCGAAGCGCTCGCGGGCGACCAGGGCCGAGAGCCCCTCGACGTCGCCCGTGGAGACCTCGCGGAACTCGTCGCAGAGGCCGGCGGCGATCGCGCGCGGGTTCATGTCGGCGCCGACGACGTGCAGGCCGAGGCGCCTGGCCGCCCGGACGAGCGAGAGCTGGGGGAAGCCGCACCCGACGACGAGCAGGCGCTTCACCGGGCGGGCTCCTTCACGAGGTCCTCGCGCACGAGCGCACGCCCGGGCGCGGACGCCGGCGGGGCGGCGAGCGCGATGACCCCGGGCGTGAGCGACGCGCGCTGCAGCTCGTCGGGGGCCTGGTGGACGTCGAAGTTGAGGCGCTCGGCGACGTTGTAGAGCGGGCGGGCCTGCGCCTGCACGTAGATGCGCGCGATGTACTCGCCGATGACGCTCGTCGCGATGAGCTGCACGCCGCCCAGGATGACGACGGCCGCGAAGAGCGACGGCCACCCGACGAAGCCGTAGTCCCACAGGAGCTTGCGCGCGATGACCCAGACGCCCAGGACGAGCCCCAGCAGCGCGAACGCGAAGCCGAGCGTGCCGATGTAGCGCAGCGGCTTGCTCGAGAAGCCGACGATGAGGTCGAAGGTGTGGTTCAGGAGCTTGGTGAAGTTGTAGTGGGTGGCGCCCGTGTGGCGGGCCTCGTGGCGCACGCGCACGGCGCCGATGCGCGCGCCGCTCCACACGAGCAGCGCGCTGAAGAACTTGCGCCGCTCGGGCAGCGCGGCCACCAGGCGCGCGATGGGCGCCGCCATGAGGCGGAACGTGGAGACGTCCTCGGGCAGCTCGATCTCCATCATCGAGCGCATGCCCCACTGCATCGTGCGCGACGCGGCCACGCGGAAGAGCGTGTCCTGCCGGTCCTCGCGCACGCCGTAGACGACGTCGTAGCCCTCGTCCTTCTTCGCGACGAGCCTGGGGATCTCCTCGGGCGGGTTCTGCAGGTCGCCGTCCATCTGGATGAGCCAGCGGCCCCGGGCGTTGAGGTACAGCGCCTCGACGGCGGCCTCCTGCCCGTAGTTGCGCGTGAAGCGCACGACGCGCACCCGCGGCTCGCGGGCGGCGATCGCGCGGAGCAGCTCGGGCGTGCGGTCGCGCGAGCCGTCGTCGACGAAGAGCAGCTCGAAGGGCTCGCCCAGCCGTTCCATCGCCGCCACGACGCGCGCGGTCAGCGCCTCGACGTTCCCCTCCTCGTTGAAGACGGGGACGACGACGCTGTACGCGACGCCGTCGGGGACCGTCGGCTGCGGGTCGGGCGTGCTCACCGGAGCGCGCGAGCCTAGCATGGCAGGGATGCAGCTGCTCGAGCACGTGGTCGAGGAGCCCCACGCGTGCCCGTACCTCGCGCACGAGAGCGCCCGCCTCGAGGTGAAGGTCATGCTCGAGGTCGCGCCCGCCGAGCTCGAGGCCATGGTCACGCGCGGGTGGCGTCGCTTCGGGCCGATGTACTTCCGGCCGGCGTGCGCGCCCTGCGGCGAGTGCCGGAGCCTGCGCGTCGCCGCCGAGCGGTTCGCGCCCGGCAAGACGCAGCGGCGCGTCGCGCGCGCCTGCGCGCGGCTGCGGCGC
>JAJYCT010000353.1 GCA_021778125.1 Myxococcales bacterium
CAGCTGCTCGACGACGCCGATCCGCTGCTGCGCCTCGACGCCGTGCGCGCGCTGGGCGAGCTGGGCGACGCGAAGGCGCGCCCCGCGCTGCGCGAGCACCTCGAGAGCGAGCTCGACGCGCGCGTGCGGCGGCGCAGCCGCGAGGTCCTGCGGGATCTGGCGGAGCCCAGGCGCGCCGCCGACCAGCTCCGCGAGGAGCTCGAGCGGCTGCAGGGCGAGCACCAGGAGCTCAAGACGCGCCTCGCGAAGCTCGAGGCGCGGGTCGCGCCCGCGCCCGCGCCGGCCGCGGGGGCGGCACCCAAGGGCAAGGGCAAGAAGAAGCGCAAGAGGTGATCATCGTGTCCGAGGACTTCCCGATCCGAGTCGAGCAGCGCGGCGCCGTCGCCATCTGGACCATCGACCGCGCGGACCGCGCCAACGCGCTCTCGCGCCCCACGCTGCTGGCGTTCGGCAAGCTGGCGCGCGAGGCGGCGCAGAACCCGTCGATCCACGCCGTCGTCGTGACCGGGGCGGGCGACAAGGCGTTCTGCGCGGGCGCCGACCTCAAGGAGCGGCAGGGGATGACCGAGAACGACGTGCGCGTGCAGGTGGCGCTGTACCGCACCGAGCTCGGGCCGCTCGATCGCTCGCCCAAGCCCGTCGTGGCGGCGATCAACGGCGCGGCGCTCGGCGGGGGCCTCGAGCTCGCGCTCTGCTGCGATCTGCGCGTCGCGGCCGCGCACGCGCAGCTCGGTCTGCCCGAGACGTCGCTCGGCATCCTGCCCGGCGCGGGCGGCACGCAGCGGCTGCCGCGCGTGGTGGGCGAGGCGCGGGCCAAGGAGATGATCCTGCTCGCGCGCCGCCTGACGGCCGACGAGGCGCTCGCCTGGGGGCTGGTCAACCGCGTGACGCCGGCCGGCAAGGGCGTGGTGGACGACGCGGTCGAGTGGATCCGCCCGATCGCCGAGGGCGCGCCCATCGCGCAGGCCGCGGCGCTCGAGGCGATCGACCGGTCGTTCGACACGACGCTCGAGCTGGGGCTGGAGCTCGAGAAGGTGAGCTACGACAGGACGGTGGTGAGCGAGGACCGGCGCGAGGCGCTCGCGGCGTTCGCCGAGAAGCGCAAGCCGGTGTTCAAGGGGCGATGAGGATGAGGCGCGTGATCTTGTTCCTCGGGTTGACGGCGTGCGGGGCGGCCCCGACCCCGAGCCCGAGCCCGAGCCCGACCTCGACCTCGACCTCGACCTCGACCTCGACCTCGACCTCGACCCCGACCCCGACCCCGACCCCGACCCCGACCCCGACCCCGACCCCGACCCCGACCCCGACCCCGGCTCCGAGCGCCAGCGCGGCGCCGGCCCCCGTTCCGACCGGTGGCGCCGTCTACGTCGGGGGCATCAACGCGCCCAGGAGCTTCAACCCCAAGCCGACGATCGAGGCCCTCGAGAGGCCGCTGGTCGACTGCTACAACCGGGCGCGCGCGACGCGCCCCGACCTGCGCGGCAAGCTCACGCTCCGCATCGCCATCAACGAGGCCGGCGCCACGACCGCCGTCGAGGCCGATCCGGTCGGCGGCTCGTACGATCCGGGGCTCGTCCAGTGCATCGACGCGATGATGAAGGCGCGCGCGCACTTCCCGAAGCCCGGGGGGACGGCGACCGTCTCGGCGCCGCTGATGTTCCGGCCGTGACGGACGCGCGGTGCCCTCCTCGACGCCCTGGGCGTAGTAGCCGAACGTGTCGTGGAACGGGGCCCCCTCGCCGATCGCGCCGCCTTCCGCCCGCCCCCCCTTTGCGCTAGGCACTCGCCCCGCCCATGTCGACCGAGAAGAAGATCCAGGAAGCCCTCGCCCGGGTCGCGCAGGGGGGCGCGCCCAAGTACCACCAGAAGAACGCCGAGACCGGCAAGCTCTTCGCCCGCGAGCGCATCGCGCGCCTGGTCGACGCGGGCAGCTTCGTCGAGGACGCCGCGCTCGCCAACGTGATGGATCCGGAGCTGCCGGCCGACGGCGTCGTGACCGGCACCGCCACGGTGGGCGGGCGGCGCGTCGCCGTCATGGCCAACGACTCGACGGTCAAGGCCGGCTCGTGGGGCCGGCGCACGGTCGAGAAGATCCTGCGCATCCAGGAGACCGCGGCCGGCGCGCGGATCCCGCTCTTTTACCTGGTCGACAGCGCGGGCGCGCGCATCACCGACCAGATCGAGATGTTCCCCGGACGCCGCGGCGCCGGGCGCATCTTCTACAACCAGGTGCAGATGAGCGGGCAGGTCCCGCAGATCTGCCTGCTCTTCGGGCCGAGCGCGGCGGGCGGCGCGTACATCCCGGCCTTCTGCGACGTCGTCGTGATGGTCGAGGGCAACGCCAGCATGTACCTGGGCAGCCCGCGCATGGCCGAGATGGTCATCGGCGAGAAGGTGACGCTCGAGGAGATGGGCGGCGCCAAGATGCACTGCTCGGTGAGCGGCTGCGGCGACGTGCTCTGCAAGACCGAGGACGAGGCCATCGCCTTCGGCAAGCGCTACCTGGCGATGATGCCGCAGCACTTCGAGGAGGCCCCGCCGCGCGCCGAGCCGCGCGCCCCGCGCGCCGGCACCCGGCGCATCGAGGACGTCGTGCCCCTCGACGAGAACAAGGCGTTCGACATGATGGCCGTCATCGACCACGTCGTCGACGAGGGGTCGTGGGTCGAGATCAAGGCCCTGTTCGCGCGCGAGCTGCTCACCGGGTTCGCGCGCATCGACGGGCGCCCGGTGGGCATCGTCGCCAACCAGCCCAAGTGGCTGGGCGGCGTGCTCTTCGTCGACAGCGCCGACAAGGCCGCGCGCTTCATCGGGCTGTGCGACGCCTTCAACCTCCCGCTGCTCTACCTGGCCGACGTGCCCGGCTTCATGATCGGCACCAAGGTCGAGCGGCAGGGGATCATCCGCGCGGGCGCCAAGATGATCGCCGCGGTCAGCGAGGCGACGGTCCCCAAGATCAGCGTCGTCGTGCGCAAGGCGTACGGCGCGGGCCTGTACGCGATGTGCGGCCCGGCGTTCGAGCCCGACGCGTGCCTCGCGCTGCCCACCGCGTCGATCGCCGTCATGGGGCCGCAGGCCGCCGTCAACGCGGTCTACTACAACAAGATCCAGGAGGTCGCCGCCGGCCCCGAGCGCGACGCGTACGTGGCGCGCCTGCGCGAGGACTACAAGGCGGACATCGACATCCTCAAGCTCGCCGGCGAGCTCGTCATCGACGCCGTGGTCCCGGGCGAGCGCCTGCGCGGCGAGCTCGCGGCGCGCCTCGCGCACTACGAGGGCAAGCGCGAGCCGCGCGCGCCGAAGAAGCACCTCGTGTCGCCGGTGTGAGGCTCAGCCCGCGAGCGGCCCCAGGGCCCTGGCCATCCCCTGGAACAGCGCGAGGAGCGACGCCGCGGCGTGCGCGGGGACCTCGAGGCGCACGCCGCCGCCGTCGGTGCGCTCCACGCGCAGCGCGTCGAACAGCGCGGACACGGCGCCGTCGGGCTCGCGCGGCGCGGGCCGCCCCTCCGGCGTCCGCTCCCCGCTGACCGGCGGCTCGGCGTCGGCCAGCGCCGCGTCCTCGAGCGCCGACTCCACGGCTCCAGCGGGCGCCTCGGCGTCTCCGTCCGCCGGCTCGCCCGGGTCCCTCGCCGCAGGCGCCTCGGGCGCCGGCCCGAGGTCGACCAGCCGCTCGACGCGCGTGAGGAACGACGCGGCCGTGTCGAAGCGCACCTCGTCGCTCGTCCCGTCGAACAGGCCCGAGAAGAGCGCCTGCTTGGCGCCCACCAGCCCGGCGATGCGCGCCTCGATCGAGCCCTCGCTCACGAGGTTGTACACGTCGATCGGCAGCTTCTGCCCGAGCCGGTAGATGCGGCCGATGCGCTGCTCGAGCACCGCCGGGTTCCAGGGCAGCTCGAGGTTGATGCACGCGCTCGCGGCCTTCTGGAGGTTGAGACCCACGCCGCCGGCGTCGCTCAGGAACATCACGGCCGCCCGCGGATCGTCGTGGAAGTCGACGATGCTGCGGGTGCGCTGCGACTGCTTCTCGGCGCCGGTGAAGAACACGGCGCGCAGCCCCTCGTCGCCGAGCACGTCGCGCAGGCTCCACTCGGCCAGGCGCAGCATGCGGCGCCACTGGCTGAACACGACCACCTTGCGCCTCTGGGCGAGGACGAGATCGCCGATGAGCCGGCGCAGCTCGAGGAGCTTCGGCGCGAAGAGGCCCTCGAGCAGCGCCGCGTCCGGCCGGGCCCCGCCGTAGGTGGGCCACACGTGCTCGAAGTTGAGCTGCCCGAGGCCGTTGGCGATGATGCGCTGCTGCGTCAGGAGCGACATCAGCTTGAGGAACTCGGCCTGCGCGAGCGGGCGGGTCCGGGCGACGCGCAGCAGGCGCGCGATCGGCTGGTTGAGATCGTCGTGCGCCTCGGCCTGTTGCGGCGTGAGCTCCAGGGGCACGCGCGTGTCGGTGCGGGACGGCAGCTGCGCGAGCACCTCGCTGCGGACGCGGCGCACGAGGCACGGCGCGAGGCGCGCGCGCAGCGTGTCGAGGTTGCGCGCGCCGGCCTTGCCCTTGCCGCCGTCCCCCTCCCAGCGCGTGTACCAGGGCGCGAGGCGCCACTTGGGCGCGAGGACCACGTCGTCGACCCAGTCGAGGATCGAGGCGAGCTCCTCGAGGCGGTTCTCCATGGGCGTGCCCGTCAGCACGAGCCGGTACTCGGGGGACAGCGCCTTCACGTACACCGCCGACTTCGTCGCCCAGTTCTTGATGCGCTGCGCCTCGTCGAGCACCACCATGTCGGGCCCCAGCGCCTGGACGGCCTCGGCGTCGCGCAGCAGCTGCTCGTAGTTGAGGATGAGGAAGCCGCGGCGCAGCGCGCGGTACTGCGCCAGGCGCTCCTCGGGGGGGCCGTCGACGACGCTCGCGGGCACGTCGGTCGTGTCCTGCCACTCGCGCAGCCACTGCGCCTTGAGGCTCGCCGGCGTGATGACCAGGCCGCGCGCCACCCGGCCCGACCGGAAGAGGGCGTGGCACGCGGCGATGGCCTGCGTCGTCTTGCCGAGCCCCATGTCGTCGGCGAGCAGGAGGCGCCCGGCGCCGAGCGCCCGCTCGACGCCCCGCCGCTGGTAGGGGTAGAGGCGGCGCTTGAGCGAGCGCAGCTCGGCGAGGGCCGCAGGGAGCGAGCCCGCGCAGCGCGCGCGGCGCTGGGCGCGCTCCAGCTCCTCGGCGACGAGCGCCCGCGCGGCCGGCGACACGTCGACGCGCCCCGCGGCGTCCTCGACGACGGCGCGCAGCGAGACGAGCAGCTCGCGGCGGCGATCCGGATCGCGCAGCGCCGCCGCCTCGGGGGTGCCGCCGCGCGCAAACGCGCGACGCAGGCCCGCGAAGTGCGCGCCGGTGGGGAACGCCGCGCCGCGGGAGGGAAGCGCGACGCGCAGCCCCGAGAGCCTGTCGAGCTCCCCGGTGAGCGCCAGGGCCGGGTCCCAGGTGAGGCGCGCGCCCCGCGCCGCGGGGGCCTCCTCGCTCTCGCGCCGCGCGGCCGCCGCCCGCCTCGGGTTGCCGTAGACGTCGGCCAGCACGACGAGCAGGTGCTTGCAGACGCCCAGGGAGCTGCGCAGGAAGTCGGGGCAGTCGCAGCTGCCCGCCAGTGGACGGACGGACTCGAGGACGCTCGCGTAGGGGCGCGCGGCCGCCCGCCCGGCCCGCCCCTTCGTGCCCGCGGCG
>JAJYCT010000354.1 GCA_021778125.1 Myxococcales bacterium
ATCCTTTATTTTCGGCTCGTTTGTCATGAAGAAAGAAAAAACGGTTGTGGTTGCTCCGCTCCGCGGCGGGGCTACCCGCGGTCACACCGTGGCGGGCCGCCATGTGTGACCACGTGGTGTTCGCTTTTGTCGTCTCGCCAAAGACTGCTCATTTCCCTTTGAACATGGGGGTTGACGGGATGAAGAAGAGGAGAAGTTGGCCGCCATGAGGGTCGAGGTCGCCGGTGGCGTGGGGGATGGCCGGTGGGTCGAGGACGTTCGCAGCTCACTCCGCCCGACCAACAGCAACCCACGCGAGCTCAGTCGCCGAGCTCGGGTTGCGTTCGCTGCTTGCGTCCTCGAGCAACGTTCGACCAGAGCGACCTCCCGAAGGCGGCCGGAGAAGATGGAGAGGGAGAGAGATGGAGAGAGGATGGTGGATGGCGCTGGAGAGTCGGAAGCGTAGGAGGAAGAAGGAGAGTGGAGAGAGAGAGAGGAGAGGAGAGAGAGAGAGAAGATGAGAGAGAGAGAGACGGCGCGGCGACCGTCATCGCCGCGAGCGCCGCCGCGATCGTTGAGAGATAGCGAGGAGAGGAGCGCGGATGCGCCAAGAGAGTGGCGTAGGAACGCCCGGTGGTAGTTGCACGGGCGTGGCGTCGGGGTCCGGTAGGATGTCGGCCCACGACGCAGGGTCGTCCAGCGGACGATCGAGGTGGTGCACGTAGGTGCGCATCAGCACGTCGAGGCTGCGCCAGTTGCCCGCTGTCTGCACGTCCTGCGGCGAGACGCCGATGTGGATCAGCGTGCTGGCAACCGAGTGGCGCATGCGATGCGCCGTTGCAGTGGCGTCGGAGAAGGTACGGATGACGTCGGCGATGCGGTTGCCGATTGTGCTTGCGAGGAGGGCGCCCGGCTGGTGCGGGGGTAGCTTGACGAAGAGGGGAACACCGGTGCCGGTGTTGCCGCGTCCGACGGAGCGCATGTCGCGTCCGGAGCGGCGAGCGGAGAGCGCGCTGCGGTGCGCCGCAAGTGCCACCGCTTCGGTGCGGCGGATGTACTCGAGCGTGGCGGCGACCGTACAGACGCGCGGGTAGAACGGGCAGGCAACGATCGGCGGCTCGGAGAGCCACCGGCCCGCGTTGCCCTTGCTGGACCAGACGCGGGGCGACATCTGCTGGATGGCCCCGTAGAACGTGCTGAGGCCCAGCCCGTCGCGCATCGTGCCGTCGAGAGACGAGATGCGACTGAGTCGGTCGAGTGCGTGTAGGCAGATGACCTTGAGGCGCAGTTGTTCCAGCGACAAGTCGCTGTTGCGCGGTTGCTGCGCCCAGTGGCGTAGCATGTGGCGAGCGTCAAAGACGGTGGCCAGAGCAGGTCGCGGGGCCGGCGAGCCGGCGCCGCTTGGGACGGCCAGGTGCGAGAGCGCGTTCTCGAGCGCGGTGGTGCCAGTCCACGCGCGCGACGAGAGGGGGCCGGAGGTGAAAAAGGTGGCGATCACGCGCACAGTCTGCGCGATGTCCCGGAGGCGTCGAGCGTAGTCGACGGTAGGCGGTGAGGTAGTGTGCGGCGGCAGGTGACCGCCGAGGAAGCGCACGAGCTGTTGGTCCCACCAGCTCACGTGCGAAGAGAGGAGCGCGTTGTCGTCGGTGTCGAGGAGGTGCGTAGCGAAGACGAGCCAGTTGCGTTGGTGCTGCTCAAGCGTCGAAGGCGCCCAGATGTATGGCAGCACGAGGTCCGAGTAGCCGCCGAGGTGGGCGTACTGCGACCTCAGAACGTCCAAGACGTCCAGCTGGCAGGCCACGCCAGCGCCGTGCCGTCGGGCTCCGTGATCGAGTCCGTCGGCAGCGTGCGCGGCGTGCCACGCCGCGCCATCGGGAGCCACCAGTGGGCGTTCGGCGTCGTCGGGGTGATGAGGACGCCGTGCAGGTGTGTCAGCACGTTGAGTCGGGCCACCACGCGCGGCAGCAGCGACGGTGGTGGGAAGGCGTAGAGGGGGCCGCCACGGGCGAGCCGCGTCCAGTCGAGCGTCAGGGCGTCGTACGCCAGCGGCGGTAGGGAGCCGCGCGCGAGCAGCTCGGGGCGCCACGCGATGTAGCGCGGCGCCACGTGGTCCGATTGCGAGGCGAAGAGGTCGCACGAGAAGGAGGCGTTGCCGCGCAGCGAGGACAGCACGTCCGGGGAGATGCGCGCGGTGGCGAGCGCGCTGCGCGATGGCGGCGATCGGTCGTCGTCGTCCGAGTCGTCGTGCAGGCGAGACAGAGCGTCTGCCTGCTGGTTGTTCACGCCCGGCAGGTGCGAGGCGGTCACGTAGATGCCCAGGCGCTGCTGCAGCTCGCGCAGCGGCGCGAACGCTGCGGCCATCGAGGCACGCTGCGATCCGCCCCTGTTGATCGTCGCCACGACTGCGCTGCTGTCCGACAGGACGAGAATGTGCGCGTGTTCCAGGCGGAAGAAGGTCGCCGCGTGCAGGACGGCGCGCGTGGCCGCCGTCATCTCGCGCGCCGTGATATGTAGCTGCCGCTCGGCGGCGGACCACACGCCGTGCGTGCTCAGTGCGGCGATGGCCGCCTCCGCGGAGGCCAGCGACGTGCGTTGGGAGATGCGCGCCCACTCCGATGCCGCGGCTGCGAGCAGAGGCGGAGGTGTGCTGTGGTGGTCGAGCACCAAGTGTGCGCCCCACCCAGAGTCGGAGGCGTCGGAAGCGAGGACGAGCGAGGCCGACGACGGTGTCGGCGGGAGCAGCGCGCAGGCCTGCCCAGGGTGCCAGCGCGCGGTGAGGAGCAGCGTGAGCCGCTGCTGCCACTCGAACAGGTCGTAGCGCTCGGGCGCGGAGAGCGGCGCCCGGCGGCCCCACGCCTCGGCCGGCGCGGCCGGCCAGTCGCGTGGGCCGTGTCGCGACGGCAGGTTGAGGAGGTCGGCCAGCGCGGCTGACAGGCCAGTGGTGTGCGTTCGCGGGAAGCGCAGGCCCGGCCACAGCGAGTTCAGCAGGCCGGCGAGGCGGCCACGAGCGCGCGCGCCCACGGGTGACGACGGGGAGAGCGCGAGCAGGCGCGAGACGAGCGCCAGGCTGGTGCGGATCTTGCGCTCGGGGACCGCGATGAGCCCGCGGTCCAGGTCCACGTCGAAGCCGAGCACCGCGTTCTGGCGGGCCATGGGCGTGCACTTGCGCGGGTGCACTGGAAGACCGGCGTCGTTCAGGTGCCGGCGAAGGAGCGCCGCCTGCGCCTCGGCTCGCGGGCCAGGCGGCAGCGGGCTGCACAGCAGGACGTCGTCGTAGTAGGCGCTCATCGTCACGTCGCCCAGCTCCTGGCGCACCGTGGCGAGTACGTTGGTCACCGTGCGTTGCAGTGTCACCGGTGAGCTCGACATGCCCATCGGCAGGCCGATGTGTTCGAAGGCCTCCACTGGAGAGCCAGGATGAGAGCGGATGGCCATGCGCGTGAGCACGCGCAGAGAAGGGCTGGTGGCCACGCGGTAGAAGGCGTGGCGGATGTCGGAGAGGGAGAAGGAGCCGGCCAGTGCCAGGGTCGGAGAGAGCTCGCGGATCGTCTTCAGCTTGAAGGCGTCCGGGTCGAGGTGCTCGTTGAGGGGTCGGAAGTCGACCAGCATGCGGAAGCCGCCGTCGGGCTTCGGCCGCAGGAAGGGGCGCGAGTACGCGCCCGGAGGTTCTGTCGCCGGGTTGATGCTGCGCACGAGCTCGAGGTTCTGGAGCTCCTCGATCATGGTGCGCACCGGCGAGTTGAGCGGGGCAGGCACCACCTCGCGAGGGGTCGGCCACCGGCGAAGCTTGGGCTTCGTCGTCAGCGGGACCGACACGCCCGCGCCCGACGCGATCTCCTGCGCCAAGCGCGGGTGCGGTAGGTTGTAGTTCTGGAGTGCCGCCGCCCACCAACGGCGAGCGTGGTGGGTGGTCGGCGGGGACGCGCCGAGCGTCTCTTGGGTCGGCGGTGTTGTCGGCAGCGGGGGCGGCGACGCCGTCGTCGCCCTCGCCTGTGAGGTCGATGATGTCGGTGAACCGAGCGGGTCGCTGGAGGCGTGCGGAGCGACGAGGCTCCGAGGGTTGTCCGCGACCCGGCTGCTCGGCCATCTCACTGCGCGGCGCTCCCCGTGTGGCCGTCGCTGTTCACGTTGCGAGTCTGGTGGGGAGCGCCGCGGTGGAAAGGGTGCTGGGAGCGCCCGTTGCCGTTGTTGCGCCCGCCTTGGTTGTTCGAGCGCTGGCCGTTCTGGCTGCGCGAGCGCTGGCCGTAGCCGTTGCGCCCGTTGCCGTCGCCGTAGTTGCGGCGGCCGCGCGAAGGCTCGCGCCGCTGCGCCGGCGAGCGCGAGCGGGAGCGCCGCGAGCCGGAGAAGTCCTGGCGGCGCTGCGAGCTGCCCGAGCTGCGCCACGCGTCGCCCGAGCGCCGCGTCTGACGCACGGGCGTGCGCAGGCGGTCGGCGGCGTCGCGGTCGAGGCGCTCGCCGCGCGCGATGGCGGCGCGGTTGTCGCGGAGGCGCAGGGCCACGGCGCCCGTGAGGAACGGGCGGTCGTTGGCCGGGTACATGGCGCGCAGCGGCGTGACCGCCTCCGGGCGCTGGAGCGCCCCCGGGGCGGGCAGGTTGTGCATGCGCGCCACGTCGCGCACGATCACTTCGCCTGCGCGGCTCGCGTGTGCGTGCGACCAGCGCATCGACTGCGCCAGGCGTCCGGCCATCAGCTGCGGGAGCTGCGGCGTCGGCTGGTCGGTCTGCAGCTCGCGCGGGAGCCGGTCCGTGTCCGGGTGCGCGACGCGGATGTGCGGCCGAAGGCGCTCCGTCAGGCGCTCGGCCATGTTGCCGATGCGGCGCAGCGCGGCGTTGCCGTCGAAGGCGTCGCCCTGCTCCGCCGCCTGGCCGGCGGCGTGGAGGGCCTCCTCGATGATCTCGATGGCGATGGTCGTGGACCACACGTCGAGTTGGTCGATGGCGTTGCGCCGAGACACCTGATCGTTCATCTCGGTGCGCGGCACGTCGCGCGAGAAGCCCTGGCGGTCGACGCGCCGGAAGATGGACGTCTCGCGCGCCTGGTTGATGTGAGCGAGCGTTGCTCCGTCGAGGACGTGTGCTCCTCCGAGGAAGGCCGAACGGTGGCGCTCCGTAGCGTTGAGCGGCACCGTGGGTCCGGCCGTGATGCCGGACGCCAGGAGGATCTCGTCGTACACCGTGTAGACGTCGTCGACGATGACGGTCGTGCGCGGGGCCGGGTCGAGGAGCTCATTGAGCTCGGCTCCGTGCGCGCTGGTCGCGAAGCGGTGCAGCGCGCGCGTCACGTGGTTGGTCGCCGGCTTCTTGCTGGGCTGGGCGGCCGGGTCAGAGACCGCCGCTGCCGCCGCGGCGGCCGACGCGCCGCTGTCGATGTTCACGTGACGGCGGACCACGTCGACGGCCTCGTCGTCGCCGGCATGCGCCGGGTCGTCCTCGTCCCACTTGTCGTCGGGCAGCGTGTCGCTCGACGCGTCGTCCTCTGAGCCCGAGTCCTCGTGCACGTCGGGGCGCACGTGCTCCTGGTCGTTGTTCTCGCTGGAAGTGTCGGAGGCCGTCTCGCCCACGAGCGCCATCAGGCGGGCGCGGGAGGAGGCCTCGTCGTCGCTCATGCGCGCGGATGAGTCCGAGGCGCTGTTCCGCGCGGCGGCTGCGGCCGCCGAAGATGCCGCCGGCGTGCGCACGCGGGGGGCCTTGGGTGTCTTGAAGACGTCAGACATGGTTG
>JAJYCT010000355.1:0-1782 GCA_021778125.1 Myxococcales bacterium
CGCCGCGGCCGCGACCGCGCCCGCCACGCCCCGCACGGCGTGCGGCGCCACGAGGCCGCGGAGGGGCGCTGGCGCCGTGGCCGGCGCGGCGTGAGCGAGCAGCGACGCCATGATCTCGGCGAGCGCGGCGGGCTCCGCCGGATAGGAGACCCCTGCGGCCGCGGGGAGGCGCGCGTCCACCATCGCTCCGGCCATTGTCGCACGTACCGGGCCGGCACGCGCCCGTGCTATTTCCCCGACATGCGGCGCTCGATCCTCGTGCTGGTGACCTCCACGTGCGCGGTCGCGTGCTCGAGCTCGGGCGGTAAGGTCGCCGGCGGGTGGGGCCTCGACGCGTCGACCGCGGACGTCGCCCTCGACCGCGCGTTGCCGCCGGATCTCGACGCGCTGCCTCCGACCGGGGCGTTCTGCGCGCTGCCCGGGTCCGTCGTTTTCACGGGCCAGGGCGCGCAGGTCGTGCCAGGGGGGCCGTCCACCGCCCCCCCCCTGGACTGGCTCAAGCTTCCGGTGGGCTTCTGCGCCCACTACTTCGGGACGGTCCCGACCGCGCGCCAGCTCCGCTTCGCTCCCGACGGCCACCTGTTCGTGGCGTCCCCCTCGACGCCGACCACCGGGGGCGCGAACAACGGCGTCAGCGCCATCACCGTGCTGCCCGATGACAACCACGACGGCAACGCCGACAGCGTCGTCACCTACCTCGGCCAGCTCGCGTCGACGCAAGGGCTGCTCTTCAGCGGCGACTACCTCTACTTCCAGGACGGGGTGAGCATCCGTCGCGTCCCGTTCCACGCCGGAGACCTCTCGCCGTCGGGCGCGGTCGAGCCGGTGACGACGGTCACGCTCCCCCAGGCCTCCGTGCACTGGCCCAAGATGCTCGACGCAGCGCGGGACGGCACGATCTACATCACCAATGGCAGCACGCAGTCGGAGGTGTGCACGTCGTCTCGCCCCGTGTTCGGGGCGATCCTGCAGCTCTTGCCCGACGGCGGAACGACGCCGGTCGCGAAGGGGCTCCGCAACCCCATCGCGCTGCGCTGCGAGTCCGATCACGACGTGTGCCTCGCGGTCGAGCTGGCGCTCGACTACTCGGGACCTGCGGGCGGCCGCGAGAAGGTGGTCCCGGTGCGCCCTGGCGACGACTGGGGCTTTCCGTGCTGCGCGACGACCAACGTCCCGTACGCGAACGTGACGTACTCCGACACGCAGGCGACGCCCGACTGCTCTGGCGTCGCGTCGGAGTCCGCGTCGTTCGTCATCGGACATACCCCCTTCGGCGTCGACTTCGAGACGGGCAGGTGGCCGGCGCCGTGGCACAAGCGCGCCTTCGTGACGCTGCACGGGGACTTCGGCTCGTGGGTGGGCGCGCGCGTCGTCGCCATCGCGCTCGATGCGACCACGGGCGTCCCGCTGCCGGCCACGGAGCTCGACGGCGGGCAGGCCGCCAGCACGAACATGCTCGACTTCGCGCTCGGCTGGGACGACGGCCACCAGGATCACGGTCGTCCTGCCGCGGTCACGTTCGCGCCGGACGGGCGCATGTTCCTCGGCGACGATCAGCGCGGCGCTGTCGTGTGGATCGCGCCCGTCGATCTCAAGCCCTGAGACGTGCGGGCGGTGGGGCGCGGCGCGTCAGTGCACGTTGATCGTCACGCGGACGACGCGCCCGGGCGGCTGGTTGCCCCACGGGCGCTTGAGATCCATCTCCACGACGGTGCTGCCGGCGCTCTTGGCGACGAACCGGTAGACGTCCATCTTCGGGGCCCCGGGGGCTTCCGACGACGG
>JAJYCT010000355.1:1792-5681 GCA_021778125.1 Myxococcales bacterium
CGCCTTGCTGCGTGAGCACGTTCTGGTCGACCGGCGCAGCGGTCCAGACGAAGCCCGTGCCAGCGTTGCTCGCGAGCTTGAAGGTGACCGCGCTCCCGCGCGTCACGTCGAAGGTCCGCCCGTCGTCCTCCGTGTGGAGCACGGTCTCCCCGGTTGGCGCGTCCACCGCGGGTCCGCTGGCGGCGGGGACCGGCGGCGGCGGGGCCGTTCCGCCGCCGTTGCAGGCGTTGCAGGCCAGGAGCGACAGGGCGCAGAGCCCGAGCGCGAAGCGGAGCATGGGACCACGAGCCTATCGTCCTCGAATCGCACGGAGCAAGGCAGGCGTCAGCGCGGAACGACGCGCGTCAGCCCGGCGGCTTCGCCTTCGACCTCGCCGATCACGGCCGCGCACGTCGCCCCCTCGGCGCGGAGGGCCCTCTGCAGGGCGTCGACGCGGTCGGGGCTCACGGCGATCAGCATCCCGCCGCTCGTCTGCGCATCGCACAGCACGAGCTGCGCCGCCTCATCGATCGCCGGGTCGATCTCGAGGTGCTCGAGCATGTACCGCCGGTTGGCGTGCGTCCCGCCCGGGGCCACGCCGTCGCGCACGTACGCCCACGCGGCGTCGAGGACGGGGACGTCCGCGAGGCGTACCGTCGCCGAGCACCCGCTGGCCCGGGTCAGGTTGCGCAGGTGGCCGAGCAGCCCGAAGCCGGTGACGTCGGTCGCCGCGTGTACGCCCACCTCCTGCATCGCGGCGCAGGCGGGGCGGTTGAGTGCGGCCATCAGCGCGATCGCCGCGTCGATCGCGCCCAGGCGATCGACGTCCTGCTTCGCGGCCGTCGTGATGATTCCCACCCCGAGCGGCTTGGTCAGCACGAGCGCGTCGCCGGGCCTCGCCCCCGCGTTGGTGATCGCGCGCGCGGGGTGCACGACCCCCGTCACGGCCAGGCCGTAGATGGGCTCGTCCGTCTTGATCGTGTGCCCGCCCACCACGTCGATCCCCGCCTCGCGCGCCTTCTCCGCGCCGCCGCGCAGGATGTCGCCCAGCACGGAGGGGTCCAGCCCGGTGTCCGGGAAGCCGACCAGGTTGAGCGCCGCGATCGGACGGCCGCCCATCGCGTAGACGTCGCTCAGGGCATTGGCGGCCGCGATGCGGCCGAAGTCGCGCGGGGCGTCGACGATGGGCGTGAAGAAGTCGGTCGTCAGCACGAGCGCGACCTCGTCGCTCAGGCGGTAGATCGCGGCGTCGTCGGCCGTCGCGCTCCCGACGAGGACGTTGGGATCGACCAGGGCCGGCAGCGCGCCCAGGAGCGGCAGGAGCGTGCCGGGGGGGTGCTTGGCCGCGCACCCGGCGCGCTTCGCCAGCTCGGTCAGCCGGACCGTGCTCACTGCGGCGTGGCCACGCTGCAGAAGCCGTTGACGCACAGGTTCGTCTTGTCGCAGCAGTCGGCGGCGGTGGTGCACTTGTTCTGCGGCTGCGAGCACGTCGTGCTTGGCTGGCCGCAGACGAGGCCTCCGTCGGCGTCCGACTGGCAGTAGCCGTTGCAGCACTCGTCGCCGCTCTGGCAGCCCTGGCCGTTCGCCTTGCACGGCGAGATGACCCAGAAGCCGCGCGCGTTGCCCGCGAGCAGCTCCTGCGCGGGCAGGTAGAAGGCCGGGTGGCTCGGGTCGGTCCCGGGCTTGGCGTTGAGATCGATGGCCGCGACCCACAGCTTCTTGCAGGTCGCGTTCGCGAGCACCGTCGCGTCGTAGTTGCGCGGATCGCTCTGCCAGGGATCGGTCGTCGCCGTGTTGCCATAGAGGCGGCGGCTCGTGAAGATGACCCAGATGTATCCGCCGGAGGCCACGGGGCTGGCCGTGGGCTCGTAGTTGAGCACCGTGTCGTCGCCATGGTTGGCGGCGCTCGTGGGCAGGTACGAGGTCGTGCCCCCCGGATCGTGGCCGTTGAGCGCGTAGAGCTCCTGTGCGGTGCCGGTGGCGAGGTCCGACCACCAGATCTGGGCCTTGGCGCCGTTCCACGTGTTGAGCAGGTGGTTGGAGTTGACGAGCTGGTAGTGGAAGGCCACCGCGTCGTTGGTGGGGAAGAACGACGGGAACCCGGCGCGCATGCCGCCCGTCATCGTGACGAGCGGCTTGAGGTTGGAGAACGCCTTCGTCGTGGCGTCGTAGTCGAGCGCCACGAGCTGGGTGCCGTTCCCCGCCGTCCCGCCGATCGTCCCGCCGAGGAAATCGAAGGCCACGTGCTTGCCGTCGGGCGAGAAGGCCGGCGTGCCCGCCTTCAAGTTCGCCGGGATGCCCGTGACGGTCAGCGGCGTCGTGGATGCGGGCGGGAAGGCGTAGAGCTGGCTCGCGGACGTCGAGGCAGCCAGGTCTCCCGTGTTCGACATCGCGAGCTTGCCGTCGGCTGAGAGCCCCGCCCACCCGAACAGGTTGCCCGACGAAGAGAGAACCGTCTCCGCGTTGCCGTTCAGCAGGTCGTAGGCCGACGTGAGCGCGTAGTTGTCGCCGTGCTGCGCGATCAGCGTGCTGCCCCCGGAGGCCACGACGTGGCACACGCGGCAGCCCGCGCCGGAGCCGAGCGGGCTCGGCGTCCCCGCCACGACGGCGGGGCCCGTGGCGCCCTCCTGGATCCCGAGGACGGCGGCGCCGAACTGGGGCCCGCCGTTGTACGACGCCTCGATCGAGTTCTGGACGAGGTGAGTGCCGTAGGAGTTGTAGTAGACGGTGCCCTCCAGGCGGCCGGGCGCCACGGTCCACGTCTCGGTGATCGGCCCGTAGCCCTGGCCGTTCTTGGCGACCACGAGGCTCACGACCAGCTGGTCGAGCATCTTGTTGGGCGTGGGGCCGCCGGCGCTGTCGGTCGCCATCGTCCAGACGTCCTGAGGGATGGGGTGGCGGATGAAGGCGCCGCCCGTCTGTCCCAGGATCGCCGGGCGCGCGAACGTGCCCGTGTAGGAGAACGAGCCGCTCGTCGTCCTGAGCGTGATCGCGATGGCGTCCGCGTCGCCGGTGCTCCACGTCCACTGCAGGAGGGGCGCGAGAAGGCCCCGCGGCCAGACCGTCTTGTCGTACGGGTAGAGGAACGTGAGCCCCTGGGTCTGCCCGTTGTTCGTCGGGTTCTGCAGCGCTCCGAGCGTGCCCGGATCGGTCACCGGCCCCCCGAGCCCCTCGCCGCCGACCCCGCCGACGCCTCCGCCCGCCGAGAGAGCGCCGACGCTCCCGGGGATCTGCTGGCCTTCACCCGGCGCGCTCGGGTTCGCGCCGTTCTGCGTCTGCGTGAGCTTGACGAAGACCTGGCGTTGTAACGTCTGGCCGGAGTAGGCCGCGCTGACGTCGACGAGACCGCCCGTCGTGCCCGTCGGGGCGAAGGTCGTCTGCGCCGCAGGGCCGGCTCCGATCGAGCCGATGTCGCCGCGATCCACCTGCCAGCCGGCCTTGACGGGGTTGCCGCCGAGCGTCGCCTTGTAGAGGACGGTGGGCGTGGTCTGTCCCGCCTTGACCGTGAGCGACTGCAGGGGGGCGGGCTGGACGTCGAACGCCTGCGCGTCGCCGTGGATGATGCTCCCGTCTCCCGAGATCAGGCCCCCCTCGCCGTTCGCGGCGCCGTCCCCCGTCGAGGCGTCGTCTCCGCCCGGCACGAAGCCGTCCCCCTTGCCGGAGCCGCAGGCCCCGGCGCTCGCGGTGACCAGCACGAACAGCGCGAGACCGGCGAGACCGCGGCGGGAAGGGGGCATGTCCCCAGAAGCGTACTGGAGGGGGCCTTCGAGGCAAGGCTCATCCGCGCCACGCCGGGCCCGGTCGCCGCGCGCCTCGCGCGGCGACACGAGGCAGAGCGCGCGTCAGCGGAGGCGTGCGCCGCGGAACCGGCGCGGCCCGCGTCCCTCGCCCGGCATGAGCGGCGGGGCCT
>JAJYCT010000356.1 GCA_021778125.1 Myxococcales bacterium
CGCGCCCATGCCCACCGTCCCTCCCCGCACAGATCGCCCCCTGCTCGAGGCCGTACAGAGCGGCGTCCTGGTCATCGACGGCGCGATGGGCACGCAGCTCTACGAGCGGGGCGTCCTCTACAGCGCGTGCTTCGAGGAGCTCAACGTCTCGCGCCCCGAGCTCGTCGAGAAGGTGCACGACGACTACGTCCGCGCCGGCGCGCAGGTCATCGAGAGCAACACCTTCGGCGCGAACGCGCTGCGCCTCGAGAAGTTCGGCCTGCAGGCCCGCGTGCGCGAGCTCAACCTCGCCGCCGTCCAGGTCGCCCGCCGCGCGGCCGGCACGCAGGCCTACGTCGCCGGCGCGATCGGGCCGAGCGGCTACTTTCTCGGGGAGGCCGATCCCGCCGATCTCGCCAAGGTCAAGGCCGCGTTCATCGTGCAGGCCGAGGCCCTCGTCGAGGCGGGCGTCGACGCGCTCCTCGTCGAGACGGTCCGCCAGACTCCCGAGCTGCGCGCGGCAGTCGAGGCCGCGGTGCGCGTCGCCGGGGGCCGCGTCCCGGTCATCGCGAGCGTCTCGCTCGACGAGTCGGGGCGCATGGCCGAGGGGACGGGGGCCGACGAGGTCGCGCGCCTGGTGCGCGAGTGGGGCGCCAGCATCGTCGGGGCCAACTGCTCGGAGGGGCCGATGGCGGTCCTCGCGGCCGTCGAGAAGATGGTGCCCGTCGGGCTGCCCGTGCTCGCGGCGCCCAACGCCGGCCTGCCGCGGCGGGTCGACGAGCGCATGGTCTACGTCTCGACGCCGGAGTACTTCGGCGTGTACGCGCGCCGGCTCGTGCGCGTGGGCGCGCGCCTCGTCGGCGGCTGCTGCGGGACGACGCCGGAGCACGTCAAGCGCATCGCGGCGGCCGCGCGCATGGCCGCAGGGGTCCCCGACTCCGACGCGCGCGGCGAGGATGAGCCGCCGCGCGCCGACATCACGGGCGCCGTCCCGGCGATCCTCCCCGGGGCGCTGCAGCCGCCGCCGTTCGAGCAGCGCAGCGACCTGGCCGCGAAGATCGCCCGCAAGCGCTTCGTGGTCTCGGTCGAGGTCAACCCGCCGGTCGGCCTCGATCCGTCGCGCGCGGTCGCGGCCGCGCGGGCGCTCAGGGCCGGCGGCATCGACGTCGTGAACATCGCGGACGGCGCGCGCGCGCAGGCCCGCATGAGCAACCTCGCGATGGCGGTGCGTGTCCGGCGCGAGGCGGAGATCGACACGATCCTCCACGTGTGCGGCCGCGACCGCAACCTGCTCGGGACGCTCGCGCACCTCCTGGGCGCGCACGACCTGGGGATTCGCAACCTCGTCATCATCACGGGCGATCCGCCCAAGATGGGCGACTTCCCCGACGCGAGCGCCGTCTACGACCTCGACTCGATCGGCATCCTCAAGCTCGCCTCGCGGCTGAACCACGGCGTCGATCCCGGGGGCAAGCCGCTCGGCGCGACGACGCGCTTCGTGCTCGCGACGGGTGCCGAGCCCGCCGCGCTCAACTACCCGCGCGAGATCGCCCGCCTGCGCGACAAGAAGTCCGCCGGCGCGGAGATCGTGATGACCCAGCCGGTCTACGACCTCGCCGTGCTCGAGCGCTTTCTCGACGACTGCGCGCCGCTCGGGCTCCCGGTGCTCGTGGGCCTCTTGCCGCTGGCGAGCTACCGCAACGCCGAGTTCCTGCACAACGAGGTGCCCGGCATGCAGGTGCCCGACGCCGTGCGCGAGAGGATGCGCAAGGCGGGTACGGGCGCGGCGGCGCGCAAGGAGGGGGTCGCGATCGCGCGCGAGATGCTGCAGGGGGTGCGCGGCCGCGTCGCGGGCGCGTACATCATGCCGCCGCTCGAGCGCCACGAGCTCGCCCTCGAGGTCGTCGACGGCTTCCTGGACCCCGCATGAGCGTCCGTCGCGCGGCGCTCCTCGGCCTGCTGCTGCCCTGCGCGTGCCACAGGTCCGACGGCGGCGCGGCGGCCGTCGACGCGGCGCCCGCGGCTCCTCCGGCGCAGGAGGCGCCCGCGGCGCTGTTCGAGCTCGCGCCCGCCCGGTGCAAGTCGGTCGGCGTGGCCCTCGCCGTCGACGACGGCCACGGGCTCGACGACCTCGAGATCGGCGACACGCTCACGTACGCGCGCGGCATCGCCGTCGATCTGGTGCACCGCGCCGCCTCCGGGCGCACGGCAGCGGTGGCGCTGCTTCCGCCCGACGCGTCGTCGGTGCGCGTGCGCGACCTCGGCCCCACGCTCGGCGACGCGCCGCCCCCGCGGCTCGCGGCTCGCGGCGACGGCCTGCTCGCCGTGGCCTACGGCGTGTCGCACCGCGGCGACGCGCGCGAGCTCGTCGTCTATACGCTCTCCGCCGGCGGCGACGTGAAGGCGACCGGGACGCTCGCGGAGCCTCGCGACGACTCGCTCGCCTTCGATCTCGCCGGCTCCCTGCTCGCCTGGGACGAGGCCACTTCCGGCCCGAAGCCGCACGGGGTCATCCGCGTCGCGGAGGTGGGCGCGGACGGTCGGGCGGGCGCGCCGCGCGACGCGTCTCCGGCCGGAAGCGACGCGGAGGCTCCGCGCCTGCTCCCGATCGGGGCGGGGACCTTCCTCTTCTGGATCGCCCGGCGGCCGGACGCCGCCGCCGTCGCGGATGCCTCTCCGGTCGAGATCACCGGCGAGGCGCCCGCGACGTCGTGGCTCGAGGTGCAGCCGCTCGACGCGCACGGAGGTCCCGCGGGTCCGGTGCGCCGGCTGACGTCCGCGATGGGGCACGTCTCCGCGTTCGACGTCCAGGCGCTGCCGGGCGCGAACGGGGCCCTGGCGGTCGTCCGCGACGACGGCGAGGCGGTCGACGGCTCGGGCGGCGCGCTGCTCCGCGTCCGCGTGCGCGACATCGGCTCGGAGCCGGCCGTGGCGTACCCCACCGACGGCCTGGGGCGGGGCGCGCCGAGCCTCGTCGACGCCTCTCCGCCGTGGCTCGCCTGGGTCGCGCCGCGCGAGGAGGCGCGCCTGCTCCCGCTCGACGCGGCGGGGGTGCCGGCCGCCCGCGCCAGCGTGGAGCCGCAGCTCGACGAGGGCCGGCCTCTCGCCGTGCTGGGCCCCGGTCCCCGCATCCTCGTGGCCACGCCTGCCGATCCGTCGGCTCAGCTGCGCGTTCTTTCGTGCTCCCTCTGACGGTCCTTCCGTCCGGGGGGGCTTTCGACTAGGTTCACGGCGTGGCATCGGCCGCCCGACTTCTCGCATCTGCCTCCCTACTGCGGCGGCGATGCGCGATGCGGGCCCATAGCTCAATCGGTCAGAGCCCCCGGCTCATAACCGGGCCGTTCCTGGTTCGAACCCAGGTGGGCCCACTTTTCGCCGGCCGCCGCCGGCGGCTTCGCCCTTTGCCCTCCTCTGCGCTATGTACCTGGCACCCCCTTCTTCTTCGTCCCGGAGCGACGCATTGAGCATCCCCGACCAGATTCGCGTTCTCGAGAAGCTCGCGCAGCTCGACGCCGAGCTCAAGGAACTCCAGGAGCAGCAGGCGCAGGAGCGCTCGACGCTCGACGGTCTCAAGTCGGGCATCGCCCGGCTCGACGAGAAGCTGGCGTCCGACGCCGCATCGCTCGCCACGATGGACAAGGCCCGCGGTGAGCTGATCCAGGACGTCCGCAACATGACGCAGCAGCTCGAGCACTCGCGCGAGAAGCTCGGTCGCTCGCGCACGGAGCGCGAGGCGAACGCCGCGCAGCGCGAGCTCGAGGAGCTCCGCAAGCTGGTGCGCGACCGCGAGGAGGAGATCGGCAAGATCACCGCCGACGCCGACGCCTCCCGCCAGCAGAACGAGGCGACGCGCGCCGAGCACCAGAAGCTGGTCGAAGACCTGGCCGCTCGCGAGGGCGCCATCAGCTCCAAGCTCGGCGAGGTGACCCGTGCGCTCGAGGCGAAGAAGACCGAGCGCGCCGCCATCGCGAAGCCGCTGCCCGCGCAGATCTACCGCCGCTACGAGATGATCCGCTCCAAGCGCGGCACCGCGATCGCGAAGACGACCGACGGCACCTGCGGCGCCTGCCACATGGCGCTTCCGCCGCAGCTGTTCCACCGCCTGCGCCGCGAGCCCCTTCTCGAGCAGTGCCCCTCCTGCAACCGCATCATCTACTTCGCCCCCGCTGTCGCGGCCGCCGACGCGGCCTCGCCGGACCGTGGCTGAACGGGCGTGCGCCCGGTGCGCACGACGAGCACCACGTACTTTCGCTGAGGTCGCGCGGCAAGGTACGCTGGACGCGGTATCCGCGGTCCATCGGTCATGAAGAGCTGCCCCGTCTGTCAGCGCACCTTCCCGAACGACGCGGGCTTCTGCCCCGCGGACGGAACGCAGCTCACGGCGGCGAGCCTCGCCCCGGTGGCTCCCAACGCCGAGGACCCGCGCATCGGCGCCCGGCTCTGCGGCCGCTACGACATTCGCCGCGTCGTCGCCGATGGCGGCATGGGGCGCGTCTACGAGGGCATCGACAAGCAGAACGACTCGCGCGTCGCTCTCAAGGTGCTGCACGCCGACGTCGCCAAGGACGAGGTATCGCTCGAGCGCTTCAAGCGCGAGTACGAGATCAGCTCGATGCTGCCGCACGACCATATCGTGCGCGTGCTCGACTTCCAGCGCGACATGGTGTCGTCGACGTGGCTTTTGGTCATGGAGTTCCTCGACGGCGAGGAGCTTCGCGTCGTCCTCAAGCGCGAGAAGGTCCTGCCGCCGGAGCGCCTGGTGCGGATGATCTCGCAGGTGGCCATCGGCCTCGACGGCGCCCACGAGCGCAACTTCATCCACCGCGACCTCAAGCCCGACAACCTGTTTCTCTGCGGGACGCGCGAGGGCGACATCGTCAAGCTCCTCGACTTCGGCTCGGTGAAGGACAAGAGCAGCTCGAGCAAGAAGCTGACGGTGCTCGGCACGACCATCGGCAGCCCGTACTACATGGCGCCGGAGCAGGCGCAGGGCCTCGACACCATCGATCGGCGCGCCGACGTGTTCGCGCTGGGCGCGCTCGTCTACGAGTGCATCACGGGCGAGGTGCCGTTCTCGGGCACCAACGGTCCGTCCATTCTGCTCGCCATCCTCACGAAGGATCCGGTGCCGCCGACGGTGAAGGCCGCGGGCGGCAGGTACCCGGTGCCCCCGGCGATGGACGAGGTCCTCGAGGAAGCGCTCGCCAAGAACCAGAACATCCGCACCAGGAGCGTCGGCGAGCTGGCCGATCGGATCGGCCGCGCGTACGGACTCTCCGGCGATCACCGCCTCTGGGCGCAGACGCCGCAGCGGGAGCTCGCCCGGCAGATCGCGGAGGCGATGCCGCGCGTGATGGTTCCCAAGGTGGCCGCGCTCGGCGTTGCGGGGGATCCGTTCGCCGCGCCGCCTCCGGGCGGGTTCGGGGGCGATCCCATGGCGCGTCAGGGCATGGACCAGGCCTTCCGGGCGGTGCGCGAGGACGCGCTCGCGCTCGGGGTGCCGGGCGCCAAGCCCGGGTGGCTGCTGCCGGTGGTCGTCGGCGTCGTCGCGCTCGTCGTGGGCGGCGCGATCACGCTCGGCGTGATGCTCCGGTAAGGGCGGTCCTCGAAGTTGCGGGGCGCGCGCCGGGCTACCTGCGCTCGCGGCGCTTCTGCGCGAGCCTCTCGGCGGCGGTCAGGGGGCGCTCAGCCTCG
>JAJYCT010000357.1 GCA_021778125.1 Myxococcales bacterium
CCGTGGCTGCCCGATGACCTGCGCCTTCTGCCAGTGGGGCGACCAGCGGGCCGACCGCGTCTACGGAGCCGAGTACCTTACAGCGCACCTGCGTGGCATGCAGCGGGCGCGCGTGAACAACGTCTTCTTCACCGACGCGGCGTTCAACCTGAGCGCCCGTGGCTTCCGAAACCTCATGGAAGCCGAGCGGGCCGTAGGCGCGCTGTCCAACTGCATCGTGCGAGGGCACTTCTATCCCACCCACGTGAAGGAAGAGCACCTGGAGTTCCTCGCCCTCGTCCGGGAAGCGCAGGTGAGCATCGGAATCCAGAGCTTCGATCCGGAGGTCTTGCGCGCGCTCGGGAGGCCGTTCGACCCGGTGCGATTCGAGCGTGTGCTGCGCGAGTTGCGCGGGCGGATCCCGATCGACGTGGAGCTCATCTACGGTCTTCCCGGAGACAACCCGGACTCGTTCCGTCGCACGCTCGACAAGACCATGGAGCTGGCCGACGGAGTGAGAATCTTCTTTCCGCTCGTCCTGCCGGACGCTCTTCTCGAGCGGGTCGACGAGTTCGCGATCCGCTTCGATCCCGAAACGTTCGAGGTGCAGGAGTGTCGCGGCTGGTCCGCGCGGGACCTCCGTGACGGGTGGGAGAGGCTGGTGCGCCTCACGGAGGGCCTGCACAACCACGTCATCGCGTCCAACTGGCTGGGGTTCGTGACGCCCTCGGCCGTGAGCCGCTCCGGCGGCGAGCGACCGGCGCAGGACGTGGCGCCAATTCCTGCAGAGCTGGTGGAGCCGCTGACCACGAGCCTCGGCGAGGCCGTGAGCGGCTGGTCCATCGCCGGGGCTCGCCGCGACAGCGAGGCCTTGCTGGTGGACCTCGGATGCCCCACTGGCACGCTGGTCCTCGAGGTCCTCCCTTCGCGCGAGGGCGCGCGCTCGTTCGCCAGGCGCGACGGCTTCGCCTACTCCTATCGCGGGACGGTCGACCGCTCGACGGTAGGCCAGCTCGGTCGGGTGATCGACGCCATCCACCCGGCGACCGTGCGCTTGCTGGCTGCGACGAGCGGACGCTGACGGCCCATGGCCCTCCTCGACGCCTCGGCCCTGCTGACGCCATTGCTCGAGAGCGGGCCGGACGATCGCTACTTCGATTATTGCCTGCAGCCGTACCGCCCGCGCCGATCGTGGCGCGCGAGGCTGCGCCCCGAGAACCTGCTCTGGCGCTCGCTCGCCGTCGGGGGGGTGCTCGAGCACCTCCGTCCGCCGCTGCTCGCGCTGCAGGCCGCCCTGGGCAAGGACATGACGGTGTGGGGCATCAAGTGGGACGGCCACCGCCTGTTCTGGGAGATCTACGTATACGACCCCGACAAGGAAGACCCCAACGCTACCCTGGAGGGCATCGCCCGAACGCTGACGCCGTGGTTCGAGGTGCTTCCGCGACCGAGAGAGAGCATCCCGTACCAGATGGTCAGCTTCGATCTGGACGCGTCGGTGGCGTCCCGAAGGACCATCGACGAGCTGAACCTCTACCTCACCGGGGGCCCGGGCCATGCCGGGCGTTCGTACAAGGCGAGGGCCACCGGCGTCGAGCTCGAGAACACCTACCGCTTCCTGGACGCCAAGCGCGAGATCGACCAGATCCTGCCGCTCCTCAAGGCGAGCGTGTTCGTGGACTACGGCGATCCGGCCCGACTCTCCAAGGTGCTGATCCCCGAGCTCTACGCCTGCAGGACGATATGCGTTGCCAAGAAGCGGCTCCGCGACGGGGTGTACTTCTCGGGCATCGCGGTCGAGCAGCTGCTGTTCTTCCTCAGGCGCTTCGGTTACCCGAGCGCGATCATCGACCTGGTGGCTCGCCGCCCGGGGGCGTTCGAGCACCTCTTCTTCGACGTGGGGATCGACTACGCGCTCGACGGCGACGTGATGACCTACCCCAAGACCAGCTTCTACGGGACGCTGTGAGGCATCGATGCTGACTCACAAGGGTCGGTTCGATCCCACGCGATTCGAGGATCTCACCGTCACCGTCGACTTCCACTGCCACAGCGCGTGTCGCTTCTGCATCGTCCAGGAGGGGATGAACCTCTTCAAGGGTGTCTCCGAAGACAAGCTCCGGGCCGCCGTCGCCGACAACGCGCGCTCCAGGCGCTACCGGCGCATCTGCTTCACCGGGGGGGAGGTCACGCTCGAGAGGAAGCTCTTCGACTACGTCGCCATCGCGCGTGCATCCGGCAGCTTCGAGCACGTCCGTCTGCAGACCAACGGGCGCATGCTCGCCGACATGGCGCTCGCCAGGCGCCTTTTGAACGCGGGCGTCGACGAGTATTTCGTCTCGCTCCACGGTCACGACGCCGCCACGCAGGACAACATCTCGCAGCGGCCGGGCAGCTTCGACGAAGCCGTGCGCGGGATCGCAAACCTGGCCGAGCTCGGCGTCTGTTTGATGACCAACACGGTCATCTGCACGCTCAACGTCGAGCACCTCTCGCGGGTGGTGGATACGGTGCAGCCGTTCCGCCCCGTGCGCATGGAGTTCTGGAACTACCTGCCGATGGAGGACTACGCCGACGAGCGCGATCTCGTGGCGCCGATGAGCAAGGTGGCGCCCGAGGTCCGCCGCGCCCTCGGCAAGATTCGCGAACTCGGGATCGAGGGCCGCGTGAAGTACGTGCCTCGTTGCCTGCTGGGCGACTTCGCCGAGGCCCACGACGACTCGCAACCCGACGTGGTGATTGCCGAGAAGTTCTACGATGCCTACCCGCAGTTCGCGTGCCTGTACGAGGCCAAGTGCGAGCACAGCGACACGTGTCTGGGGCTGCACCACCCGTACGTCACCAAGTTCGGCTGGGAGGAGGGGCGGCTGCAGCCCACGCCGCGCACGCGGCCGTTCGTGGAGCCCGAGGACGGGCTCTGGGTCGGCTCCGACAGACCGGGCGAGGGCATGGCCGACGCGCTTGATCACCCTGCCTGGAGGGCGCTGGTCGAGGGCGTCGCCCCGCGCAACGAGGCGCGGTTGTCGGCGGTCCGGCTCACTCGCCGCACCTGCAGCTTCCTGTTCGAGCACGGGGACTCGAGCGTGGAGGTCGTGCTCTCGGCGAGGGACGACGGCGCGCCCGCCTTGACGCGCACTCCGTCGTTCAACATCCACTATCGGAGCGTGGCCGGCCCGGCGCGCGAGAAGCTCGCGTCGATCGTGCGAGACGCCGTCAAGACCATCGGCGAGCGAGATCCGGGCGGGATGGTCCTGGACAGGCGCAAGGGCCTGGTCGGAGACGAGGCCGCGCGGCGACGACCGAGCGGCCGAGCAGACTGAGGCGAGCGCGGCTCTCTGACGCCTGGGAGCACCAGGTCCGAGGAGGCTGGCAGCGCGCGCGCGGCGGGACTATGCACGAGCCCCATGCGTCGCTCCCTTTCCGCCATCGCCTTGCTGTCCGGTGCGCTTCTCCTCGCCTGCGGAGGTGCCGAGCCCCCGCCGCCTGCGGCTCCGCCTCCTCCGCCTCCGGCACCGGTCGCCTCGGCGCCTGCGCCGACCGAGAGCGCGGCTCCCGCGCCCGCTCCGGAGCCCACGCCCGAGGAGCAGAAGAAGGCCAAGGCCCTCGCGGCGCTCAAGAAGGATCGCGACGAGTGGCACGCGGGCCACCTCGCCGAGCTGGCCCGCTGGACGCCCGCCGTCCACGCCGCCGCGGGCGCGCTCGCGAGCAAGACGTACCCCACGCTCCAGGCGGCGATGAAGGAGATCCTGGCCGGTCCACAGCGCAAGCCCGGCGACGCCGACCGCGACAAGTTCCGCCACCCGCTCGAGACGCTCACGTTCTTCGGCACCCGTCCGAACATGACGGTGCTCGAGGTAGGTCCGGGCGAGGGCTGGTACACCGAGATCCTGGCGCCCATGCTCGCGTCGAAGGGCAAGCTCTTGGGCACCAGCGGCGACCCGAACGGCCCGGAGGACTCGCGCGCCACGTTCTACGCGCAGCGCTGGCAGGCGTTCCTGGCCAAGGCGCCGGAGGTGTTCGGCAAGGTGCAGACGGTGGTGGTCGACGGCAAAGCGCCCAGCCTCGCGTCGGTGCCGGCCGGCTCGGTCGATCAGGTCCTCCTGATGCGCGAGGTGCACGGCATGGTCAACAGCGGCACGCTGCCGACCTGGCTGGGCGAGATCCGCAAGGTGCTCAAGCCTGGCGGCGTCCTGGGCATCGAGGAGCACCGCGCCAAGCCCGACGCCGATCCCGTCGAGAGCTCGAAGAAGGGCTACGTTCCCGAGCCATGGCTCATCGATCAGGTGAAGGCCGCCGGCTTCAAGCTCGACGGCAAGAGCGAGATCAACGCCAACCCGAAGGACACCAAGGACTACGCCGAGGGCGTCTGGGCGCTGCCGCCCACGCTGGAGCGCGGCGCACAGGACCGCGAGAAGCTCGTGGCGATCGGCGAGAGCGACCGGATGACGCTCAAGTTCGTCAAGGCGCCCGAGGCGCCGGCCAGGAAGAAGTAGGGCGGCCCTGGCGCGTTACACGCGCTGGATCGCTTCGCGCGCGCGCAGGGCCGCGTTCACTGCGGCCCTCGCGTAGCTCTCCTTGCGACACTCGGCCTGCGCGTTCGTCGCGCCCGGCCCGATGATCCCCACACCCACAGGCTTGCCGTGCTCGATCGCGAGCTTCACGAGCGCCGAGTGGACGGCGTGCCCCATCACCTCGCCGTGCTGCGTCTCGCCGCGCTCGATGTACCCGAGCACGACGATCGCGTCGACATCACGCCGCGCGATGATCCGCGCCACGACGACGGGTGTCTCGTAGCTCCCGGGCACGCGCACCGGGGGGATTGCCACCTGGGCCCCCTGCCGCCTCGCCTCGTCCTCTGCGGACGCCACCATCGCGTCGACCAGCGGCCGGTTGAACTCCGCCGCCACAATCGCGAGCCGGGGGGCCCGCGCCTTCTTCTTCGCCGCCATCCTGGCGGCGCACTCTACTGCCAGGAGCCCGTGCTCGAACAGCTCAGGCTCACGTCTCCGTCGGGCCTCTAGGGGGCCGCGCGTGAACGTGCACACGCGCGCGCGCCGCGCCCGGCGCGGGCGCTCCCGCGGCGCTATGCTGCGCTCGATGGCCATCGGGTCCGGTCCGCGCCGCCGTTCGGGGCCCGGGCGGCCGCGGGCTCGCGGGGGCGATCCCGGGACCTTCGCGGCGGGCGTCGGCGAGGCGGTGCGGCGCGCGCGCCAGTCCCACGGCTGGACCCAGGCAGAGCTCGCCGGACGCGCGGGGCTGTCGGTGAACTACATCGCGCGCCTCGAGCGCGGCGAGCTCGGGCCCTCCTTGTTCGTCGCCAGCCAGCTGTGCGGCGCACTGGGCATCGACGTCGGCGCCCTGCTCGGTCCCGCGGGGCAGGCGCCCCGGTCGGCGCGCCGACGCGTCGCCGGGTGACGAGCCTCTCGATTCCTGCGGCCGTTGGCACTACAAGGGGGGCCGTCATGCGAGCTCTCCTCCCCGTCGCCGCCCTCCTCTTCGCTTCCTCGCTCCTGGCGTGCGACCAGGACTACGCGGCCAGCAACGACGGTCGCCACACGTTCATGGGGGCCGTGACGGCCGTGCCGCCGTCTTCGGCCGCCCCCACGCCCGCGCCGCCGGCGCCTCCGCCGATCCCGCAGGGGACCCTCCCGGTCGCGCCGCCGGCGGGCTCCGCGAGCGCCGCGCTTTC
>JAJYCT010000358.1 GCA_021778125.1 Myxococcales bacterium
GCTGGCGCCGCGACCAGCGCGACCCAGCGCGCCGGCGCGCCCGACGTGCGAGCCGCGCACGACACGCCGAGCTCCACGAGGACCGTGCGCGCGCCGACCCGCACGAGACGGCCGACGGGCGCGCAGCCCGGATCCGCGGCGAGGCCCGGCGCGGGGGCGAACGTATCGCTCGCCCGAAGCGCCCCGTCCCCGCCGCGGTAGTACGAGAGTGCGCCTGGATCGGCGCCGCCCTCGGGTCGCGCGATCGCGAAGGCGTCCTTGGTACCGTCGCCGTCGAAGTCGCGAACGACAGCCGCCACGAACGCTTGGCCCTCGGGGGCCTGCAGGGTGACCCCGTCGAGCTCCCACCGAGACAGACCTGGGGGCGCGACCTGCGCCGCTTCGCCGGGCGGCGGGGCACTGGCCTCGGGGAGCGCGCTCGCCGCGCTCGCCGTCGTCGACCCCGCCGGGCCCGGCGCGATGGCGTACGGGACATAGGGGTGATCTTCGCGGCAGCCGCTGCAGCCGCCGCCCGCGAGCGCGAGCGCGACCGGCGTCCACACGGCGGCAGCGCGGGGGGTCACCATCGAATTCGCCCGCATGTGTAGCAGAGGTCGGGCGAGCGGATGGACAACGCCGCGCGCGCATGGGAGCTTCCGGGGCGCGATGCGAATCGTCGCGCTCGCGGCGCTCGTGGGGATCCTGCTGCTCGCCGTGGCTCGCCCGGCCCGCGCGAGCGTGGCGCGCGCGAGCGTCGACGACGCGAACGCCGCGCTCTCGGCCGTGCCCGCTCGTCGCGACGCCGCGCGCGCCGCGCTGCACGCCGCGACGGCGGCGACAGACGATCCGGAGGCGACTGCGGAGGCCTACGTGCTGCTCGGGCAGCTCGACGAGGACGACGGCGCCTACGCGCGGGCGCTCGCGAACGATCGCGCCGCGATCCAGGCGGCGCCCGGTACGCGGTGGGCGTTCCGGGCCTCGGATCGCGTCGACTGGCTGCGCGCGCGCTCCGAGGGCAACTTCGCGCCGCTGGCTCGCCTCGAGCGCGTGCGCCATGATCCCGCGTTGTCGTCCGATCCGTCGGTGGTCGAGGCGCTGGCCCGCGAAGCGGACACCTTCCCGCCGGGGATGGTGCGCGTCGAGGCGCGCATGCTCGTGGCCGAGGCGTGGCTCGGCCGGCTGCACCGGCCCGAGGCGGCCATCCCCCTGCTGCGCCAGGTCACCTCCGATCCGAAGGCCGATCCTCTCACCGCGCGGCTCGCCGAGCGCGAGCTCGTCGATACGCTCATCGACCTCGACCGGCTCGACGAGGCCCAGGGCGAGGCCTCGGCACGCGCGAGCCTGCTCGAGCCGACCTTCGTCAAGCAGGTACGACGCCTGCGGGTGCGGCGCCGCGTGAGGTTCGGCGCCGAGGGCGCGCTGCTGCTCTTCGCGCTGCTCGCGTCGATGGCGTTTGCGCGGGCAGGCCGCGACGGCTCGCTCGGGCGGGCGGGGCGCGCGCTGCGCTCGCTCGCGCCGGTCGCGGGGCTCTTCGTGGCGCTCGTGGCCGTGGCCGGCGGGACGCTGGCGAGCCGCTACGAGAGCGGCAACGCGGCGCCCTTCTACGCGCTGGGCGCCGCCGTGCTCCCGCTCGTCCTTCTGGCTCGCGCCTGGGGCGCCGTGGGCTCCGCCCGGCGCGCGGCCCGGGCGGCCCGGGCGGCCGTGTGCGCAGCCGCGGTCGTCGCGATGGCGTTCGTGCTCCTCGAAACGCTCGATCCGCAGTACCTGACGGGGTTCGGACTATGAAGAGCGAGCGTACGGTACCCCCCGAGAGCATCCGCGCCGTCCGCGCCGGACACGGAGCGAACTGCTCGAGCATCGGCAGCGTCATCGACACGCTGTTTGCCACGGCGACCGTCGGCGCCGCGGTCCTGGCGGCGGTCGTGGCGGCGCTCGGGCGCGAAGACGTGCGGATCGCGGGCGACGACGCTCCGCCGGCTCCGCCTCCCTCCCCTGCGGAGCTCCCGCCGAGGGACGAGCCGTGATCGTCCGCTACGAGCCGTGGGGCGCGTGGGTGAAGCTCGAGACGGAGCCGGCCATCGTCGCGCTCGATCGCGCCGGCGTGCGCGCGCTCGGGCTCGACGGGGGCCGCGCGTGGCAAGCGCCGCCGCGCGCGAGCGCGCCCATCGAGCTCCACATGGCGGTCACCGCGCGCTGCGGGGCCGGGTGCGAGGGCTGCTACCTGGACGTACGGCCCGACGGCGTCGAGCCGCCGCGCGAGGTCCTGCTGCGCGAGCTCGACGCGGCGGCGGCCGCGGGCGTGCTGACGGTGGCCTTCGGCGGCGGCGAGCCGACCACGCGCGACGACCTCGACCTGCTGGCAGACGCGGCGCGGGCACGCGGCGTCGCGCCGGTCGTCACCACGAGCGGGCTGGGGCTGTCCGACGCGCGCGTGGAGCGGCTGCGGCGGTTCGACCAGGTGAACGTGAGCTACGACGGGCCGGGCGACACGTACGCGAGCGTGCGCGGGTTCGACGCGAGCGAGGCCGCCGAGCGCGCGATCGAGCGCCTCGCAGCGGCCGGCGTGCGCGTCGGGGTCAACGTGGTGCTGACGCGCTCGAGCTTCCCCGCCCTCGAGGGCACGATCGCCCGGGCGCGCGCCCTCGGCGCCGTGGAGGCCCAGCTCCTCCGCTACAAGCCCGCCGGCCGTGCGGCCTCGCTCGACTACCTCGCGCGTCGCCTTTCGCCCGGGCAGGCGCGCGCGCTCGGCGCCACGCTGCGCGGCCTCGCGCAGACCCACTGCGCGGACGGCCGCTTCCACGTCCGCGTCGACTGCGCGCTCGTGGCGTTCCTGTCGGCCGACGAGGCGCTCGCCCGCGATCCGGCGGCGCTCGCGCGCTTCGGCGTCTTCGGGTGCGAGGCAGCCGGGGCGCTCGCGGCGTTCACGGTCGACGGCCGGGTGGCGCCGTGCAGCTTCGCGACGGCCTCGGACCTGCCGGCCCTCGAGCTCGCGGCGCACGGGGACGACCCGACGCTCGCGCGCTGGCGCGCCCACGTCGAGGCTCCGCCGGAGCCGTGCGCGTCGTGCTCGCTGCGCGCGATCTGCAAGGGCGGGTGCAAGGTCGTCTCGGCGCACCTCGACGGAGCGCACGGACCGGACCCGGAGTGCCCGCGCGTGCAGGACGCGCGGGGGGAGCGCGCGGCATGAAGGCCGAGACGCCCGTGGCGGCCGCGGTCGCCCTCGCGTGGGGCGCGTCGGTCGCCGTCGCCGGCTACGGCGTCGTGCGCGCCGTGCAGTTCTTCCTCTACCCCGATCCGAACCCCACGACGCTCGTGTGGAGCGCGCACGCGGGCTTCTTCTGGCGCTGCTGGACGTGCGGGTACGGCGGCGCGCTGGCCGCCATCATCGCGTTCGTGGCGGCGCGACGGAACGTGCCGGCCGCGGCGCGCTCGCTCGTCGTCGCGGTGGCCGTCGCGGCCGTCGTGCTCTCCGCGCAAGTGGCCGTCTTCCCCTGATCGCGACGCCCCCTACGTCCAGGCGCAGCCGACGAGCACGGGCTCGGGCTCGAGCGTGACGCCGAGCCGGTCGCGGACACCATCACGGATGGCGCGCGCGGCGGCGAGGATCTCGACCGCCGTCGCGCCGCCGCGGTTGACGAGCGCCAGCGCGTGCTTGCGCGACACGCCCGCGCGCCCCATCGTCCAGCCGCGGGCGAAGCCGGCCTTCTCGACGAGCCACGCCGCGGCGAGCTTGGTCTTGCCGCCCTCTGCAGGGAAGCCCGGTGGTCTCTGCCCGACGGCCGCCTCCACGCGCCCCACGAGCGCGTCGTCGACGACCGGGTTCACGAAGAAGCTGCCGGCGCTCACGCTCTCGGCGTCGCCGGGATCGAGGACCATGCCCTTGCCGCGACGGAGCGCAAGGACCGTCTCGCGAACGCGCGCCGCCGGCGCCTCGCCCCCCTCGCCGACGCCGAGCGCACGCGCGAGCTCCGCGTACCGCACTCGCTCCACGCGAGAACGCGGGAAGGCAAAGCGCACGCGCGTGACGACATGGCGATCGGAGCGCTTGAAGACGCTGGCGCGGTACCCGAAGCCGCAGCGCGCCGCAAGGATCTCCTCGAAGGCGCGCTGCTCACGATCGTAGACGCGCACGGACGCGATCGTGGCCTTCACCTCCTGGCCGTACGCGCCGACGTTCTGGATGGGCGTGGAGCCGACCAGGCCGGGGATGCCGCTCATGCACGCAATCTCGCCCCACCCCGCCTCGACGGCGCGCGCCACGAGTTCGTCCCAGTCCTCGCCCGCGGCGACGTCGACGATCGCGCGGTCCCCCTCGTCCCTCCGGTCGATGCCGCGCAGGGCCATGCAGACGACGACGCCCGGGAAGCCCTCGTCCGCGACGACGACGTTGCTGCCACCGCCCAGGACGAACACCGGCTCGCCGCGCGCCTCCGCGTCCCGCAGGACCTCCTCGAGGTCGCCCTCGCGGTCGAGCGTCGTCATGCGCGCCGCGGCGCCACCGACGCGGAGGGTCGTCAGCGGCGCGAGCGGGACGCCCTGGCGGTAGTGCATGGGAGCGCGAACGAGCATATCGCGCCCGGGGCCGCGCGGAGGTAGGTTCCCGGTCCCCCTCCGCTCCGCGCCCGTGCAGCTGCTCCCCATCGATCCCCTGCTCCCCGATCTCGTCGCGTCGCTGCGCGACCGCCCGACGCTCGTGCTCGAGGCGCCGCCCGGCGCGGGCAAGACGACGCGCGTCCCGCGCGCGCTCCTCGACGCCGGCTTCGCCGACCGGGGCGAGATCGTCGTGCTCGAGCCGCGCAGGCTGGCGGCGCGCATGGCCGCGCGGCGCGTGGCCTTCGAGCTGGGCGACAAGGTCGGCGGCAGCGTAGGCTACCAGGTCCGCTTCGAGGACGCGACCAGCGCCCGCACGCGCATCCGCTTCGTCACCGAGGGCGTGCTCGGCCGGCGCATCGTCGCCTCTCCGGAGCTCGAGGGCGTCGCGGTCGTCGTGCTCGACGAGTTTCACGAGCGGCACCTGCAGGGCGACGTCGCCCTCGCGCTCGTCGAGCGCCTGCGGCGAACGCGGCGACCCGACCTGCGCGTCGTCGCGATGAGCGCGACGCTCGCGACTGGCCCGCTCGCGGCCTACCTCGGGGCGCCCGTGCTGCGTAGCGAGGGCAAGCGCTACGACGTCGCGATCGAGCACCTGCCCGCCCCCGACGATCGCCCCCTCGCCTCCCAGGTGGCCTCCGCCGTGCGGCGGCTCGTCGTCGAGGGGCTCGACGGCGACGTGCTCGTCTTCCTGCCGGGCGCCTCGGAGATCCGGCGCGCGCGCGAGGCGAGCGAGAAGCTCGCGACCGAGGCCGATCTCGCGCTCGTGCCGCTGCACGGCGACCTGTCGCCCGAGGAGCAGGACGTGGCCGTGCGCCCCGGGCCGCGGCGCAAGATCATCCTCTCGACAAACGTGGCCGAGTCGTCGGTGACCATCGAGGGGGTCGTCGCGGTGGTCGACTCGGGCCTGGCGCGCGTCGCCTCGCAGGCGCCCTGGTCGGGGTTGCCGCGCCTGCGCGTCGAGAAGGTGAGCCGCGCGTCGGCCACGCAGCGGGCCGGACGCGCGGGCCGCACGCGCCCGGGCCGCTGCCTGCGGCTCTACACGCGCGCCGACTTCGAGACGCGACCGGCACACGACGT
>JAJYCT010000359.1 GCA_021778125.1 Myxococcales bacterium
GGCGTGCTCGTCGGCCGGCTGCGCGGCGGCGGGCCGGGGCGCGAGGGCCGCCGCCGCGAGGAGGGTGACTGCCGCCGCGGCGAGGGGGAGGGGGCGGAGCATGCGAGGGAAGGTGAGTGCCCGGGCTGGAGGGGAAAGTCAATGCGGGGCCGACTACTGCCCGAGCAGCCTCCCCAGGATCGCGAACCCCTCGCGGAAGTGCGCGAGCTGCGCCTGCTCGTTGGGCGCGTGGTACGACGTGCTCCGCCCGAAGCCGGTGATGTGCACGTCGAAGCCCCTGCGCTGCAGGTCGCGCACCAGCGGCAGGGAGCCCGTGAGCGAGAACGGCCTCACGTCGGCGCCCGGGCGCGCCCGGCGGATCGCCTCGGTGAGCGCGGCGAGCGCGGGCGAGTCGAGCTTGCACGCGATCCCCTCGGTGGCGCGGCCCGCGAAGCGCAGGGCCACCGAGCCGCGCCGCCCGTCGCTCGCGCGCGCCGCCGGGAAGCCCGCGGGCGCGTCGCCCCGCTCGAGGCGCCCGTCGAGCTCCGCCACGAAGCCCTCGACGCTCTGGATGGCGTCGGCCATGTCGTAGAAGGGCGTGAGGCGCAGGTCGCCCTCGACGGTGACCTCGCCCGGGATCTTGGTCACCTTGGCGTTTGGCGCGCGCACGACGGTGGCCTTGAGGCTCGACGGCGCCAGGAATGCGTAGCGCTTCTCGTCGGGGTGGGGCGGGAAGCTGCGGCGAAAGTGCTCGCCCAGGGCGAGCGTCGTCGCCATCGCGAGCTCGAGGGCGTTCACGCAGTTCTGCGGCATCCCCGAGTGACCCGGGACGCCCGTGACCACGAGCTCCCACCCCGCGCCCCCGGCGGTACCCACCGTCGGGCCGAAGTCGGCGCTGTCGAGCCAGTAGATCGGCCCGTCCTCGAGCGCGTCCATCGCGCCGGACGCGACCACGTAGTCGAGCCCGATCTCGGGCCGGGCCCTCTCCTCCTCGTTCGCGATGAGGACGATCTTCAGCGTCCGGCGCGGGCGCGCGCCCCGCTCGGCCATCTGGGCCACCAGCTCCGTGAGCACCGCCACGTGGCCGAGGCAGTCGGTGACCCCGCGCCCGTGGAGCGTGCCGTCGTCGTCGACGTGCAGCGCAAAGGGATCGTGGAGCCATCCCTCGACCACGCGGTCGGCGGGGACCACGTCGAAGTGCGCGCCGACGAAGCCGATCGTGCCCGCGCCCGTCCCCTGGACCGTGAGCACGAGGCTCGGCCGGGCCTCGTGGCCGGGGGCGGCGAGGGCCTCGATCTGGACGAAGCCGCGCGCGACGGCGGGGGCGAGCGCGCGACGCACGACGTCGGCGGCGAGGCGCTCCTCCGGGACCAGCCCCGCGGACGGGGCGTTCTGGAGGCGCGGACCGAGCGCGACGAGCTCGCGCAGCAGCGCGACGAAGCGGCCG
The DNA here is from genome assembly GCA_021778125.1 of Myxococcales bacterium. Lineage (GTDB taxonomy): Bacteria > Myxococcota_A > Polyangia > Polyangiales > Polyangiaceae > Palsa-1150. The sequence goes on from JAJYCT010000359.1 coordinate 1,427, forward strand.
TCGTCGAGGGAGAGGCTCTGCATGCCGCGGCAGCCTACCGGAACCGGCCCCTCGCGCGCACGTCGCCCCTTCCCCCCCGCGGCGATTGGCCCGAGACTCGCGATCGACTGTTCCCGTCCGACGCCCCGCCCCGCGCTCTCGCCGGCTTCGACGTCCTCCAGCGCCTCGGCGCGGGCGGGGCGGGCGAGGTATTCCTGGCACGCTCGCGCGCGGGCAAGCTCGTCGCCATCAAGACGATCGCCGACGCCGGGCGCGACTCTCGCGAGGGCGAGACGGCCGACTCCTTCGCGCGCGAGGCGTCGGTGTGCGTGCGCCTGCGGCACCCGTGCATCGTCCAGGTGCGCGCGTTCCTGGAGGAGCCCGGGTTCGCGGCGCTCGTCTTCGAGTACGTCCCGGGCGTGGCCCTGGCGCGCGTGCTGCGCCTCTGCCACGCCGGGGGCGTGCGGCTGCCCGACCGCGCCGCGTGGCACATCGTCGAGCGCGTGCTCACGGCGCTCGCGTATGCCCATGGCTTCGCCGACGGGGGCGCGCCGACGCCGATCGTCCACCGCGACGTCTCTCCGGCGAACGTGCTGCTCGACTGGAGCGGCGGCGTGAAGATCGCCGACTTCGGGATCGCCAAGGTCCTCGGCGTTTCGCCCGGGACGCGCGTGGGGATCGTCAAGGGCACGCTCGGGTGCATGGCGCCCGAGCAGGCGCGCGGCGAGCCGGTTGACCAGCGGGCGGACGTCTACGCGGCGGCGCTGCTGGCCTGGCGCCTCGCCACGGGGCGCGCGCCCTTCGGCCCCAAGAAGAAGGACGAGTGGGAGCTGCTGCGCGCGATGCGAAGCCCGCGGCTCCCTCCGCTCTCGTCGCTGCGGCCCGACCTGCCCGAGCCGCTGCTCGACGCCGTGGCGCGCGCCCTCGAGCCGGATCGCGAGCGGCGCCTCATCACGGCCGCCGAGCTGGCCGGGGTCGTGCGCGCGCACATCGACGTGGAGGCCGGGTGCGCGGAGCTGGCGCACCTGCTGCAGACGAGCAAGTCCGCGCTCGAGCGGGCGCTCCGGCCCGCCCCGGAGACGACGCACTCGTCGGGGGAGCGGATGGGGCCGACGCTCCGCTACGAAGAGGTGGCGCTGGCGTTCGACGACGAGGCCGACTTCGACAGCCCGACGTTCGAGGCGCACGCGCTGCCGAGCGATCCGGCGATCCTGGCGGCGCTGCCCGTGGCCAGCGAGGAGGAGCTCCCCGCGCCCCCCTCGAGCCCCCGGAGCCCTGCGGCGGACCTCCAGGTCCCGGCGCCCGTCGCCACGCCCGCACCGCCGCCGCGCGGGGCGCGTCGCGTCTCGCCCGCGGTCACGGTGCTGGTCGCGCTCGCGGTCCTCGCGCTTCTCGCGCTGGCGCTCTGGGCGCGGTGAGGCCGCCGGGCCCGCGTCACGCGCGCGACGCGGGCACCGGGCCGTGGAGGGTATCCTCCACGATCCGCCCGTCGCGCAGGCGGATCTGCCTGTCGGCGCGGCGCGCGAAGTCGACGTCGTGCGTGACCATGACGATCGTGCGCCCCTGCTCGCGCGCCAGCCGCGCGAAGACGCCGAACACGGTCTCGGCGTTGCGGGAGTCGAGGTTGCCGGTGGGCTCGTCGGCGAGGATGACGGCCGGGTCGTGAGCGACCGCGCGGGCGATGGCGACCCGCTGCTGCTGGCCCCCGGAGATCTGGCCGGGCTTGCGCGCGAACAGCTCCTCGAGGCCGAGCATCCGCAGCGCGTCGTAGCCGCGATCCTCGGCCTCGGAGCGCGCGATCGTCCCGCGCCGCAGCATGGGGATGAGGACGTTCTCGAGCACGGTGAACTCGGGGAGCAGGAAGTGGAACTGGAACACGTAGCCGAGCCGCTCGTTGCGGAAGGCCGCGCGATCGTCGTCGTCGAGCTCGCCGAGCTCCATGCCGTCGAGCCACACCTCGCCGGCGCTCGCCCGGTCGAGCGCGCCGAGCAGGTAGAGCAGGGTCGACTTGCCGCTGCCGCTGGCGCCCGTCAGGGCGACGAACTCCCCGCGCGGGATCGTGAACGAGAGCCCGTGCAGGATGGTCGTGGGGGCCGCGCGGTCGCCCAGCGCGCGGACGAGGCCGCGCACGTCGACGACGTCGTCCTCGGAGACCGCGCGCGGACGCGCCGGTGCGTCATCCGATCTGCCCACGCAGGACCTCCACCGGCTCGACGCGCGACCCGCGCCAGGCCGGAATGAGCGACGCGACGACGCCGACCAGGAGCGCGAATGCCAGGCCGTACACGTAGAAGCGCGTGTCCTCGCGGACCAGGAACGTGTCGGTCTTCACGAGGCCCTCGGCCTTGACCTTGAGCTGCCCCAGGTAGTGGATCGCGAGCTTGCCCAGCCCGTCGCCGAGCGCGCCGCCGACCAGCGCGATGACGACGCCCTGGAGCAGGAACACGCGCAGGATGTCGCGGCGGCGCAGCCCCACGCTGCGCAGGATCGCGATGTCGCGCGTCTTCTGGAGCACGATCATGATCTGGATGGCGAGGATGCCGAAGCCGCCCACCAGCAGGATCGCCGCGATGACGAAGGACACGACCATGTCCTGCATGGCGAAGATGGAGAGGAAGTTCGCATTGCTCTCCTGCCAGCTCTCGCCGTCGTAGCCGAACATGCGCTCGAGCGCGGTGTTGACGCGCGGCGCGACGTCCGGGTCGACGAGGCGGATCTCGATGCGGCTGATGCTGTCGGCGCGCCCGAGCAGCGTCTGGGCCGTCCGCAGCGACGTGTAGGCTCGCGTCTTGTCGACCGGAGGGATCTCGGCCTCGAAGACGGCCACGATCTTGAGGTCGAGCGGGCGTCCGCCCGGCGCCGTCGCGTGCACCACGTCGCCCACGCTCAGGCCGAGCTCCTGCGCGACGCCGCTGCCGACGGCGAGCCCCTCGGTCTCCGTCTCGAGCGCCGCGAGCGCCCCGGCCTTGACGTACTGGCTGACAGGCGTGACCGCGTCCTGCGCGCGCACCTCGATGCCGCGCACGTCGATCGACTTGGTCTTGCCGCCGAACTCGAGCAGCCCCATGCCCGCGATCGACTCGGCCGCCGCCGCCACCTCCGGCACGCCGCCGAGCGTGGCGACGATCTCGTGCGGTCGCTTGATGCGGGCCTGCCGGTCGGGCGGGCTCTCGTGCGACACCGCCGCGGCCACCCGCGTGCGCTCGTAGCGCTCGAGCAGGGGCCGCTCCGCGTGCAGCTCGGTGTCGAACAGAATGACGTGCGGGCTGATCTTGAGGATGGCCTGCGTGAATTTCTGCTCGAAGCCCTCCATGATCGCGCTCATCGCGATGAGCACGAGCACCCCCAGCGTGACGCCGCCGACGGCGATGCCGTTCAGGAGCTTGCGCTCCCAGAGCTGCCGCAGGCCGATGAACACGCTCGTCCGGAGCGCGGAGAGCGCGCCGCTCACAGGCTCATCCCGGCGTGCACGCCGCTCTTGCGCGCGGCCTCGGCGGGCGGCACGACCGACGGCCGGACGCGCGCGCCCGGCGAGAGGCCGTCGGCGCCGCCGACGACGACCAGCTCGCCCTCGGCGAGGCCGCCCGTGACCTCGACGCGCGCCATGTCGCGCACGCCGAGCGTCGGGGTGCGCCTCGCGAGCCGGCCCCCTTGCACGACGAGCACCACGCCGTGCGCGTCGAACGCCTCGGCCGGCGCGAGCAGCGCTCCGGGGCGCTCGGCGATGAGGACGTTGGCCTCGACCGTCATGCCGCTGCGCAGCCCCTCGGGCGGATCGGTCAGCTTGATCTTGGTGACGAACGCCTTCTTGAGGCGGTCGGCGTCGGGCAGGATCTCGACCACGTCGCCGTGGAAGACGGCGTCGCGGAAGGCGTAGATCGACACGGCGGCCTTCTCGCCGACGCGCACCCGCCCGATGTCCGACTCGTCGATCGCGCACTCGAGCTCGAGGGTGTTGACGTCGCCGATCTGCAGCAGCGGCTGGTTCACCATCACCGTCTCGCCCGGCTCGACGGAGCGGGAGAGGACGACGCCGTCCATCGGCGCGCGCAGCTCGGTGTCGGCCAGGCGGGCGGCGAGGGCGTCGACCGCGGCGCTCGAGCCGGAGGCGCGCGCCGACAGCTCGATGCGCAGCGAGCGGCGCTCGGCCTCGTTGCCCTGCAGCTGCGCCTCCAGGGCCGCCACGCGCGCGTCGTCGCGATCGAGCTC
>JAJYCT010000037.1 GCA_021778125.1 Myxococcales bacterium
GAGCTCGACCTCGGCGAGCGCCAGCAGCCGCATGCACCCGGCCGGCGTGCACGCGACGAGCGCGCCGCCGCGCCCGAGCGCCAGCAGGCCCGCGTTGTGTGGGTGGAAGCCGTCGACGTCCTTGCGGTAGTCGACCCAGTCGAGCACGCGCTTGTCGTCGATTCCGCGAGGCAGGGGGAGCTGCACGAGGACGCCGTCGATCGTCGGGTCCGCGTTGAGCCGCCGCACGAGCGCGACGAGCTCCTCCTCGCGCGTCGTCGCCGGCAGCGTGTGCAGCGTGCCGCGCATGCCGACCTCGTGCGAGGCCTTCTCCTTGTTGCGCACGTAGACCTGGCTGGCCGGGTCGTCGCCGACGAGCACGACGTCGAGGCCGGGCACGCGGCCGTGCTGCGCGCGGAACGCCTCGACCCCGGCGCGCACCTCGGCGCGGACGGTCTCGGCCAGCTTCTTCCCGTCGAGGAGGCGTGCGGTCATGAGCCCGGCGAGACTACCGGAGGCGGCGCCGTCAACCTAGGCGCCTGTGCTCCTGCTCGACGGGCTCCGGTCGCGCCCGGCGCGGGCGCCGAGGCGGGCGTGGATCGCGCCGGCGACCGCGAGCATCCCGATGCCGATGAGCTGCGAGGTCGACAGTCCGAACATCCCGCCGCGGTCGTCGCGCCGCAGGATCTCGAGCAGGAAGCGGGCGACCGCGTAGAGCGCGAGGAAGGCCGCGAGCACCTGCCCGTCGTAGCGCTTGCGCGGGTGGACCCAGACCAGGCAGATCGCGGCGATCGCGAGCGACGCGGCCGACTCGTACACCTGCGTCGGGTGCACCGGCAGGCTCCACATGCGCGCCGTCGGGAGCAGGTGCTCCTTGAACTGCGCCTCGCTCGCAGCGCTCTTCCAGGGGAACGACATCGCCCACGGCAGATCGCACGTGGCGCCGAAGCAGCAGCCGGCCATCAGGCACCCCATGCGCCCGAACGTGAGCCCCAGCGGGATCGCGAAGCCGGCCATGTCGGCGGCCTTCCAGAAGGGGAACCGGTCGCGCTTGAGCAGGAGCCAGGCCGCCGCGGCCGCGCCGAGCAGGCCGCCGTAGTAGGTCAGGCCTCCCGCCCAGAACTTCGCCCACGCGAAGCAATCGGCCACCCTGGGGTGGCACACGCCCTTGGCGGCGTCCCAGATCCCGTCGTAGGCCGCCGAGAGGCACTCGCCCTGGTCGAGCGGCCAGTCGACCTTGGATGGATCGGTGCAGAGGTGCACGTAGTCCCAGAAGTACCCGTCGGCCAGGACGTGCAGGATGCGCGCACCCGCGACCCCGGCGAGCAGCATCGCGAGGCCCAGGTCGACGATGACGTCGGCGCTCTCGCCGATGCGCCGCGCCCAGAGCGCGCCGGCCGCCGTCGCGAAGAGGAAGCCGGACAGCAGCAGGACGAAGTACGAGGGGAACGCGACGCCGAAGAGGCTGAACAGATCGGGGTGCATCCGCCCTCACGCCTCGGCCTTCGGCTCCTCCGCGGGCGGCGTGGGGGCCTCGGCCGGCGGCTCGGCGACGGGCCCGTCGGTCTCCGCGCCCGTGACCGACGGCTCGCCTGACTGCGCGGGGGGCACCGGCGCCGAGTGCAGGACGGGCTGCGGCCCCCGCTTGCTCGAGAACATGTCGACAGCCATCAGGCCCACGCCGACGCAGATCGCCACGTCGGCGACGTTGAACGTCGGCCAGTGGTGCTCGGCGCCCTTGTAGAGGACGTGCGCGTCGATGAAGTCGATGACGTGCCCGTAGCGGATGCGGTCGAACACGTTGCCGAGCGCGCCGCCGAGGACCAGCGGAAGGCCCCACTTGAGCGCCCGCTGCCGCGGCTGCAGGCGGCGGTACAGCGTCATGATGAACGCGATGGCCGCCACCGACACGAGCAGGAAGAACGGCCGCCGGACGTTCTCGCTCGTCGACTGGAGCAGGCCCCACGCCCCGCCGCGGTTCTTCGCGAGCAAGAGCGTGAGGTGGTTCTTCCAGACCTCGACCGTTCCCGGGTACGTGTCGAGGTGGTGCTCGGCCCACGACTTGGACGCGATGTCGGCCACGAGACTGACGATCGACACGAGCGCGAGGAAGGCGAACGACGGCCGGGGGCGGCCGTAGTCCCCGATGACCCGCGTTGAGCCCGCAGGCCGGCCGAGGCGCTCGCCCGGGATCGCCGGCTCCGCGGGCGGCTCCGGAGAGGCGGGCGCGGGCGCGACCTCGTGCGGAGGCGCAGGGGGGACGACGTCGGTCGTCGCGGCGGTGGACGGGGTCGGCTCGCTCAAGGGGTCAGGGCGATCTAACGGATTGTGGGCCGGCGGCAAAGCGGTCGATGACGGCCGGTCACAAAAGCAACTCCCCCAGGGCCCCGGCGAACGTACCTCGATCGAGCGGCTCGAGCGACGCACTGGGCTGGGGCCCCCGGATCTTCCAGACCCCGGCCCGGTTCTGCACGAGCAGCGCTCGGCTGCCGCCGCTGACCACGTCGACGATCCCGCGCGCGCCGACGTGCAGCGTCCCGACGGGGCGAACCCAGACGACCCTGCCCCCCGGCAGGCTGATCTTGAGGGCGGGCGCGTCGTACGCCCCGACGTCGTCGTCGGTCACGTGGACCGTCGCCGCGTCGAGGCGCGCGAGGCCCTCGGCCTCGGGCTGCGCCAGGTAGCTGCGCAGGCGCGCGATGAGCTCGTCGACGGCCTGCAGCCAGACCTCCCTGACCTGGGTCGACTCGGCGCCGTGCTGTTCGTCCTGGCTGCGGAGCGCGCGCAGCTGCTGCAGGAGCGCGGCGTGCGGATCGAGCGGCAGCGTCCGGTGCCCGTCCATGGCGTCTCTATATGGTGTTACCGGGTGCCAGGGCGTTGCGCCCACACGGTACATCTGTCTAGGTTGTCCCCCATGCCCTCCCCTCCGTGGCGATCCGAGCGGGGCGTCGATGCCGTCCTGGGCCGCTGGCTCGAGAGCGCCTGGGTGAAGCCGTGCTTCTGTGCCGACGAGACGCTCGACGGGGCGGGCGGCGCGTACGCCCCCTTCCCGTCCACGCTGGGCCCCGGCCTGTCGCGCGCGCTGCGGGACCGGGGCATCGAGCAGCTATACACGCACCAGGCGCACGCCTTCGAGGCGGCCCGCGCGGGGCGGCACGTGGTCGTCGCAACGCCCACGGCGAGCGGAAAGAGCCTCTGCTTCCACCTGCCTGTGCTCCAGGCCTGGGCCGACGACCCCGACGCGCGCGCGATCTACCTCTACCCGACCAAGGCGCTGTCGCGCGATCAGGAGGCCGGGCTACGCGAGCTGATGGGCGCGGCCGGCATGGGCGCCGGGGCCGTCGTCTACGACGGCGACACGCCGAGCGACGCGCGGCGGGCGGCGCGCGAGCGCGCCGGCATCGTCCTGACCAACCCGGACATGCTCCACACCGGCATCCTGCCGCACCACGCGAGCTGGGCGCGCACGCTCCAGCACCTGCGCTACGTGGTGGTCGACGAGCTGCACACGTACAAGGGCGTCTTCGGCTCGCACGTGGCCAACGTGCTGCGACGCCTGCTGCGCGTCGCGCGCTTCCACGGGTCGGACCCGAAGATCCTCGCGGCGACCGCGACGATCGGCAACCCGCGCGAGCACGCGGCGCGCCTGTTCGGCGTGCCGCAGGGCGAGATCGAGCTCGTCGACCAGAGCGGCGCGCCGCGCGGACAGCGGCGCTTCTTCCTGTTCAACCCGCCGGTCGTCAACGAGGAGCTCGGGATCCGGGCGAGCTACGTGAAGCAGGCCGTGATGCTCGCGGCCGATCTGGTGCGCGCGCGCGTGCCGACGATCGTGTTCGGGCAATCCCGCAACTCGGTCGAGGTGATGCTGCGCTACCTGCGCGACGCGGTGGCGACGCGGGCCGCGCGCACCGACGCGGGCGCGGGCGTGGAGCCGTCGCAGATCATGGCGTACCGCGGCGGCTACCTGCCCGAGCAGCGGCGCGACATCGAGCGGCGGCTGCGCGCCGGCGAGATCCTGTGCGTCGTGGCGACCAACGCCCTCGAGCTCGGGATCGACATCGGTGAGCTCGACGCCGTGGTGTGCGCCGGGTACCCGGGGTCGATCGCGGCGACGTGGCAGCGCCTGGGTCGCGCCGGCCGGCGGGGCGAGCGCAGCATCGGCCTGCTCGTGACCACGAGCGCGCCGCTCGACCAGTACCTCGCGCGCGAGCCGTCGTACCTGCTCGGCGCGCCGGTCGAGGAGGCCCGCATCGACCCGGACAACGTCGAGGTCCTGCTGCAGCACCTCAAGTGCGCGGCGTTCGAGCTGCCCTTCAAGCGCGGCGAGGCGTTCGGGGGGCTGGGCGCCGAGGAGACGGCCGAGGCGCTGGGGTTCCTGGTGCGCCACCGCGTCCTGCACGAGTCGGGCGGGACGTTCCACTGGGCCGCCGACGCGTACCCGGCCAACGAGGTGTCGCTGCGCACGGTAGGCTGGGACAACGTGGTCATCGTCGACGTCGAGCGCGACAAGTCGATCGCGGAGCTCGACTGGCGCGGCGCACACACGATGCTGCACGAGCAGGCCATCTACCAGCACGACGGCGAGTGCTGGCAGGTCGAGCGGTTCGACGTGGACAACCACAAGGCGTTCGTCCGGCGCGTCGAGCCCGACTACTGGACCGACGCGATGACGTACGTACAGGTGTCGGTGCTCGAGGAGAGCGCCACGGGCGGCGTCGCGCGAAGCGCCTGGTCGAGCGGCTGGGGCGAGGTGGCGGTCGTCGAGAAGGTCGTCGGGTACAAGAAGATCAAGTTCTACACGCACGAGAACGCGGGCTACGGCGACGTTCGGCTTCCCGAGATGCAGATGCACACGACCGCGTTCTGGCTCACGGTGCCGGAGGCGGCGTGCGAGGCCGTCGCGGCGGGGCGGGCGGCGGCGATCGACGGGCTGCGTGGGGTCGGCCTGGCGCTCGAGACCGTGGCGACGCTCGCCCTCATGTGCGACCCGCGCGACCTCGGCACGACCCTCGGCGACGCGGCGATCGACGAGGACGGCGAGGCGGGCGTGCCGCGCAAGGTGCGCGGTGGCCTGCAGCCCGGCTACAGCCCGACGCTGTTCCTCTACGAGCACGTGCCCGGTGGCACCGGGCTGGCCGAGCGCATCTGGGAGCAGCGCGACGATCTCGCGGCGCGGACGCTGCGACTCATCGAGCGCTGCCCGTGTACGCACGGGTGCCCGGCGTGCGTGGGCCCGGGCGAGTCCACGCGCAAGGCGACGGCGCTGGAGATCCTGCGCGCGGCGGTGCCTACGGCGTGACGCGCGCCGGGCGGCCCCTCAGCTGACGGCGGTTGCGGCCTCGCCGTTGGTCGCCTTCGCGTCGTGCGTTGGCGCCTCGGGAGCCGGCGTGAGCGCCTGCGGAACGGGCAGCCCGAAGAGCTCGAGCCACTCTGCGGTCACCCAGGCGGGGCCGACGAGCAGGTAGTACGGGTCCGCGAAGAACGACGGCTTGTTCTTCTCGAAGAAGTAGTGCCCCGCGAACTGCAGCGCCCAGCCACCTACGAACATCCCGCCCGCAAGCGGTGGGTTGACCACGGCCGTGGGCAGCGACGCGACGATCATCGGAATGCCGACCATGTGCGTCAGCTTCGTCCCGAAGTGCGCGTGCTCGTTCCGGTAGATCGAGATGTACTCGCGCAGAGAGCGCTGGGGCAGCAGGTTCATCGCGCGACCATCGTAGGACCGATTGCGCACTGCGCAAGGGACGCGCGCGGAGATTGCGCCCCCGGGGTCTTCGAATAGGCTAGGGCGTTGCGATGGGACGCTGGCGGATCTCGTGGGCGCTCCCCCTGCTGACGGCGGTCGCGGCCGCTGCGGCCTGCCTGCCGGGCGCCGGCCCCCCGCTCAACCCGTACGTGGACGACGCCGGGGCGCCCCCTCCGACGCAGCTCGGCGACGACGGCGGCGGACTCTTGGACGTCAGCCTGGGGCCCCCGTTCGCCGTCGCGGGGCTGCAGCCTTCGCACGGGCCGTGGACGGGCGGCACGCGGACGACGATCGCGGGCCGCGGCTTCTCGTCGAGCCTGCAGGTCTGGATCGGGGGCGCGCTCCTGCCCGCGGCGAGCGTCTTCGCGAGCGACCCCGCGCACGTCACCGTCGTGACCCCGCAAGGCGCGCCCGGGCCTGCGGACGTGCGCGTGCACGACCTGCCGAGCGGGCAGGACGCGACCCTCCCCGCGGGCTTCGACTACGAGTCGTTCGCGGTCACCCCGGGGTCCGGCGCGACGACGGGCGGCACGCGCATCGCACTGCAGGGCAAGGGCACGGCGTGGACGAAGGCGTCGATGGTCACGATCGACGGCAAGCCCTGCACCGGACTGTCGTTCCAGGACGCGGCCGATCTGTCGTGCCTGACGCCCCCCGACGCCGCGGGCTCGCAGAACGTGACGGTGACCAACGCCGACGGCAGCGTCGACCTGGCGCGCGACGCGTTCGTCTACAGCGACTCGCCCGACGGCTACCGCGGCGGGCTGTACGGCGGAGCCCTCGCGGGCACGCTCACGGTCATCGCGTTCGACTCGTGGGTCGGAACGCCGGTCAGCGGCGTCGCCATCGCCGGCTCCAGCCTCGCATCGGCCGTCACGGCATCGTTCGACGCGAGCGGCACCGCGCACCTCGCGGCCCCCGGCCTGACCGGCAAGGTCACCGTCACGATCGTGGCGCACTGCCACCAGCCGCAGACGTACGTGGACGTCCCGGTCGACACGGTGACGGCCTACCTCGACCCGATCCTCGATCCCTCGTGCGCCCAGGGCGACCCGCCGTCGACGGGCAACTGGTGGCCGAGCGACACCGGCGAGATCGACGGCGAGCTGGTGTGGACCGGGGGGATCGAGTTCCAGCGCTCCACGTGGGGCAACGTGCCGATGCCGGCGAGCGCGACGCAGCGGCAGGCCGCGTACGTATGGACCACGACGGGGGACCCGCGAGCCCAGTTCTGGCTGCCCCCGCAGAGTTCCACGACGACGCCGCAGTCGCCGGGGCAGCTCGGCTACGGGTTCGCTCTGGGCGGCGTACAACCCGGCAACCGGACCGTCTACGCGCTGGCGGGGATCGAGGACGACGGGCCGACGCCCCCCACGTTCGAGCCGTTCGCGATGGGCCTGGCGAGCGGGGTCTCGGTGCAGCCGGGCACGAAGACGGTGGGCGTATACATCCCGATGACGACGCTCTTCGACCGCACGATGACGACGGCCCCCCAGCCCCCGCCGTCCACCCCTCGCGGTCCGGACCGGCTCGTCTCGACGCTGGCGATCGCGCTCGGACCGAGCGGGTACCTGACGCTGCCGCAGGGGACCCGCACGACGCTGCTGCCCCTCTCGGGAGACGTCGACTTCGTGGGGGTTCCGGCCCTGGACGGCACGCTCGTCGGGGCCTCGTACGCGCTCACGGCGTCGGCGGTCACGGGCTCTTCCCGGGCCGATCCGGTGTCGGTCGTCGCGGCCATCCAGACGACCGACGCCAACGATCCCCTCACGATCGGCGGGTTCTTCACGGTGCCCGGCCTCGTCGTCCCCGGCCTCGGTACGTGGTCCGGCACGCACGTGCAGCTCTCGGCGAGCGGCCCCGTCGACCTCGCCGTCGTGGCCGTGGCCTCGGGCGGGGGCCTCGTCACCTGGCGGATCGTCACGCCGGGCTCCACTCTCAGCTTCGACCTCCCCGACATCTCGCAGGTCCCCGGCGTCGGCTCTCTTCTGCACGGCCCCATCACCTCGACCTTCCAGATCGCGCGCCTCACCGGCTTCGACTACGGCACCCTGCGCACCGGGCAGCTCTCGCCGTCCTCTTGGAACGCCTATGCCGAAGACTCGTCGCCGGGCTCGTACTGACCTCGCGCAGGCCGCGCTCGCCGGGGCGCTCCTCGCGTCGCTCTCGTGCCGGTTCGATCCGGCGTACCGGGACGTCCCGGCGGAGGCGGCGCCGGCGTGTGCGCTCGGCGACCTGCGGTGCGACGGAGACACGCTCGCGGCCTGCGTGGCCTCGGGGACCGCCGTGGCGTGGAAGGCGCAGGCGGACTGCACGGCCCGGGGGCTCGTGTGCGCGCCGGCGCTGCTCGCGTGCGCGACGTGCAACCCGGGGTCGACGGAGTGCCGCGGGCAGGTCCCCGTGGCCTGCACCGGGGACGGCTCCGGGTGGAAGGGCTCGAGCGCGTGCGACGCCTCGTCCGGCTACGCGTGCCGGGGCGGCTCCTGCGAGCAGCTCTGCGCGCAGGCCACCTCGCTCCTCTCCAACGTCGGCTGCGAGTACTGGGGCGCGGACCTGGACAACGCCGACATCTCCCCCGCTCTCAACGCGGCGGCGCAGCAGTACGCGATCGTCGTGTCGAACGTGCAGCCCGACCTGCCGGCCCACGTGACGGTGGAGCAGGACGACTCGCTGCCGGGCGAGGTCGTGCACCGCACGCACGTCGTGAGCGCCGCGGTGATCGCGCCGCTCAACCTCGAGGTCTTCAAGCTGGGTCCGCGCGAGGTCGACGGGTCGGCGGACGGCACGTTCAACACCGGCACGGGCACGGCGCTCACGCGCCACGCGTACCGGGTGACGAGCGACTTCCCCATCGTCGCTTACCAGTTCAACCCGCTCGACAACGAACAAGTCTTCTCGAACGACGCCTCGCAGCTCCTGCCCGTGTCCGGGCTCAACACGGGGGCGGGGCTGGCGTACGTCGTGCCCGGCTGGCCGCAGACGATCGCACTGACGTCGGACCCGTCGACGAACTTCGGCATGGATCTGCGTGCGTTCCTGGCGATCATCGCGACGCGTCCCAACACGCACGTGCACGTGCAGACCACGGCGCGTGTCATCCCGGGAGGGCCGTTTTCGGCGGGCATCCCGGCGGGGAGCTCGGGGGACGCGCTGCTGCAGCCCTTCGACGTGCTCAACCTCGAGACGGGCGACTTCAACGCGGACTTCACCGGGAGCCTGGTGAGCGCCGACGGGCCCATCGCCGTGTTCCCGGGAAGCGAGGCATCCGACGCCCCCGAGTACCAGACGATCGCCGACCGGTACTGCTGCGCGGATCACCTGGAGCACCAGACCTCGCCGCTGCGCACGGCAGGCCGGTCGTACGTCCTGGCGAAGATGCCGAACCGGACGACGGCGGTGATCGCCGCGGGCGCCCGCATCGGAGAGGTGCAGGAGACCGAGTACTACCGCGTCGTCGCCGCCGCAGACGGCACCACGCACGTGACGACGACGTTGCCCTCGCCGTTCGACGCGTTCGATCTGACGGGCCGCGGGACCTTCCAGACGCTGGCGTCGAAGACGGACTTCGTCCTTTCGACGTCGCAACCCGCGATGGTCCTGCAGGTGCAGGCGGGGCAGGACGCCGGCGGCGTGCCGCGCGGGCTGCCCGGCGGCGATCCGAGCACGCTCTTTCCGCCTCCGGTGGAGCAGTGGCGCAGCGACTACGTGCTGCTGACGCCGGACAAGTACGTCTTCGACTATCTGGTCGTCGTCGCCCCCACGGGCGTGCACGCCTACGTCGACACGACCGAGCTCGACGCCACCAACTCCGACGTGACGCCGTCCGACGGCCTCACCCCCGCGCAGCGCGGCTCGCCCGACCCGCCGTACTGGACCTACCGCTACCAGCTCTCGTACCCGACGATCGACCCCAACGCGCAGCCGCCGAACAACATCCTGCCGGGCAAGCAGAACGACGGAGTCCACCACGTCCAGGCGGACGCGCCCGTCGGCGTGATCGCCTACGGGTTCGACTCGTACGTGAGCTACGCGTACGCGGGCGGCACTCAGCTCACCGTCATCAACCCGCAGTGACGGCGCGGCTCAGCGCCGCGGCTCCGCGGGCAAGGGCCCGAGCGGCCAGGCGGTGAGCAGCGGCACCCGCGCCTGCGGGCCCGCCTGCAGCACGACACGCGCGCACTCGTCGAGCGTGATGCGGCGCGGGCCGTAGGGCGAGGCGTCTGCCGCGTCGGAGTCCATCAGGCGCGTGGGCGTGTCGACGCCGTAGTCGTCGGGGTGCCCCGGCTGGTCCATGAAGACGTGCCCGAGCTCGTGGGCGAGCGTCAGGCTGCTCCTCCGGGCGCGAATCCCCGAGCGATCGAGCAGCACGACGTTGCGCACGCTCGACAGGTCGCTGCCGATGAACGACTCGCCGATCCGGCCTCCGCCGGCGAACAGTGGGACGACGACGATCTCGATTGTCCGGGGATCGCCGTCGTCCATCGCCTTGAGGAGCGTGCGCTCCTCGATCGTGCCGGCCATGGCGTCCATGTCCGTGAAGTGCTGCAGGCCATCGGCCAGGTCGACCGACCCGATGCGGACACTGAGCGTCGCGTCGGTCGACAGGGGCGCGCCCGGCAGCACTTCGAGCGCGACGAGCGAGCCGTCCTTGCGGCGGACCGAGACGTCGACGCTCGGAGCCATGCCCGGGCCGATGCGCGCGTTCGGGGACACCGTGGGCACCAGGCCCGCCTTCTCCACGGCGCGCGCGAAGGCCGACGCCACGCGACCCGCGGTCTGCCCTGGGGACGTCGGGACGGCGAGCGTCTTGCCGTCGGCGCGCAGCCGGATCTCGCCGCCGCTCGCCACGATGCCCAGGTCGTCGCCGATCGCCAGCAGGTGCGGAGGGGGCGGGTCGACGACCTTGACGTCGAGCGCGCGGGCCGCGCCGAACGTCACGCCGCACTGCCCCCAGATGGCCGACGCCGCCCCCAGCTCGGTGCGCAAGGCCTCGATGGCGCCCAGGTCCGTACCGCCGATCGCCGGAGCGCCGCCGGGCGAGACGCGCAGCACGAACGGGCGCACGGTCGCGAGCAGGCGGCCGATCGGGCCGACGGGAGATTGCCTCGGCCCCAGGACGCGCACCATCTGGGCCTTCTGCCCACCCGCGCGCAGCACGATGGCGCCACCAACCTGCGCCTTGATGGAACGATCGCCCACCAGCGGGTGGCTGCGATCCACGTCGTCGATGACGAGCCGCAGCGGCTCGCTCGCCCAGCACCGGACCCCGGCGTACGGGCGCGCGCACGGCGCGGGCCTCATCGCGAGGCCGGACAGCACGTCGAGCCTCGCACCGTACGCGCCGAGCGACTCGACCGCGAGGATGCGGTCGCCGCCCAGCCCCGGTCCGTCGTCGGGCACCGCAAGGACGACGCGCAACGCGTCTGGATCCTCGTACGGCGCGTCGGGCGGGCCCTCGACACGAGCGGGCGGCTCTCGCTCGAGCGATGCGTGCGACCGCGCCATGTCGACCACCTCGCCCGCGCCGCCCCGCAGGTCGATGCCGCGAACGTCGATGAGCACAGACCGCCGGCCCGCCGGGCACCGCGCGGAGAGCTCGACGCGGCCCGGCGAGAGCCCCTGCACCCACGCCTTCTCGGCGACGACCGAGCCCCACGGGCGCGCCCCCGAAGACGTCAACAGCCGCGCCCGGTCGGCGCCGAGCTCCGCCTGCAGCGCGCATCCGGTGAGCGAAGGGTCGAGGGGCACGAGGTCGACGCGCGCGGGCAAGGGCAGCGAGGCCTGCTCGCCGTCCGGAACCCCGTTCGCGTCGTCGTCGTCGCGGTCGGCCCACGCATGCAGCACGATGGGCGCCGGAGCCGCGGCGACCGCAGGGCCGTGGCTCGCGAGCAGCCCTCCGAGCGCCGCCGCGGCGGCAGCCGCTACTCGAGCCACCCCCACTGGATCCACCGGAAGGGCGTCTCGGCGACGAGTGGCTCCACCCCTGCCCCGCCCCGCGAGGCCGCCCGGATCATCGCAGCCCAGGCCACGTTGCCGACGAGCCGTGACGACAGCAGCTCCTCTGCGAGATCGCGCGCGCGCGCCCGCTGCGTCTCCGAGCGCTCTCCGCCCGATGCCGGAGACGCGTCCCACAGCGCGGCGGCGGCGAGCCCGCGGAGCTCCTCTTTGCGCCCGGGAGCCGCGGCGTCCGCGAGGGCCGCGAGCAGGTCGTGTCGCCCGTGATCCCGAGCGAGGTACAGCGCGGCGCGGATCCCGACCTCGTCGGTCAGCGGAAGCGTGCGCGCCAGGGTCTCGAGCATGGCCCGCGCGGACGAAGCCGCGGAGCGCCCCATACGAAACAGGAACGTCGTGTCGCGGTCCGCGCTCGGGCGGTCCGAGAGGCGTGCGACGAGCTCCAGCGTCGGCCGGGTCGCAGGCGCCGGCGGCTGCGGCGTGCCGCGCGCGGAGGCGTCCGTCTCCGACAGGGCCCAGGCAACCAGCGACCACGCCGCGCGCGAGCTGGCCGGCCCATCGGTGGCCTTGGAGCGTGCCTCGACGAGCGGAGACAGGTCGCCGGCCTTGACCGCGACCTCGGCCAGCACCAGCCACCGCCCCAGGTGCCGTTCAGCGCCGCGGAGGACCGCGAGCGCGGGCCCCACGTGGGCTGCGATCGGATTGCCACGCACGAGGGGCGCGAAGAGGTCCACGCACATCGAGATGCGGTGGCTCTCCTTGATCATGGGCGCAAGCTGGGCCAGCAGCGCTCCGTTAGACTCGCCGCGCGCGACGCGCGCGAGCTCGGCGCCGAACGCCAGGTGAGACTGCCGGCTCGCCGCCACCTTCGCGAGCAGCGGCGACAGATCCGGATCCCGCGAGAAGCACGCGGCGCTCAGCGCCGCCGGCCCCCCGGCCTCGTCACCGGCGAGCGCCTGGCGCAGCAGCGTCGCGCCCTGCCGGTCCTGAGCCTCCGCGAGGGAGCGCAGCCCGCACGAATAGAGCTCGCGCTGGCGCGCCCCGCGACGCAGCAGCACCGACGTCGCCTCGCCGAGCGACGCCCGGAGCGCAGGGCTCAGCGCGGCCACGGCGCGCACGGCACCCGCGAGCTTGGCTTCGCTCCCCGATTTGCGGCGGAGCGCACCGTCGATCTCCTCCTCGAAGCGAGCGCGTGCGGGCTTGTCGAGCAGCTCGGTGCGCGCGAGCGCGGGGCGCTCTGCCTGCGCTTCGCGCTCCTTGGCCTTCGCCAGCGGGGCGCCGCTGACGCCTCCGGCTCGCGCCGCTCCATCCAACCGGCGCGCTGTCGCGCCGTCCCGCATCCGCTTCGCCTTGATCACTGCCTGTCCCCCATCCCCTGGTGTCGGTTGCCGCGCGCGCGGCCGTGGGGACGACCATACCAGACGGCGCGGACGGCTCGACCCCGATCGCACGCGAAACGCCAGAAGCAACGTCAGTGCCGACGCGAGACACAAAGCGCTTGACCCCCGGCGCGCAAAGACACCGACACGACCAGCGAGCCGGCGGTGATCGTGTCGGCCGGGGTCTCGACGGCGACGGCCCCCGTCGCCCCAGCCTACTGGGGCGGCGGTGCGGAGCACACCCCGTTGATGCAGGTCACGCCGTTCGCGGCGCCGCAGCAGTCGCCGGACTTCGAGCACTTGTCGCCGTCCTGGGCGCAGCCCGACGTGGACGCGGCGCAGACGAGGCCGGCGTCGCCGGCCCCGGCGGTGCAGTAGCCCCCGCAGCACTCGACGCCCGACTGGCAGCCCTGCCCGTTGCCCTTGCAGGGATCGAGGGCCCAGTACCCGCGCATGTTGAGCGTCGTCGAGTCCTGCCCCGGCAGGTAGAACGCCGAGTGGCTCGGATCCGTGCCCGCCTTGGGCGCCTGGTCGAACGCGGCGACCCAGAGCTGCTTCACGCCCTGTCCCTCGGCCACGTAGGCCTGTCCCGTGATGGCGTTGCCCCACGTCCGGCGGGAGTGGAAGACGACCCAGAAGTACCCCCCGGCCGCGACCGGCGCGAACGTGGGCTCGTAGTCGAGGTCGAGGTCGCGCGAGCCCGCGGCGAACGGGTAGTGCGTGCCGTTGAGCGCGTCGAGCGGGATCTCCGTCCCGGGGCTCGCGAGGCTCGCCGCGTAAAGATCGCCCGGGACGCCGAGGGACCCGAGGCCGGTGCCGCGGCCGTAGATGATCCACTGGTGATCGGGCGACACCGTCGGGAACTGGATCTGCCGCATCGCCGAGTTGGCGGACGACGCGACGACGAGCCGGTCGTTCGTCGCGACCTTCGCCACCGGATCCCAGTCGTAGGCGCGCAGGTCGCTGGTCGTGGGGTCGACGTACGCCAGCAGCTTGCCGTCGGGCGAGAACGCCGGCATGTAGAGCGGCTTGCCCTCGAGGCCGGTGCTGGGGATCGCCGCGCCGGTCGCGGCGCTGAACGCGCCCGTCTGGACGCCGATGGGGCCGCGCAGGGGCGCGAAGTTCTCGACGAGCACCGTCCCGTCCGGCGAGAGCCCGGGCAGCGCCCACTCCGACGAGCCGGTGGTCACGGAGAAGCCCGAGAACGTGTTCGCGCTCGACTTGAGGTCGTAGTTGTACGAGGTCTCGTCGGGCCAGGTGCCCTCGTTCATGAGCAGCTGCTGGCCGTTCGCGGAGACGGTGTGACACGACGGGCAGGTCGTGCTGGCGCCGAGGAAGTCGTCCGGGGCCGTCGCGCCGGCCTGGATGCGCATGACGCGGCCGGTGTTGATCGCCCAGTAGTAGATGGTGCCGCGCATCGACGCCGGCGCGACGGTCCAGTGCTGGTCGGTCACGACGGTGGCCGCCGAGCCGTTCCACCGGCTCACCTTGAGCTCGGCCGCCCCGGACGTGGAGGCGCCGAAGACCTGCCAGTCCGACGCGCTGAAGTCGTAGCGACCCGTGGCAGCCGTCGTGTAGCTCTCGAGTTCGAACGTCGGGCACGTGAGGTGGACGTAGTAGAGGTCCGTGGGGCCCCCGTTCATCCACATGAGCGCGGCCTCGCCCACGCCGCGCGGGAAGACCGTGGCGTCGTAGGGGTACGCCCACGTCGTCTGCGCGTCCGGCGTGGTCGCGCCCTGCAGGGCACCCTGCGCGCTGCCCGACACGTTGCCCGGGTTCTCCTGCAGGTGCAGCTTGACCACGAGGTTCACCGTGGCGCTCTTGCCCTGGTAGCTCGCGCCGATGTGGACGGTGCCCCCCTGCGAGCCGTTCGCCGTGTAGAGCCCCGAGGAGGAAACGTCGCCGACCTGCGGGTTGTCACGCGACCACGAGGCGCCCGCGACCGCGCCGACGGTGCCGTCGCTGTACTGCGCCACGGCCTGGAACTGCTGCGTAGCCGCCTTGCCGTTGAGCGAATCGATGCTCGCCTGGTTGGGCTTGATGGTCAGCCCGAGGAGCGTCCGGTTGCTGACGATCCCCGCGTCGCCGACGAGCCCCGAGTCGTGCAGCGACGTCCCGCCCTCGGCCCCCCCGCCCTCGGAGGTCGAGGCGTCCGGGTCGAAGGCGCGCTCCGCGTTCGAGCCCGAGCCGCAGGCCCCCGGGGATGCGGCGACGAAGAGGGAAGCGGCAAGGACGCAGACGCCGGCAGAGGTGCGCATGAGGCCGCGATTTTACCATGCCGTCGCGAGCAGACGCCCGGGGCTTTTGCGCCCCCGCGCTCTCTCACGCGGGTCGCGGAGCGATCGCCGGGGGCTTGGCGCTCTCGGGCGCGAGGAGCACCAGATCGTGCGCGAGCTGGATCCCCTGGTCGAGCGTATCGGCGAGGAATACGTGCTCGTGGGCCACCTCGAGGTTCGCCTTGTCAAACACGCGGCGCGGCTCCGGCAGCGGCCCCGCGATGACGACGAGCTTCCTGGCGCGGCGCAGCTTCTCGAGCGCGCTCTCGAGCGCCACGAGCCCGGTCGCGTCGATGACAGGCACCGAGCCCAGGGCGAGCACGACGGCCCGTGCCCCGCTGCCGACCGTGTCGAGGGCCCCCATGGCGCGCTGCGCAGCGCCGAAGAACAGCGGTCCGGCGATCTCGTAGACCACGACGCCCGGCGGGAGCTTCCGCGTCTCGTCCACGTCGGAGGTGGGCCCCAGTATGCGCGAGCTGGTCATCTCGGACATCCGCCGCATGAAGAGCAGCGCGGCGAGCACGACGCCTACGGCGATCGACACGACCATGTCGAAGACCACCGTCAGCACGAAGCACGACAGCATGACCATCACGTCGCTCTTGGGGGCGACGCGGAGCGTGTGCACGAAGTGACGCACGTCGCTCATGTTCCAGGCGACCAGCAAGAGCAGCGCCGCCAGGGAGGCCATCGGCACGTACGCGACGAGCGGCGCCGCGGCCAGGACCGCGACGAGGACGAAGAGCGCGTGGATGACGGAGGCCACGGGCGACGTCGCGCCGGCGCGGATGTTGGTGGCCGTGCGCGCCAGCGCGCCGGTCGCCGCGATGCCCCCGAAGAACGGGACGACGATGTTACCGAGCCCCAGGCCTACGAGCTCCGCGTTGGGATCGTGCTTCTTGCCCGTCATCGCGTCGGCGACGACGGCGGAGAGCAGCGACTCGATCGCCCCCAGCACCGCGATCGCGAGGGCGGGCGATATCAGCTCGCGGAGCTTGGAGAATGTCATGCCGCCCTCGCTCCAGGGCAGCCCCGGCATCGGGGGGACTTGCGGGATTCCCGCCACCTCGTGCCCGCCGACCGTCGTGTGGAAGCGCGAGCCGATCGTCGCGACGTGGAATGCCGGAACGAAGCGCGTGAGCAGCGTCGACGCGACGCCGACCACGACGATGGCCACGAGCGGCGCGGGGACGGCCCTGCTCACGCGCGGCCAGAGGAGGAGCAACGCAAGCGTCGCGGCCGCGACCCCGACCTCGGCCGGCGAGACGCCCGCGCGCGCGTTCCAGAGCGCGACGAGCTTCTCGAAGTACTCGTCGGGCATCTTGCCGACCTGCAGACCGAGGACGTCCTTGATCTGCAGCGTCGCGATGACGGTAGCGATCCCCGCGGTGAAGCCGGTCGTGACCGGATGCGGGATGAACTCGACCAGGCGCCCCATGCGCATGGCGCCCATGGCGACGAGCAGCAGCCCCGCAAGCAGGCCCGCGGTGAGCAGCCCGGAGAGCCCGTACTTCGACGTGATCGGCGCCAGGATGACGATGAAGGCCGCAGTGGGACCACTCACCTGGTGCTTCGAACCGCCCGCCAGCGCGACGACGATCCCTGCGATGATCGCGGTGTAGAGGCCGCGCTGCGGCGGCACGCCCACGGCGATGGCCAGGGCCATCGAGAGCGGCAGCGCGACGATGCCGACGACCATGCCGGCGAGCGCATCCTGCTTGAGGCGGGAGGCTCCGTAGCCCTGGGCGAGCGACCTGCGGAGCGCGATTGCGATGGGAAACGGCGGACTCGGGACGTGCGGCGCGAGCGACGACTTCCGATGTGGCACGGCGGGGCACACCGTAGCAGCTCCCGATGCCCCGGTCGCGGAGCAGGCGGCACGACGCTCGCCGAGGCCGCGTCAGGGAACGAGCAGGACCTTGCCCTTGGCCTTGCGGTCATGCAGGTACTGGTGTGCGGCCGGCGCCTCGTCGAACGAGAACGTGCGGTCCACGTGCGGCGCGATCTGGCCAGCGTCGAAGAGGGCGACCAGGGCCTCGAACTGCGGGCGCAGGAGGTCGAGCCGCCCGAACAGGTGCCCCATGTTGACGCCCGTGACCGTCTTGTTGTCGGTCATGAGCTGAATGGGGCTGTAGCGAGGTACCTGGGCGAACTGCGTCACCGCACGCCAGAGGCTGCGGGTGTTGCCCGCCGCCGCGGCCGAGAAGCCGAACGCGACCATGCGCCCGGTGGGCCCGAGCAGCTCGTAGCCTCGCCTCCACGAGGCGCCGCCGACCGGATCGAGCACCAGGTCGAGCCCCTGCTCGCCGACGACAGCCCGGACCGCCGCCGTGAGGTCCGCGTCGTGATCGAGCGGGTGCTGGCAGCCCTGCGCACGCAGGAAGTCGTGCTTGGCGGGCGACGCGGTGCCGAACACGACGCAGCGGCGCGTCCTGGCGAGCTGCAACGCCGCGAGGCCGACGCCCCCGGCCGCCGAGTGCACGAGGATGCGCGCCCCCTCGCGCAGGGAACCCGTGAAGAGCATCGCGTGGTGCGCCGTGAGGTATACGACGGGCAGCGCCGCGGCCTGCTCGAAGGTCATCGTCGCGGCCATCCGGACGGCCTGCCCCGCCGGGACGACGAGCGTGTCGGTGTAACCACCGAAGTGCGGCATCGCGAAGACGCGGTCGCCCTCGGCGAGCCCGGTGACGCCGGGACCAACCTGATCGATCGTGCCGGAGACCTCGTAGCCGACGACGCACGGGATCTTGGGCGCGTCGGGGTACAGGCCCACGCGGGCCATCAGGTCGGCAAAGTTGATGCCGGCCGCGCGCACGCGGACGCGCACCTGCCCCTCGCCCGCCTCGGGATCGGGGGCCTCGCGCACCTTGAGCACGTCCGGAGCCCCCGCCTTCGTGATCCAGATCTGCCTCATGGCCCCCCTACGATGCCACGAACCGATCGCGCGTGTCGCTCAGGTCGACCGGCGGAACGGGGGCCGCTCGTGCCCGCAGAACTCGCGTACGGCCGGGCGCTCCCACTGGGCGGCGGCGTACGCGCGGAGGCACGCCGGGACCGGGTCGCCGCATTTCACGAGGCGCTGGAGCATCATCGCGAGATCGGTGTCGGCCACGCACCACGCGCCGAACATCGGGCCGGCGCCCGACGGTACGAGCTGCTCGGCGGCCGCGACGAGCCTGTCGACCGCGCGGCGCGCGGCGTCCGAGAGCGGCTTGAACGGCGGGACCTCGGAGTGCGGGTAGAAGACCCACTCGGCGGAGCGCTCTTCGCGGAGGGGCATGAGATCGCTGCGGACCCAGGCCATCACCTGCCGCGCGCGCGCCCGGTCATGCACATCGCGCGGCAGCACCGCGGCGTGGCCTGGCGCCGGGTACGTGTCCTCGAGGTACTCGACGATCGCGCTCGACTCGGTGAGCGAGAAGTCGCCGTCGACGAGCATCGGGACGCGCGCGGTCAGCGACGGGCGCGCGAACGCCGGCTCGCGCTGCTCGCCCCGCTCGAGGGCGACGGTGCGGACCTCGAACGGCAGCGCCTTCTCGCGCAGCGCGACGAAGCACGACAGCACGTACGGACTGGTCCAGGTCGTGTTCCCGTGGAGGATCATGGCCCGGGCGTAGCGCAGCTCGGCCGGCACGGCGAGCGCACTTCGCCCGCGACCCGTGGCGCGGCTCAGGCCCGCGTCACCCGCACCCGCACGTCCTCCCCCTCGACGTCGGTCCCCTTCGCGTCGCCCGCCGCTTCGGTCGGCCCCGTCGTCACCTCGTCGGCGAGCACCTCCCCGGCGAGCGCCTGCGCGTAGCGCTGCACGATCCCGCGCACGCGTTCGCTGCCGAACGCCGCCACGCGGATCCGGTCAGTGTACTCGAGCCCCATCTCCTTGCGCAGGGTCTGCAGCCGGTTCTGGAGCTCGCGCACAAACCCGAGCTCGCGCAGCTCGTCGTCGAGGCGGGTGTCGAGCACCACGACGCCGACGCGATCGCCGGCCGCCGCAAAGCCCTCCCTCGCGACGAGCTCCACCTCGACGTCCTCGCGCCCGAGCTCCACCCCGTCCACCGTCACGGCCGTCCCGGCCAGGACCTTCGACGCGAGCTCCCCGGCCGCGTCCGACGCCAGAGTCGCCATGCTCTTCTTGAGGGCCTGCGCCTCCTTGCCGAGGCCGCGCTGCCCGAGCGACCGGAAGTTCGGCTTGATGCGGAACTCCACGTACCGGCTCGCCTCCTCGAAGGGCACGAGCTCGGTGCCCAGCGTGTTCAGCTCCTCGGTGAGCTGCTGGCGCGACGCCGCGTCGAGCTCCCCGAGGCGCGCCGAGATGACGCGCGCCGACCGCAGCGGCTGGCGCACCTTGAGCTTCGCCTGCGTGCGCACCTGCAGCCCCACCGACACGAGCGCCCGCACCGTCCCTACCTTGGACGAGAGCCGCTCGTCGATCGCCACGGCGTCTGCCTCCGGCCAGTCCTCGAGGTGCACGCTCTCCTTCGCGCCCGGGACGCCGGGCCGTACCAAGAGGTTCTGGTACATCGCCTCGGCCGCGTACGGGGTGAACGGCGCCGTGAGCTTCGACAGGGTCACCAGGCACGCGTAGAGCGTCTCGTACGCGCTGCGCTTGTCGTCGTCCCAGCCGGCCCTCCAGAAGCGCGCGCGGCTGCGGCGCACCCACCAGTTGGACAGCGCGTCGACGAACGCCACCAGGCGCTGCGTGGCGCCGTAGACGTCGTACGCGTCCATGCGCGCGGTCACCTCGCGCACCGTGAGCGCGAGCTCGGAGCGCGCCCACCGGTCGAGCTCCGGAACGACCGCCGCCTCGACGTGCCCCGACTTGGGATCGAAGCCGTCGATCGCGCCGTAGATCGTGAAGAACGAGTAGACGTTGCGCAGCTTGATCGCGAACTCCTTCTGGAGCGCGCGCACGTTGGACAGCGAGTGGCGCGTGGTCGACCACGGCGGGCTCGCGGCGTAGAAGAACCACCGGAACGCGTCGGCGCCCGGGGCGGTCGACAGCGGATCGCGCACGGTGACGCGCTGCTCGCGCGGCAGCCACGGCACGTCGACGGGCTTGGGGTCCTTCACCGTCGTCGGGATGACCCCGAGGCGCGCGCGATCGGCCTCGTGCATCACGACCTGGCGGCGCGGCAGCCCCTTCTGCGCCACGAGCTTGACCTCGAAGCGCGCGTTCGGGTCGTCCACGCGCGTGACCACGACGCTCTGACCCTCGGTGAGGTCCATGCCCTCGAAGTCCTCGAGCGCGACGAGCGCGGTGCCCGCCTCGGGGCCGCCCTGGGGCAGCCTCACCGAGCCCGCGTCGACGACGGCGAAGTCCATCTTGACCTCGTCGAGGATGATGTCGGGCGGCGTGTAGTTGCCCTTGCTCTTGCTCTCCTTCTTGCCCTCCTTGTCGCTCACGTGCCCGAGCACGATGCACGTCTTGAAGGGCCGTGGGATGGGCCTGTCGAACACGAGCGTCGAGATCATCAGCAGCGAATAGAACCAGCCGCGCGTCTGGTCGATCGCCTCGCTGATGAAGTCGGCCGGGAACGCCGCCTCGAACCGGTCCTTGTTCCGGTGCGGGTAGCCCCACTGCGCGAAGGGCATGCACCCCGAGTCGAACCAGCAGTCGATGACCTCGGGCACCCGGCGCATCGTCGCGCCGCACGCGGCGCACGGGAACGTGACCTGGTCGATCCACGGCTTGTGGATGACGAGGTGCTCGCTCAGCGTGGGGTCGGCCTCGCGGGCGCGCTTGAAGTGATCGAAGGCGTGCGGGTTCTTCGCCTCGATGGCCGCGAGGCTCGCGGGCGCCTCCTTGTGCTCGGAGTCGGCGTCGCAGACCCACACGTTGAGCGGCGTGCCCCACCAGCGCTCACGCGACAGGGCCCAGTCGACGTTGTTGGCGAGGAAGTCGCCGAAGCGGCCCTCCTTGATGTGCTCGGGCAGCCACTGCACCGCGCGGTTGTTCTCGATGGCCGCGTCCTTGCGGGCCGTCGTGCGGATGTACCAGGCGGGGCGCGCGTACTGGATCAGCGGATCGGTGTCGGCCCGCCAGCAGAAGGGGTAGTCGTGGCGATACTGCTCGGCGTGCACGAGCAGGCCGCGGTCCTTGAGGTCGTGCTGGATGTCCTTGTCGCAGTCCTTGACCCAGCGCCCGGCGTAGCGCGGCAGCTCGTCGACGAACGTCCCGTCGGGCTTGACCGCGCAGAAGAGCGGCAACGACGGGTCCTCGCGCAGCAGCTTGCGGTGCGCATCGTGGTCGTCCTCGCCGAAGGCCGGCGCGATGTGCACGATGCCGGTGCCGCTGTCGAGCGTGACGAAGTCGGCGGCGATGACCGTCCAGACGGGCGTGCCGCTCGCCTGAGCCGCGTAGAGATCGAATGGCGGCCGGTAGCGCAGGCCCACGAGGGCCGCGCCCTTCGTCTCCGACGCGATCGTCAGGCCGCCGAGCTTCTTCGAGAGGCCCTCGAGGAGCCCCTTGGCGACGATGAAGCGCCGCCCGTCCTTCGCGGCGGCGACCACGTAGTCGAAGTCGGGCCGGACGGCCGCGTACATGTTCGACGGCAGCGTCCACGGGGTCGTCGTCCACACGAGGAGCGACAGGTTGTCCTCGCCCTCGACCGGGAACGCGACGTACACGCTCGGATCGTCGACGGTCTTGTACCCCTGCCCGACCTCGCCCGACGACAGCGCCGTGCCGCCCTGCGCCCACCACCAGACGACCTTGTGGCCCTGGTAGAGCAGGCCCTTGTTCCAGAGCTCACTGAGCGCCCACCAGACGCTCTCGACGTACGAGCGGTGATAGGTGACGTACGCGTCGCCGAGGTCGACCCAGAACGCGACGCGCTCGGTCAGCTCCTCCCACTCGCGCGTGTACCGGAAGACCGACTCGATGCAGCGCTTGACGAAGGGCTCGACGCCGAACTGCTCGATCGCGGCCTTACCGTGGATACGCAGCTCCTTCTCGACCTCGACCTCGACCGGCAGCCCGTGCGTGTCCCAGCCGGCCTTGCGCGGCACGCAGTAGCCGCGCATCGTCTTGTACCGGGGGAAGACGTCCTTGATGACGCGCGTGAGCACGTGCCCGTTGTGAGGCAGCCCGTTGGCGGTCGGCGGGCCCTCGTAGAAGACGAAGTTGCCGCGCGGAGCGGGCTTCGTGAGCGTCTTCTCGAAGATGCGGCGCTCCTTCCAGAAGCGCAGCGTCTCGCGCTCCTCGCGCGGGAAGTCGAGCTCGGACGAGACCTTCGCGAACAGGGGCTCGGGCATGCCCCGGGGCTATAGCAAAAACCCCTCCCGCGGGGACGACGAGGACCCCCGAGGGACGTCCGCCCCCGGGGGCTACTCCGCCGCCGCGGTCGACCCCTTCGCCTCGAGCTTCTTCACCACGAGCGCGTAGGCGCCGTCGAGATCCTTGAAGCTCGCGATCTCGTCGTCCTCGATCTTGATGTGGTACTGGCGCTCCACCGCAGCGACGATCTCGACGCCCATCATCGAGTCGATGCCGAGATCCTGGAAGGTCGCCCCGTCGGGGATCTCGTCCTTCTCGGCCACCTCGGCCACCAGGGCGCGGAGGTCTTCTTTGAGGTTGGGGTGGTCCATACGCATCTCCTTCAGTCCTGCCTCTGCTCGACGACGTCGAGCAGGTCGCGGATGGTGGTCAGGCCGGTCAGGCTCTCGTCGGGGATCTGGATGCGGAGCTGACGCTCGAGCGAACCGATGATCTCGAGCATGCCGAGCGAATCGATCGCAAGCTCGCTGATGACCGTCGACTCCTCGACATGATGGAAGTCCTTCTCGACGACCTCCGACGCGGTCTTGCGGAACATCGTCAAGAGGTCGGAGCGCGTCGCGCGGGCGCCGTTTTCTGCCGTCATCGTCGCTTGGGCGGTCATTGAACCTCTTCTCTCTCGCTTCGTGTCCAGAAATCGTGTTGCGTAGACCGCTACGCGGCGGGTCCTTCGGTGGGGGCGCCGCCTTCGATGTCGCCCGCCTTCTTCGCGTCGCCGTCGCGCACGCGCGACAGGGCCCTCGCCAGGTACAGCTCGCGCGTCTTGCGGCGCTGCGGCTTGCCGCTCGACGTGCGGGGCAGCGAGGCGAGCCCCACGACCGCGACCTCGTGCACCGAGAGCCCGAACCGCGACGCGACGCACGCCGCGGTCGCCTCGCGGATCGCCGTGGCGTCCGCCGACGTTCCCTCGCAGCAGACGACGAGCTGCTCCTCGCCCTCGACCGGGACGCCGAACGCGACGACGTTGCCGCGTCGTACGCCGGGCAGCTCGCTCACGGCCCACTCGATGTCGCTCGGGTAGTAGTTGCGTCCGCGGACGATGACGATGTCCTTCACCCGGCCGCAGACGAACAGGCGCCCGCCGGCCAGGTACCCGAGGTCGCCCGTGTGCAGCCACGGGTCGCCGTCGGTCTGCCCCCCCAGGCGCCTGTAGGTCTGCGCCGTGAGCTCGGGCTCCTGAAAGTAGCCCGCCGTCACGCTCGGCCCGCGCGCGACGATCTGGCCTACCTGCCGCTCGCCGAGGCGGTGGCCCGCCTCGTCGATGATCGCCAGCTCGTGCTCCGGGAACGGGCGCCCGCAGTCGACCAGCTCGCTGCCCGCCTCGTTCACGTCGGTCTTGAGCCCGTCGCGCAGGGGAACGAACGTGATCGCGAGCGTCGCCTCGGCCATGCCGTACGACGGCAGGAACGCGCGCGCGTCGAAGCGCGCCGGGGCGAGGCGCTCGGCGAAGTCGCGCAGCGCGCGGGCCTGGATGGGCTCCGCGCCGCAGCCCGCGACGCGCAGGCACGAGAGGTCCAGCCCCTCGACGTCGCGATCCTTGAGGCGCTTGGCGACCAGCGCGTACGCGAAGTTGGGCGCGTACGTGATCGTCCCGCGGTGCTCGTGGATCTTGTCGAGCCAGAGGCGCGGAGCGCGCACGAAGCTCGCCGTCGGTAGGAACACGCACGGCACGTTCGTGAACAGCGGCCCCACGACGAAGCCGATGAGCCCCATGTCGTGGAAGAGCGGCAGCCAGCTCACGCCCTTGTCGACGGCCGGATCGCGGTCCAGGCCGTGGATCATGAAGGCCTCGGCGTTCGCGGCCAGGTTGCGGTGCGACACGACGACGCCCTTGGGGCGCGAGGTGCTCCCGCTCGTGAACTGGAGGAACGCGAGGTCGTCGGGCGTGACGCGCACGTCGGCCGGGCGCGAGGCGCCCGAGAGCTCGTCGACGGTCGCGAGGGCGCGCAGCGTGTCCTCGCGCCGCAGGACCGGCTCGACGTACGGCCGCGTGCTCGCGCTCGTCAGCAGCATGGTCGCGCCAGAGGCACGCACGATGTGGGCCACGGTGTCGTGGTAGCCCTCGACATTCTTGAAGCTGAGCTGCGGGAAGATCGGCACCGGGACGACGCCGGCGAAGAGCGCGCCGAGGAACGACAGGACGAACTCCTCGCCCTCGGGAATCACCATCGCGAGCCGGTCGCCCTTGCGCAGCCCGCGCGCCGCCAGGTGACCGGCGCGGCGCTCGGCCTCCGCGGCGATGTCGTGGAACGAGACGAGGCGCTCGCTGCCGTCGGCGCGGACGAAGACGAAGCCGCGCGAGCGGTCGTCCCCGAGGCCGCGGACGGCGTCGACGAGGGTCGGGGCCACGAACCGAGGGTGTGCCATGCGCGCTGCGCGCCACGCTCTAACGGCTCACGAGGGGCGGTGCAACGGAAACGCGAGCGCCGCGCGTGCGTACGTTCGTGCGCTCGCGAACGTCGATTCGCGCCGCGCCGGCGTTGCTCGCCCGTCCAGCGCCCGCTAGAAGCGTGACCCCGTGGCTCCCCGCGTGCTCGTGACCGGTGTGGGCGTGGTCAGCTCCATCGGGCTCGGCAAGGATGCGTACTACCGCTCCCTGACCGAGGGACGGAGCGGGATCGCGCCGGTGACCTCCTTCGACACTGCGGGCCTCGGCCGGCGCGTCGCCGGGGAGGTCAAGGGCTTCGAGCCGGCCGATCATCTGAGCGTCCAGGAGCAGCGGCGCATGGGCCGCTGCTCGATGATGGCGGTCGCGGCGGCGCGCATGGCGCTCGAGGATGCGGGGCTGGCGGCCGGCCAGCTCGGCGGGCCGCGCGCTGCCGTCGTGCTGGGGACGACGATGGGCGAGGCGCAGGTCCTCGCGGACCTGCAGCGCGACTGGATCGTCGACGGCGAGAAGGCCGTGCGCTTCGCGCAGATCCCCAAGTACGGCTCGACGCTGCTGCCCATCCACGTCGCCCGCGCCGTCGGGGCGCGCGGCATGGTGCTGACCTTGCCGGCTGCCTGCGCCGCCGGCAACTACGCCATCGGCTTCGCGGCGGATCTCATCCGCGCGGGCAAGGCCGACGTGGTCGTCACCGGAGCGGCGGAGGTCATCCAGGAGCTGCAGTTCGCCGGCTTCGTGCGCCTCGCGGCGATGGCCCCGGAGCGCTGCCAGCCCTTCGACATCAACCGCCAGGGCCTGCTGCTCGGCGAGGGCGCCGGCATCCTCGTGCTCGAGAGCGAGGAGCACGCCGCGCGG
>JAJYCT010000360.1 GCA_021778125.1 Myxococcales bacterium
TCGACAGCGTCGCGCCGCGCTCGCGCACGCCGAACGCGATCGCGCGGGCGGCGCCACCGGCTCCGAGCAGCAGCACGCGCGCGCCGGCGAGCGGGCGCACCTCCTCGATCGCGCGTACGGCGCCGATCCAGTCGGTGTTGTGGCCCGTGAGCGTGCCCGCGTCGTTGACGATCGTATTGACGGCGCCGATGCGCACCGCGACGGGATCGATCGCGTCGAGCAGCGGCACTACGGCCTGCTTGTGCGGGTACGAGACACCGAAGCCGCGGATCCCCAGCGCGCGCATGCCCGCGAGCGCGCCCGGGAGCGCCGCGCGCTCGACCTTGAAGGCCACGTACGCGAAATCGAGCGCGAGCGCGCGGTACCCGGCCGTGTGCATCACAGCCCCGAGCGAGACGGGGTGCAGCGACAGCGAGCCGCACAGCGTGGTCACGGCTCACCGCCCCAGGAGCTTGGACAGCGCGAGCGCGAGGCCGACGCCCAGCAGCAGGAACCCCGCCGCGACGCCGATGAGGAGCCTGAGGTTCGCCCTCGGCGCCGGGGCGGGGGTGAACGGCCTCGTGTCGGGTGACGAGAGCCCCGGAGCGACCGCGCCGGGCCGGGGGGAGGGCGTCGGCGCGGCCGGCGCCATCAGGGGCGGCGCGCCGACGGCGGCCTGCACCGTCGGAGCCGCGAGCCCCACGGGCAAGGTCGGCAGGTCCGCGTGCGGGGGGGGCGCGAGGTTCGCGGGGAGCTGCACCGCCCCCTGGAGCACGGCCTTGAGCGCCTCGCCGAAGTCGGCCGCGGCTGCGAAGCGATCCTCGGGGCTCTTGGCGAGCGCGCGCTCCATGACCTGGTCGAGCAGCCGCGGGAACGTGCGCCCCGGGACGCGTTCGCTCAGCGGGATGGGCCGCCCCGTCACGTGGAGCTGGATGTAGTCCATCGCGCTCTTGGCCTCGAAGGGCAGCTTGCCCGTGAGCACCTCGTAGAGGATGACGGCGAGCGAGTAGACGTCGCTCGCGGGCGTGAGCGTCTTGCCCTGCGCCTGCTCGGGGCTCATGAACTCGGGCGTTCCGAAGACCATCCCCTCCTGCGTGAGGATCACCGATCCGGGGCGCATCTGCCGCTCGCCCACCTTCGCGAGGCCGAAGTCGAGCAGCTTGGGGTAGTCCTTCAGGCCGCCCGACTGGACGAGGAAGATGTTCTCGGGCTTGAGGTCGCGGTGGATGATCCCCGCCTTGTGCGCCTCGTCGAGGGCGCCGCACGACGCGATGAGGATGGGCAGGGCGCGCTCGACGGGGAAGGGGCCCTCGGCTCGAACCGTCTGGTTGAGGTTCTTGCCCTCGAGGAACTCCATGATGATGTAGAGCGACCCGTCGTCGAGCTCGCCGAACATGAACACCTTGACGGTGTTCGGGTGCGTGAGCTGGCTCATCGCCCGCGCCTCGCGCCGGAAGCGCGACACCAGGTCTTTGCGGTTGGCGAGCTTCGGGTGGAGGATCTTCACCCCCACCATCCGGTTCATCTCGGGCTGCAGCGCCTTGTAGACGGCGCCCATCCCCCCGGAGCCGATCTTCTGCAGGATCTGGAAGCTACCGTTCAGGATGTCGCGTCCGATGAACGGGTCCTGCGGCCGCATCGCCTGAGAAGTGGTATCACGAGTCGGCTCGCGGCATCATCCGTCGCCGTGCCAGTCCTCCACTCCGCGCTGCTCGACTCGGCAGGGTTTCGCCACGGGTTTCCGACGCGTGACACGCCCGAGGACGCGCTGCTACAGGCGCTGGGGGCCCCGCGCATCGTGCAGGCCCGCCAGGTCCATGGGGCGCGCGCGGTGCTCGCGGTCGAGGCCGCGGGGCAGGAGGCCGACGCGCTCGTGGCGCGCGCCGGGCAGGGCGAAGCGTGCGTGGGGGTGCGCGTGGCCGACTGCGTGCCGGTGCTGGTGGCGAGCCGGGCGACGGGCGACGTCGTGGCGATCCACGCCGGCTGGCGCGGGGTGGTCGCGGGCGTGGTGCGGGCGGGCGTCGAGCTTCTGGGCGGCGCCGACCGCGTCGCGGCGATCGGCCCGTGCATCGGCCCGTGTTGCTTCGAGGTGGGGCGCGACGTGGGGGCGCGCGTCGGGTTCGTCGCGCGCGATGCGGGCGACAAGGCGTTCGTCGACCTGCGCGCCGCGGTCCGCGCGCACCTCGCGGCCCTGGGGGTCGACGAGGTCGACGACGTCCTGGGGTGCACCAAGCATGAGGCGCGCTTCCACTCGTTCCGGCGCGACGGGGCCGACAGCGGCCGGATGCTCGCGTCGATCGCCGCACGCCCCACGCGTGTCTGACGCACCCGGACGAGGTGCGGGCACCCTGCAGGGCGGCCTTGCCAGCGGCGCCCCCGCCCCGTATCTCCTCCCCCGCGATGATGAAGGGCGCTCTCCAGGACATCAGCCACGCGGTCGGCAACACCCCCATCGTGCTCCTGCACAAGGTGACGGGCGGCGTGCCGGTCGAGATCTACGTCAAGTGCGAGTTCCTGAACCCGGGGGGCAGCCACAAGGACCGCCTCGCCTCGAACCTGCTGCGGCGCGCCGAGGAGGACGGCCTCAAGCCCGGCGGGACGATCGTCGAGGCGACCAGCGGCAACACGGGCGCGTCGCTGGCGCTGCTCGCGGCGCTGCGCGGGTACAAGTGCGTCTTCGTGATGCCCGACAAGATGAGCCAGGAGAAGATCGCGCACCTCCGGGCCTTCGGCGCGCGCGTCGTCGTGTGCCCCACCGCGGTCGAGGCCGACGACCCGCGCAGCTACTACCAGACCGCGCTGCGCATCGCGCGCGAGACCGAGAACGTCTTCTACGCGAACCAGTACCACAACCCCGCCAACCCCGAGGCGCACTACCTCTCGAGCGGCCCGGAGATCTGGCAACAGACGGGCGGCGAGTTCGAGGTATTCTGCGCGGGGATGGGCACCGGCGGGACGCTCAGCGGCACGGGCAAGTACCTGCGCGAGAAGATGCCGAACGTGAAGATCGTCGGCGTCGATCCGGTGGGCTCGCTCTACTACGACTTCGTCAAGCAGGGCCGCATCACCAAGCCCTTCTCGTACAAGGTCGAGGGGATCGGCGAGGACTTCTTCCCCACGTCGATGAACCTGAAGATCCTCGACGACATCGTGCGCGTGGACGACAGGGAGTGCTTCCTCATGACGCGCGACCTCACGCGCCTCGAGGGGCTCTTCGTCGGCGGCTCGGGCGGTGCGGCCGTCGCCGGCGCCGTGAAGTACGCGCAGCAGATGCTCGAGCGCGGCGAGGCGAACGTCGCTGGCCGTCCGGCGCGCATCCTCGTGTTCCTCGCCGACGGCGGGCACAAGTACCTGTCGAAGATCTTCAACGACGACTGGATGCGCGAGAACGGCTTCCTCGAGGACTCGCCCGGCATCGGCACGGTGCGCGACATCGTGCAGGGCAAGCGCGCGATCGTCAGCGCGCGGCCCGACGCGCGGCTGCGCGAGGTCATCGACCAGATGAAGACGCTCAACATCAGCCAGCTCCCGGTCGTCGACCACGGCAAGATGCGCGGCATCGTCGCCGAGGTGGACCTGCTGCGGGCGCTGGTGTCGGGCGGCAAGACGCTCGAGTCGCCCATCGCCGAGGTCGTCGAGGACGACTACGCGACGGTGACGCCCAACACGAAGATCGAGCTGCTCCAGGGCGTGCTCGCCGACGCGAAGGTCGCCATCGTCGAGGACGGCGGCGAGATCGTGGGCATCGTGACGAAGATCGATCTCATCGACTTCCTCGCGAAGCACCGCGCGTCGGCGTCCAGCCCGCCTGCGAGCTGAGCGCGCTGGGATCCATGTGCGGAGGGTGCCCGGACGTCAGGTCCCCGTCGAGACGTAGCGCGCGTCGACCCACTGCTGCTGCCCGCTGGGAAACGCGACGAGCACGGCGTTCCCTGCGCCCTGCAGGACCGTGCCGGGGTAGCGCTTGCCGTCGGCCCAGTGGACGAGGACCACCGTGCCCGGCGGCGGCAGGGCCGGGACCGGGGCGCTCATCACGCTCGACGCCATCGGCGAGACGGCGCCGGGCTGCGTCGGCGCGGCGGCGGTCGGATCGCCCGGGACGGTCCGGGCCAGCGGGTCGGGCGGGGGGCTGTTTCTGCGCGGCGCGGGCGCGACCGGGCTCCCGCAGGCCGGGCAGAACCGCGCAGTCCCCGCGAGGGCGCCGCCGCACCTCGAGCACACCGCCATGCACGCAGTCTCCCACGGGGACTCGCCCGCGGTACAGGGGGCCGCGCGCGGGCCGGGGGATCAGCGCGGGCGCGCGAGCCGCTGGATCTCCGCGTCGAAGCCGCCCATGTCGAGCGTGCGGGCCCACTCGACCGAGAGGCCGGCCCGGGCCGCCGCCTCGCGCGAGCGCTTCGGCCACGGCGCGATCCACACCATCCGGCCGCCGGGGGAGAGGACGGTCGCGGCATGGGCCACGAAGCGGTCGAGCATCGGCGCCAGGCCGGTCTCGCGCGACGCCCGGCGACCCATGGGCGGGTTGGTCAGGATGAGCGTGACCCCGCGCGGGGCGAGGGTGAGCGCGTCGCCCTCGACGAGCGTCGCGCGAAGGCTCGCGGCGGCCAGGTTCTGCGCGGCCACGCGCAGCGCGCGCGCGTCGCGATCGCTGCCGTGCAGCGCCCGCACCGGGCCGAGGCGGGCCCGCTCGATGAGTTCGGAGCCCGAGCCGACGAACGGGTCCCACACGACGTCATCGTCGCGCACCCCAGCCAGGCGCGCGAGCGCGGCCGCGACCGTCGGGTGCGACGCGGCCGGGACGTCGCCCTTGCGCCACGGAAAGCGCGGATCGGAGAGCCCGCGGGGCGCGAGGGCGACGTCGACGAAGCGCCGGTTCGTGGCAACGACGACCTCCCAGAGCGACGCGGTGGGGTCGTTGATGAGCTCGGGCGCGCGGCGCGCCACGGCTTGCGCGGCGTTCCACGTGACCGCGCGCCGGTGGCCACCGTCGTCCCAGGCGATGCGGTAGCGCACGGGCCCCACCGTCCACGTCGAGAAGACGGTGCGCGCCGCGTCGCTCGTCACCGCGCGCGCGACGACCTCGTCGAGCGTCTCGCCGTCGCGCGTCCACTCGGTCGCCAGCGGGAACGCGAACGACAGCATCGTGCGCGCCGCGAAGAGGGCGCGCGGAGGCCCGCCGAGCTCCGCGCGAACCCGGCCCGGCCCGACGACGCGCACGCCGCGCACGACCGACGCCAGCTCCTCGGCCAGCAGCTCCTCGAGCCCGCGGCGCGCGAGCACCAGCACGTCCACGGGACGGGGCGGCGAGCACGAGTCGTCGACGTGACCCCGGTCCTCTCGCGAGGCCGTGCGCGTCACCATGAGCGTCGACTTGCCCGCGATTCGCGCGAGCTCCGCGTCCCCGGCGCGCGCGGCCTCCCGGAGCAGCGCCGCCGACGCCTCGGAGCCGACCTTGCCGAGCGACGCCGCGATCGTGCGGCGCATCTCGGGTCGCGGGTCGCGCTCCCACGCGGCGAGCAGGGCCGCCTCGACGTCGGGCCCGCGCGCGCGGCCGAGCGCCATCGCCGCGTTCCGCCGCGTCTTCGCG
>JAJYCT010000038.1 GCA_021778125.1 Myxococcales bacterium
TCCCGCAAGGCTAAATACTACTTACTGACCGATAGTGAACAAGTACCGCGAGGGAAAGGTGAAAAGAACCCCGGTTAGGGGAGTGAAATAGTACCTGAAACCGTACGTCTACAAGCAGTGGAAGCGCAATGCCCGCAAGGGAAGGCGCGACCGCGTACCTTTTGCATAATGGGCCTGCGAGTTACGGTTGGTGGCAAGGTTAAGCCGAAAGGTGGAGCCGCAGCGAAAGCGAGTCCTAACAGGGCGCATAGTCGTCGGCCGTAGACCCGAAACCTCAGCGATCTATCCATGGCCAGGTTGAAGGGTTGGGTAACACCGCCTGGAGGACCGAACGCACCGCAGTTGAAAATGCGGGCGATGAGCTGTGGATAGGAGTGAAAGGCTAATCAAGCTGGGAGATAGCTGGTTCTCCGCGAAATATATTGAGGTATAACCTCGGACGAATGCCGCCGGAGGTAGAGCACTGGATGGGCTAGGGGTCCTACCAGATTACCAAACCCAACCAAACTCCGAATGCCGGTGAGCAATATCCGGGAGTCAGACAGTGCGAGATAAGTTGCATTGTCGAGAGGGAAAGAGCCCAGATCGTCAGCTAAGGTCCCAAAGTCCAACCTAAGTGTCAAAGGATGTGGGAGCGCAGTGACAACCAGGAGGTTGGCTTAGAAGCAGCCATCCTTTAAAGAAAGCGTAATAGCTCACTGGTCAAGCGAGCCCGCGCCGAAAATATAACGGGGCTAAAGGTTGGCACCGAAGCTACGGGCTAGAAATAGCGGTAGCGGAGCATTCTCAGGGAGATACACGCCGGACGGTAACGACCGGTCACGGCCCTGAGAAGAGCTTATGCAGGCATGAGTAGCGATAAACCAGATGAGAAATCTGGTCGCCGTAAGCCCAAGGTTTCCTGGGGAAGGATAATCCTCCCATGGGTTAGGCGGTACCTAAGCCGAGGCCGAAAGGCGTAGGTGATGGAAAACAGGCTAATAGTCCTGTCCTGCCATGGATGGCGTTGAAGTGAGCGGGGACGGAGAAGGATAGGTCGAGCACCGTGCAAGGATCGGTGTCCAAGCCTGTAGACTGTCTCACCAGGACCCGAGAGGGACAAACGGTGAGACGCTAGGTCGAGAGGTGATGGGGTCCAGCTTCGGCTGGGCAACTCGATGATTCCAAGCTCACGAGAAAAGCCGCGCACAGAGCCACTGTGGTAACCGTACTGCAAACCGACTCAGGTGGGCGGGGTGAATATCCCAAGGCGCGTGAGAGAACCCTGGCTAAGGAACTCGGCAAACTGACACCGTAACTTCGGGAGAAGGTGTGCCTTCCCGCGTCAGCCGACTTTGCTCGGCAAAGCGTAGGGAGGTCGCAGTGAAATGGGGGTTGTGACTGTTTACTAAAAACACAGCACTCTGCGAAGTCGTAAGACGACGTATAGGGTGTGATGCCTGCCCGGTGCTGGAAGGTTAAGGGGACGCGTCAGCGTAAGCGAAGCGCCGAACC
This sequence comes from Myxococcales bacterium, assembly GCA_021778125.1. Lineage (GTDB taxonomy): Bacteria > Myxococcota_A > Polyangia > Polyangiales > Polyangiaceae > Palsa-1150. The sequence goes on from JAJYCT010000038.1 coordinate 1,495, forward strand.
GAAGCCCCAGTAAACGGCGGCCGTAACTATAACGGTCCTAAGGTAGCGAAATTCCTTGTCGGGTAAGTTCCGACCTGCACGAATGGCATAACAACATCCCCGCTGTCTCGGCCAGGGACTCAGCGAAATTGTATTGGGGGTGAAGATACCCTCTACCCGCGGCAAGACGGAAAGACCCCATGAACCTTTACTGCAACTTGGCAGTGACTTTCGGGTTGTTCTGCGTAGGATAGGTGGGAGGCTTCGAAGCCGGGCTTCTGGGTTCGGTCGAGCCAACGTTGAAATACCACCCTGAATAATCTGGGAGTCTAACCAGCGCCCGTGACCCGGGCGTGGGACACTGCCTGGCGGGCAGTTTGACTGGGGCGGTCGCCTCCTAAACGGTAACGGAGGCGTGCGAAGGTTCCCTCAGCCTGATTGGAAACCAGGCGTAGAGTGCAAACGCACAAGGGAGCTTAACTGCGAGACCGACAGGTCGAGCAGGTGCGAAAGCAGGCGTTAGTGATCCGGTGGTCCCGCATGGAAGGGCCATCGCTCATCGGATAAAAGGTACTCTGGGGATAACAGGCTGATCGCGCCTGAGAGTTCACATCGGCGGCGCGGTTTGGCACCTCGATGTCGGCCCATCGCATCCTGGGGCTGGAGCAGGTCCCAAGGGTTCGGCTGTTCGCCGATTAAAGCGGTACGCGAGCTGGGTTTAAAACGTCGTGAGACAGTTTGGTCCCTATCTGCCGTGGGCGTAGGACACTTGAGAGGAGCTGACCATAGTACGAGAGGACCTGGTTGGACGTACCTCTGGTGATCCGGTTGTCACGCCAGTGGCATAGCCGGGTAGCTATGTACGGAACGGATAACCGCTGAAAGCATCTAAGCGGGAAGCCGGCCTCAAGACAAGGTGTCCCGAGCCGCAAGGCTCCTAAAGGCCCCTCGTAGACTACGAGGTTGATAGGCCGGGTGTGGACGCGGAGCAATCTGCGGAGCTAACCGGTACTAATCGGCCGTGCGGCTTGGTCATGTCTCTAAGGCAAACTTCGAAAGTCGCGCGCGAGATTCGGATCGCGAATCTCGTCCTTCGTGGGACGTACGATCCAACAGTTTTCCGGTGGTGATTTCGAGGAGGCCACACCCGATCCCATCCCGAACTCGGAAGTTAAGCTCCTCGGAGCCGATGGTACTGCACGGGAAGCCGTGTGGGAGAGTAGGACGCTGCCGGGATTTTTCCCGCGAGAGGCCCGCCCTGGAAAGGCGCGGGCCTTTTGCCTTTTGTCTCTCCGCGTCGGCCTTTGGCGCCGCGAGCGTCGGCATGCGAGCCGGGATGCTCTGCGGGGCGTTTACGCGTTAGGCTTTTGCGCGGCGTGCGGATCGAACGGAAGAAGCTTGGAGTCGTGGCGCTCGGGGCCGCGGTGCTAGGGGGCGCTGCCCTCGGAGCGCTCGGCCCGATCGCCCGCGCTCGCGCGTCGGCTGCGGCGTCCCGCCGCGAGCTCGAGGTAGCCATCACCTCGGTGCGGCCGACGTGGGGGGGGGTTCGCCTTGGCGGGGTCGTTGTCCGGTCGCGAGAGGCCGGCGTGCTCGTGGCTGACTTTCCCGTGGTGGAGGTGGGCTTGTCCTGGTCGCTCGTGCCCCGGCGGCTCCACCTGGAGGGTGGACGGGTTCGCGCGCTTGGATCCCTCGACGAGGTCCGGCATGCCGTGGGCGTTACGGGCTTCGCCGGTGGAAAATCGGACGCGCCAGGGACGGAGGTCGAGGGAGACGGGCTCGACTTCGGATGGAAGGATCCGGGGGCAGGGGTGGAGGTCGCCGCACGGGGTGTGGCGATCGTTCGGCGGCCCGCAGAGGTCCGGATCCGCGTGGATCGCGCCTCGCTGCAGCGGGGGGGCGTTTCGTTCGAGGTGCGAGGCCTGGACTGCGAGCTTTCGGCGGATCACAAGATCCGCGCCCTTGGCGTGGCGGAGACCAGCGTGGAGTGGTCGGCGGCCCGGGCCGGGGCGGACGCGAAGGACGCGAACGGCGGTTCGGCACTCGTTGCAGCCCAGCCTTCGGCGGATGCCGAGCGCGGCCCGTCGCACGAGCTGTTTCTCCTGCCGGACCCCCATCGTCTTCACGAGCGAGCGGCGTCGCTCGGGCGCGAGCTGGCGGAGCACATCGGCGAAAGTGCTTCCGTTGGCATCGAGGCCCTCACGTGGCGCCTTCCGGGCGACCAGGGGCGCGTCGCGTTCACGGTCGGCCCGGGGCCGCTCCGCCTGAGGAGGGTCGGGCAGGTCGTCGAGGTGCGCTTCTCGGCCGATCCTCGCGGCGACGCGTCGTCGCTGTCGGTCAGGGCGCTCCTGCCGGCACAGGGTGGCGATGCGTCCGTCACGCTCGAAGGGGGGCCGGTCGCGCTGTCGCAGCTCGGGCTGCAGGAGGGCGCGGCGGGTCTGCAGGACGTCCGGCACGCCACGGTGGGGGGCAAGGTCGCCGTGCGTCTCGCCGACGACGGTTCTGCCCTCACGTTCGACATGGACGCGACCGCGAGGGGGCTCGCGATCAAGCAGCGGCGCCTTGCGCGCGAGGCGGTGCGCGGGATCGACGTGGAGCTCCGCGCCCGCGGCGCGGTCGATGACCAGGGAGCGCTTCGTCTCGACGACGTGGCCGCAACCATGGGTGTGATTCACGTGATCGGCGGCGGCGTGATGAGCCAGACGGACCACCTCGCGGCGTCGCTGCACCTCGACTTGCCGTCGACCCCCTGTCAGTCCCTTCTCGAAAGCGTCCCCACCGCGCTGCTACCCGCCCTGCAAGGCACGCGCTGGACGGGTACCTTCGGGGCGCGCACAAGGTTCGCCTTCGACACCCGCTCGCTGGACGCCCTCGACCTTGGCTACGACATCCAGGACGCCTGTCGCGCTACCGCGGTGCCCGAGGACCTCGCGCGTGCGCGGTTCCGCCAGGCGTTCTCGCATCGGGTCTACCTCCCCGATGGGTCCCAGACCGAGCAGACGACCGGGCCCGGCACCCCCGACTGGACGCCGATCGATCAGATCAGCCCCTACCTCCAGGTGGCCGTGCTGACCACGGAGGACGGCGCCTTCCCGCGGCACCACGGCTTCAACCACGAAGCCATCCGCGCGTCGCTCATCGCCAACCTCAAGGCCCGTCGCTTCGTGCGGGGCGCAAGCACCATCACCATGCAGCTCGCCAAGAACCTGTTCCTCGACCGCGAGAAGACGCTCTCGAGGAAGCTCCAGGAGGTCGTCCTCACCGACTACCTGGAGCAGGTGTTCTCGAAGGACGAGCTCATGGAACTCTACCTCAACGTCGTCGAGTTTGGGCCCTCCGTGTACGGCGTCACGGCGGCCAGCGAGTACTACTTCGGCCGCGCTCCCGCGGAGCTCAACCTGGCCGAGTGCCTCTTCCTCTCGTCGCTGCTTCCGGCTCCGCTCCGTCTCGGCGGGATGCGTGATGCCGAGGTCGCGCCCGACGGCTGGATGCGCACGCTGCACAACCTCATGAGGATCGCCCGGAAGCGCAACCTCATCTCGCAACCAGAACTCGAGGAGGGGCTCGCCGAGCCCGTCGCGTTCTGGCACGGCGGCCCCCGCCCGCTGCCCCGTCCGCCGGTCCACGTCCGCCTAGTGCCCGGCCCCGACGTCGATGGGACGCCGATCGACGAGCCCACCGACGATTCACCCTGAGCGGCGCCCCCGGTCGCGCAGTCCGGCGAAGAAGGTCCGGAGGCGCTCGGCGCATTCGTCCCGCAGGACCTCGGGGACGACCTCGAAGCGGTGGTTGAGTCGCGCATCGACGCCGATCCCGAACATCGTCGTGACCGCGCCCGCCTTCGGATCGCTGCACCCAAAGACGAGCCGCCCGATCCGCGCGTTGACGAGACCGCCCGCGCACATCGGGCACGGCTCCAGCGTGACGTAGACGGTCGCTCCGTCGAGCCGCCAGGTGAGCGAACGCGCCGCCGCCTCCCGGATCGCGAGGAGCTCGGCGTGCGCCGTCGGGTCCGCGAGCTGCTCGCGCCCGTTGTGCCCGCGCCCGATCATGCGCCCGTGTGCGTCGACGATCACGCAGCCCACGGGAACGTCGCCCGCAGCCGACGCCAGATCGGCCTCCTCGAGGGCCAACCGCATCCAGGCGGTATCGTCGACCATGCTCCCGCCAGACTGCCTTCGTTGCGCGCCCAGGAAGATTCGAACTTCCGACACCTGGTTCCGTAGACCAGTGCTCTATCCAGCTGAGCTATGGGCGCAGACTCCCCAACCGGGGGCCCGCGAACTTACTCGCCACCGTCGAACTGTCAATGCAGGACCTGCAGCTCCTTGACGAACGTCCGCAGGGACCGGGCTTCAGCTGGGCCACGCAAACATTTCACGGCCCACGGAGACCCACGACAGGCATGCCCCGCGTGCTTCCCGACGCCCGCCACCGTACGCACGCCACAGACAGCGATAATGCGTAGCAGTTTCGTGTGTGTGCAAGCTTCCTGCGGACCGTGGCACGCACGGTGCTCATGCTCGGGGCGGTCGGGAAACGCCGTAGGGCTGCGGCGCCGACTCTAGCTTCCTCGTTCCCTTCCACTGGCTTCACGTCTTCTCTTCATCGGAACGTCTGGCTTGGCTTGTTCTTCCCTGCTTGGCCCTGGCTTCTCTTCGACTCCACGCAATCTAACGTTGGCTGGGCCCTCCGGCCTTTCACGTGGCGCGCACCTCCAGACCGGAGTGCGCGCCACGGCGTTTTTGTGCTCCGGGTGAGGTGAGCCCGAGGGTGAGCCCCGGGGGGGGGGCGCGCTCCCGCCCCGTGGTATCGTGGAGCATGCGCTTTCCCTCGGCGATCGCGACGGCCGCGCTGGCCGCCTCGCTCTGCACGCTGATCCCCGCCGCGTCGCGCGCCCAGTCCCCGGCCCGGCCCTGGCTCGGGGTCGCCCTCGACGCGCCGTCGCCGGGGGCGGGCGTTCGGGTCGGGCACGTGGTGCGAGGCTCGCCAGCGTATACTGCGGGCATCCGCGAGGGGGATCGGCTGCTCACGGTCGCAGGAGCGACCGTCGCAAGCGGAGCGGACGTCGTGCACGCGGTGGCGACGCGGTCCGTCGGCGACATGGTCGAGATCTCCTTCCAGCACGCGGGCGGTCCGCGGACGGTGCGCGCCACGCTCGCGTCGTTTCCCGCACAGGACCAGATGCTGCGCATGGACCTCATCGGCGCGGCGGCACCCGCCTGGGGTCCGGACCTCGCCGTCGTCTCGGGCGTGGTCCCGTCCTCGCTGGTTGGCCTGCGCGGACGGGTCGTCGTCCTCGACTTCTGGGCGACGTGGTGCGCGCCGTGCCGGGTGTCGCTGCCGCACCTGGACGACCTGCAGCGCCGTTACGCGGGGAGCGGCCTGAGCGTGGTCGGCGTCTCCTCGGAGGACGCGCCGATTGTCGCGTCGTTCGTCCGGGAGATGCCGGTTCACTACGGAGTCGTGGCCGATCCGGACGCCCACATGCCGCGCGCCTTCGGCGTCGTCAGCCTGCCGACCCTCGTCCTCATCGACAAACGGGGCGTCGTCCGCGAGGTCGCCGTGGGGTACGACCCCGCGAATGACGGCCGCCTCGAGTCGATGATCCAGGCGCTCCTCGCGGAGCCGGCCCCCGCGAACTGATTCCCCACCCCATGCCCGATCCGCGCGCTCTCGTTCGAATCGTCGACGAGTTGCTCTGGGCCCTGCGTCGAGCGGGGTTCGCCATCTCGACGGCACAGGCGATCGACGTCGGGCGCGCCGTGCGCGCCGTGGGGCTCGACGAGGCCTGGCGGGTTCGCGAGGCCGTCGCTGCCGTCGTGCTCGACCGGGCCACGGACCGTCCGCGCTTCGTGCGCGCGTTCGACGCGTTCTTCGCTGCGCGACAGGACGCGGTGGGAACGCTCTGGGACCGGCTCGCGGCCGGGGGCTTCGGCGACTCCGACCTCGCGACGCTCCGCGAGCTCCTGGCCGACCTTGCCGGAGTCGGGACCGACGGCCTCGTCCCCCTCGGTATGCTCCTCGAGCGCGGCGCAGACCTCGACCGGGCGCTCTCCCTCGCGGGGCTCGCGAGGACGCTGGACGCCCATGCTGGCCTTCAGCTGGGCTTCCTGACGCACAGGCTGCTCGGTCAGGTCGGCGTCGATCGTGCGCGCCGAGCCCTGGCGGCGCTCCACGCCCGGCTCCTCGACGCGCTCGGCGATCGCGGCGCCCGGCTGGCCGAGGCGCTCGGACGGGAGCTGGACCGAGCCCAGGACGACGTCCGGGCGTACGTGCGGCAGACGTTCGACGAGCGCGTCGAGGAGGTCGAGCGGCAGCGCGAGGGCCGGCGGCTCGCCACGACGCCCTTCGCGGCTCTCTCCGACGCCGAGATCGAGGACGTCCGCCGCGCCGTGAGGCGACTCGCCGAGCGCCTCCGAGGAGGCGCCCGGGTGCGCGCGCGCCACGCCCGGCGCGGGCGCATCGACCCGCACCGCACGCTGCGCCGCGCGCTACGCACGAGCGGAGTCCCGCTTGCGCTGGCACGCAAGGCGCGTCGCCGCGACCGACCGCGACTGGTCCTGCTGTGCGACGTCAGCGACTCGGTGCGTGCGGCCGCCGCGTTCCTCCTCGAGTTCGCCTACGCGGTGCACGAGCTCTTCGACCGCACGCGTAGCTTCGTCTTCGTCAGCGACCTTGGCGAGACGACCCAGCTCTTCGCACGCGAGCCGGTGCGCGTGGCCATCGCTCGCGCGTGGGGGGGCGGCGTCGTGGGCGCGGGCGACAACTCGAACTACGGGCGGGCGCTCCGCGCCTTCGAGGCGCGCGCCCTCCGCGACATCGACAAGCGCACGATCGTGGTGGTCCTCGGCGACGGACGGACCAACTACCTCGATCCGGCGGCCGAGGTCCTCGACCGCATCCGCACCCGGGCGCGCGCGCTTCTCTGGCTCTGCCCGGAGCCCCGGGGGCAGTGGTCGCACGGCGACAGCGCCATGGCCGCGTACGCCCCGCGGTGCACGTCGGTCGCCGAGGTCCGCTGCGCCGCGGATCTCGAGCGCGCCGCCGCCTCCCTCGCGCGCCGCTAGTACCAGCGACGTGGGCCCGTGCTGCCGAGCACGGGCTGCCCCGGCAACCCGCGCGCCTGCTCCGGAGCGTCACAGCCCGTCGCGCGGCGGGTGGACCATGCGGACGCGGCCCTCGAGGCGCTTGCTGATCCAGACGCGGTTGTGCGCGTCGACGATGACGGCGCCCACGCCGTCGAGCGACTCGACGAGGGCGAGCCCCTTCTCCGGCCCCAGGATGAAGACGGCGTCGTCGATGGCGTCCGCTTGCAGCGCGGTGGGGGCCCAGATGGTCACGCTGCGCGACACCGTGGCCGGGTATCCCGTGTGGGGGTCGATGATGTGGTGGTACCGCTTGCCGTCGACGATGTAGGCTCGCTCGTAGTCGCCCGCCGTGCTGAACGAGTGGTCGTCCACGGGCATGACGGCGAAGTAGTCGCCCTCGGGGCCGCGCGGGTCCCTCACGCCGGCTAGCCACGGCGCCCCGTCGGGCTTCGTCCCGTGCGTGTACAGATCCCCGCCGGCCTGCGCGTAGAAGGACGACACGCCCGCGTCGAGGAGGACCTTCGCCGCCCGATCCACGGCGTACCCTTTCGCGATCCCCCCGAGCGAGATGCGGACGTGGCTCTCGTCGAGAAAGACGGTGCTCCGCTCCTCGTCCACCTTCACGTGCCGGTAGCCCAGGTACTTGAGGCGCGCGCGAATGTCCGCGGCCGCCGGCGGGTGGGGGTCGAGGTCCTGGTCGAATTTCCACAGCCCGTGCAGCGTCTCGAAGGTGATGTCGAAGGCGCCACCGCTGAGCGCGCTCGTGCGCTGCGCCTCGCCGATGACGTGGAGGGTCTCGGCGCCGACGGCCACGGGGGCCTTGCCGGCCGCCGCGTTGATGCGGGAAACCTCGCTCGCCGGATCCCACGTCGTCATCACCTTCTCGATGCGGACGATCTCGGCCGTTGCTGCGTTGAAGGCCGCGCGCACCTTTGCGGCGCCCATCATGGGGCTCGTGAACGCGGCGAAGGCCAGGTGAGTGCCCATCGCGTGACCCTCCTGGCTCACCTTCTCGGGCACGAACGGCGGCGGGGAAGCCGGCGTCGCGTCGCTCGCGACGGGCACGGCCGGCGCGGCGCCCGGCAGCGTGCTCGGCTGGGGTGCGCTGGCCGGGGCGGGCGCCTCGTCCCTGCACGCCGCCAGAAGGCCCAAGCAGAGGGCGAGGACTCGAACGGATTTCATTGGCGCGGCAGCGGAGGTTAGCGCGAGGATCGCCCGCATGTCGCTCGCCCACGAGATCGCCGGCGCGATCGACCGGAACGTCGAGTCCAACGCGGCCGACCTCCGCTCGCTCTCGCGTCGCATCCACGGTCACCCCGAGCTCCGCTTCGAGGAGCACCAGGCCAGCGCCTGGATCGCCGAGTTCCTCGGTGCCCGAGGTCACACGGTCGAGCGGGGCGTCGCGGGGATGCCCACCGCCCTGCGCGCCCGGGCGGGCAGCGGTTCGCCCCGGATCGCCATCCTCGCCGAATACGACGCGTTGCCCGGCCTGGGGCACGCGTGCGGCCACAACCTCATCGCGACCGCCGCCGTGGGGGCGTTCGTCGCCGCCGCGCACGTCGTCGGCGCGGCGGGGGGCGAGGTCGTCTTCCTGGGGACGCCGGCAGAGGAGGGCGGTGGGGGCAAGATCCGAATGATCGAGGCCGGTGTCTTCGATGGGATCGACGCTGCGCTCATGTTCCACCCGTTCGACCGCGACGTGCTCGCCCACCGGACGCTCGCCTCGGTGTGGCTCACCTTCGAGTTTCACGGGACGCCCGCGCACGCCGCCATCGCCCCACACACCGGCTCGAGCGCGCTCACGGCCTGCATGGACACCTTCCGGCTCATCGACGGTCAGCGTGTACACTTCCGCGATGGCGTCCGCGTCCACGGTTTCGTGACCGACGGCGGACAGGCCGTCAACATCATCCCCGAGCGCGCGGCGTGCGAGATCAGCGTGCGCGCTCGCGACGGCGCGGAGCTCGAACGCGTCCGCGGCATCGTGGAGCGGTGCGCTCGCGCCGCGGCGATGGCGAGCGGCGTCGAGGTGCGGGTCAGCGCTCGCCAGGGCTACCGGGATTTGGTCACGAACATGGCCCTGGCCCGGCGCTTCGGGAGCCACGCGCTGGGTCTGGGCCGCTCGCCGCGCGAGCACGACGAGAGTGTGGGCGCCGGCAGCACCGACATGGGCGACGTCTCGCACGTCGTCCCCGCCATCCACCCGTGGCTGGCGATCGTCGACGCAGGGGCGGCCCAGTGCCACGAGCGGCGCTTCGCCGACGCGGCCGGCGGCGAGACCGCGGAGCACACGGCCCTCGTGGCGGCGCAGGCGCTCGCGCGCACGGCGGTCGACTTCCTGCGCGACCCGGCGCTGCGCGAGGCCGTCACCGCCGAGTGGCGCGCTCGAGGGACGTGACGTCGATCCGCAGCCGACCGGCGTGGTGCACGATGAGCTGCGCGAGCCCGCGTCCGTCGGCCACCTCGGGTAGCCGCTCGAAGGTCCCGTCGTAGAGCTCGAATCCCACGCGCGAGCCGTCCAGGATGACGCGCGTCACCTGCGGCCAGCCCCAGCGCTTCGCCCGGGGGATCCCCAGGGGAAGGAGGTCTCGTGCCTCGACCCAGTCGTCGGCGACGAGGACCCCGCGCATGTGGGTCCGGATGACCGTAGCCGTCGCGCTGACGAGCAGCACGACCGCGATCACGCTGACGGAGAGCGGCCGGATACGGTCGCCCTCGACCGCCCAGACGAACAGCTTGGAGCTCGTCGGGGCGTGGTACGCGATCGCCGTCACGACCCCGAAGGCCACCGCGGCGAGCAGGTAGAGCGCCGAGGGGATGCGCATCCGCAGGGGAGGGCCGAACTTCACCTTCTCGCCCGCCGTCGGCGGCTCGTAGGTCATCTCGAACCGGGCGACCGTCCCGTTCACGTCGGTGATGCTGATCCGGTCGCCGTCGTCGTCGACGGCGGGCGGAGTGGCTTCGGGAGGCTGCGGCGCCGGAGAATGGGCGGTCACGGGGCTCAGCACCTGATGGTGACACGACCCCGCCGCGGGCGCTTGGGTCTACTCGGTCCTTCCAGAGCGACGGTACTCGCGCAGGCCGGCCATCTCCGCCTTGCTCGGGTTGATGACCAGCAGCCCGTGGTCGCCGTCGAGCAGCGCGATGTCGCCCTCGGACGCCCAGCGGAAGAGGCCGTGCACCTCGACCACGGCGGGCACGTCCAGGAGCTTGAGCAGCACGCGCAGGCGCGGTCCTCCCGAGCGCTCGGACAGGGCAACGCCCGCCGGCCGGGAGCGGGCGCTCACGAGCAGGTCGAAGACCGTGAGGGTGTCCCCGACCAGAAGCGCCTTGCTGGGCAGCGCTGACCGCTTGTCGCCCTCGGCCAGCATGGCCAGCGCGTCGCAGAGATCCTCGATGTCGCGGGCGCGCTCCTCGAGGTACGCGTCGCGACTGAAGGCGACGGCCGTCCGGGTGACGTCGCGGGCGACGCGCGAGAGCGCCTGGGCCGGTCCGACCCCGCTCTCGGCCAGCTCCGTCGCCCGGTGGCGGAAGCGCGCGTCCTCGAGGATGACCGAGTATGTGTGGAGGAAGGTGGCCTCCCCGTCGAGGCCGATCGCGCGAGCACGCGCGATGAGGCCACGGATGGCCTTGTCGGCCATCTCGAAGGCGCTCCTGAGCTTCTGGACGTCGGCCGCGGCGTCGATCCGCGCGGTGCGGGACGCCGCGTGTCCCCCCGGGCGCGTGGGCGGACGGCGGAGCGCCGCCACCGCGCCGAGTGCTCGACCCACGATGACCGCCCGCCCGGTGAGCGTGACCTTCCTCGTGCCACCCCCCGCGCGTCGGGCGCTTCGCTCGCGCGCCTCGTCCACGAGCTCCGCGTGACGAACGCCCGCGGCGATGAGCCCCCCCACCACGCTGAGCAGCTCGACATCGCGGTCCTCGAACGGGCGCGCGCGTCGCTGCGCGACGAGCGCACCGAGGGGGCCGCTCCGGCCGCGGATAGGCACGGCCAGAAAGATGGGGAAGCGCTCCTCGCCCAGCTCCGCGAAATGTTTGTAGGCGGCGTGCTGCTCGGCGGTCTCGGTCGAGATGGGGCGCATGTACTCGACCGCCTCGCCCGTGATGCCCTCGCCGACGCGCAGGCGCACCTGCCCGAGCGCCGCGTTCGAGAAGCCGACGTTGCCGCGCATCACGAGCTCGCTCTGGTCCCCCTCGAGCAGGTACAGCGAGCAAACGTCGGCCTCGAGCATCTCGGCGATGCGCCGGGGGGCCTCGTCGAGAAGCGTCGAGAGTGGCATCGGGCGCGCCGTGAACGCGACGAAGTCGAGTACCGCGTCGAGGCGCTTGTCCCCTCTCGCGTGGACCCGGGGCCGGGCGGCCGGACGCGTCGACATTGGCGGGGAGTATAGGCTAGCGTCCGCAGCCATGGCTCCATCCAACATCCGCTTCCCGTCCGCCGAGTGGTGCGCTGCGTACAAGGACGCGATCAACGCGAACCCGGCCTACCAGGCGGCCGGCACGGACTGGACGCACGGGCCCGTATCGATGGTCGTGACCGCGGAGCCGGCCATCGGGATCGCCGAGGATACGGCGATGTGGCTCGATCTCCACCAGGGCACGTGCCGGGACTGCCGCCTCGTCTCCCGTGCGGAGGCGGAGAACGCGTCCTTCGTCATCGTCGCGAGCTACGCGCGGTGGAAGGAAGTCATCCGCGGGCTGCTCGATCCGACCAAGGGCATGATGCAGAACCGGCTGAAGCTCACGAAGGGGCACATGCCGACGATGGTGAAGTTCGTCACCGCGTCGAAGGAGCTCGTCGCGTCGACGTCGCGCGTGCCCACGCAATTCGTCGACGAGTGATCCTCGCGCCTCGACCTCGATGGTGTGGGTCCATCGACCACTCCATTGAGGGTCACGATGCAGAGAGAACTTGACCTGGGCACATAAGTTCTTCGATCATCGCAAACGTGAACGCGCACGCAGCGCCTGCCGTGGTGCTGGTCGCCGATGACGAGCCGACGATGTTGGAGCTCGTCACTCGCCACCTGCGGTCAATCGCTCAGCCGAGGCTCGAGGTCATCGAAGCGTCCGATGGAGACGAGGCGTGGAGGCTCGCCCGCGAGCGGCTGCCCGACCTCGTCGTCCTCGACGTGATGATGCCCGGCATGAGCGGCTGGGAGGTGTGCCGTAAGATCCGGCAGGACGCGTCGCTCGCTCACACGGGTGTCCTGATGCTCACGGGCATCGGCGAGTCCCTCAACGAAGCCACCAGCCCCCTGTTCGGGGCCGACGAGTACATCGACAAGCCCTTCGACTTCGAGCAGCTGGACGAGCTCATCGAGCGCGTCCTCTCGAAGCGGGCGGGTCAACGAGAAGCAGTCCCTCGCCCCGTTGGCAACGGGGTGGGCGGGCCGGCGAAGGCTGCGGTCGTCGCGCGCTCCAAGAGTTCGCGCCCCGCGAAGAAGGCCAAGTCGGCAGCAGCAAAAGCCAATCGGAAGCAAAAAGGATCCGCGAAAGCGGAGAAAGGTAGAAAGACCATGGCTGCGAAGAAGGGTGCCAAGAAGGGCGCGAAGAAGGGTGCTAAGAAGGGCGCGAAGAAGGCGAAGAAGAAGTAACGCCTTCTCGCCATGCCTTTCGCGCGGCGCCTGGGGCGTCGCGCGAAGCACGCCCCACAAGAGCGGCCTCGATCGGGGGCCGAGCGCATGCTTGGCCTTCGCGTTCGAGATGAACGTGTTTCGCCAAGTGTCGAAGATCGGGCGTATTTCGCCGATCGCCGGTGCGGGGCACGTTCAACCAGAGCTTCATTCCCAACGCGACCGCGGGTCCCAGCAACGCTGGGAGGCGCAGGCGTGACGGGGGGACGTTTGCCTCCTGGCAGACAGGCTCGAAGAAGTCGCCGAGCGTGGTGTCGTCGTTGTCGAGGAAGGAGCGAGCGCCCAGCTCGCCTCGTTCGCTACGTCGAGCGGGTTCGAGGTGGCCGTCGTCGTCGTTTTACCGTGCAGTGGCCCCCGTGCGATCCGCGCGTGGGCCCTGTTCCTCACGCAACGCGACCGTGATCTTGCCTGCCGGCGCGCCTCGCGCGCCGTGGGGGCCGAAGGGGGGAGCCGGGCACGCGACGACGGCCGGCTCTCCCGCTTCGGCGGATCGTCTGGACGCCTCAGCACCTTCGTCGACCCGGTGAGCACGCCCGAGGTCGAGCCGCGAAGGGTGACGCGTGGCTTGCGCGGCACGATGTTTCGTGTACGAAATATCGCCCGCCGGAGGCCAAGCCATGTCCAGCCCGTTCACCGAAGAGCACCAGCAGTTCCGTCAGACCGTGCGCTCGTTCTGCGTGCGCGAGCTCGCTCCTCACGTCGAGGAGTGGGAGCGCGACGAGCTGTTCCCCAACTGGGTCTTCAAGCGAGCAGGGGAGCTCGGCATCCTCGGCGCGCACTACCCCGAGGACGTCGGAGGTGCGGGCGGCGACTACTGGTTCAGCGTCGCCAAGAGCGAGGAGCTGCCGCGCTGTCTGATGGCCGGCGTGACGATGGGCCTGCTCGTGCAGGCCGACATGGCGACGCCCGTCATCCACGATCTCGGCACCAAGGAGCAGAAGGAGGAGTTCCTGACGCCCGCCATCCGCGGCGAGAAGATCGCCGCGCTGGGGGTGAGCGAGCCCAACGCGGGCAGCGACGTCGCCGGGATCGAGACCACGGCCCGCAAGGACGGTGGCGACTACGTCATCAACGGCGCCAAGACGTTCATCACGAACGGGACGCGCGCCGACTTCGTCACGCTCCTCGCCAAGACCGATCCCGCCCAGGGCGCGCACGGGTGCAGCTTCTTCCTCGTCCCGACGAAGACCCCGGGCTTCCACGTCGCCAAGAAGCTCAAGAAGATCGGCAACCACTCGAGCGACACCGCCGAGCTTCACTTCGAGGATCTGCGCATCCCCGCCCGCTACCGTTTGGGCGAGGAGAACATGGGGTTCATGTACCTCATGCAGAACTTCCAGAGCGAGCGCATCATCGCGTGCACGAGCGCGACGGCGGGCGGCGACTACATGCTGCAGGAGGCCATCGCGTACGGCCGTGATCGCAAGGCGTTCGGCAAGCCGATCATCAAGCGTGAGTACTGGCAGCACAAGTTTGTCGACCTGACGGCGAAGCTGGAGGCGGCGCGCGCCCTCGCGTACAAGGGCGCCGAGGCCTACAACCAGGACAAGTACGTCGCCAGGGCGCCGGTGCAGCTCGAGACCGTGAAGCTCATCAGCCTCGCCAAGATCTTCGTCGGCGACGTGATGACCGAGCTCGCCGACCAGTGCCTGCAGTTCCACGGCGGCTGGGGGTACATCGAGGAGTACCACGTGGCCCGCGCGTGGCGGGACCAGCGGCTCTTCCGCATCGGCGGCGGGACGACCGAGACGATGCGCTACTACGTCGCGAAGCTCATGGGCCTCTGAGCGCGCCGGCCGCTCCGGCGGCTCAGCGGGGCCGCGGGAACGCGGCGCGGAACGCGTGAATCGCGTCCAGCTCGTCGTGCCGGTGCGCGAACGCCGTCGCCGCGCGGAACGCCGCGGCGTCGACGACGACGGGGTACTTGATGTGCGAGAGCGCCCCCGGGGGCAGGCGAGGCAGCCCGAAGCGCCCGATGAGGCTCCGCATCACCGCTTCGGGCAGCGGCACGGGCGTGCGCCCCGCCTCGGCGATCACGCGCGACAGCGGCAACGGCTGCGGGCCGGCGACGTTGAACACGCCGCGCGGGCGCCGCTCGACGGCGAGCGCGATGGCCTCCACGACGTCGTCGTCGTGCAGGAACTGGAAGAGCGGATCGAACCCGAGGACCATCGGTACGCGCTTGCCGCGGAGGAAGCTCGCGAGCGTGCCCTGGCCGGTCGGGCCCAGCGTGTACGACAGGCGCAGCACGCTCGTCGCCAGCTCCGGGAAGCGCCACAGGGCCGTCGCCGCGTACAGGTCGGCGGCCACCAGGTCGGCCAGCTCCGGAAACACGTTGAGCGCGAGCGGGGGCTCGTCCTCCTTGTGGAAGAGCGGCGAGTCGGGGCCGGCGCCGTAGAACGTGTGTCGCCCGACGAAGATGCAGTGCTCGGCGCCGTACGCGCGCGCGTAGTCGAACACGGCGCGCGTGCCCCCCAGGTTGATCTGGTAGCGCTCCTCGCCCGGCATCACGAGCGAGGTCACGGTCGCCATGTTCACGACCGCCTGCGGACGGAGCCTGCGGAAGACCTCTTCGGCCCCGCGCTTGCGGACATCAAGATCGTGGAACTCGACGGGCGCGTCGTGCCAGGGCCGCCGGTCGATCCCGACGACCTCGTGGCCCGCGCTCGCGAGCCGGAGGCACACCTTGCGAGCGATGAGCCCTGACGCTCCGGGGACCAGGACGCGCATGGCTCAGCGCCTGAGCAGCGGACTCTCTCCCCGCCTCCGTCGTTCGGCCGCCGCCAGCATGCTCGCGATCGTCTCCTTCACCTTGTCGACGTAGCCGAACACGATCTCGTCGTCCTCGTTGCCCGTTCCCGAGAAAAGCATCGGCTCGCCGTACTGGATCTCCATCTTCGCCGGGATGGGAATCGGCAGGCCGTAGGCCACGATGGGCACGTAGGGGACGCCGATCATCCGCCCGAGCTTGTACGCGTTCGCGATCGTCGGGAACGCCTCGCTCCCGCCGAGCACCGCGAACGGCACGATCGGCGTCCGGGTCTTGAGCGCCAGGCGCACGAAGCCGCTGCCGAAGTCCACCAGCGAGTAGCGCTCGCGGAAGAGCTTCGCCGTGCCGCGCGCACCCTCGGGGAAGACCATCAGCAGCCGGTCCTCCTCGAGCAGGCGCTCGGCGTGCTCGGGCAGCCCCGTGAGCTGCCCCGTGCGCGACAACCACAGGCTCGCAAAGGGGAACCGGCTGAGAAACTTCTCGACCATCCCCTGCGCGAGCCGCGGCTGCTTCATCTCGAGGAGGCACGAGGCAATGACCATCGCCCCGTCGATCGCGATGCCGCCCGAGTGGTTGCCGACGAGCATCGCCCGCCCGCGCGGAGGGACGTTCTCGATGCCGCGCGCCTCGACCGAGAAGTAGTGCCGGTATGCCGCCGCGAGGCCCGTCATCGCGACGACGAGGTGCGCCTTCGAGATGCCGTATGGGTCAATCCCCAGCGCGTTGAACGGCAGGTCGAGCTGGTCGACGAGCCTGCGGACTTCCTTGTCGAAACGCACGCTTTGGCGAGCATACCTCACCCTTCAGGCGGCCCGCGCGAGCCTGAGCTTTTCCTGCTGCCCCTCGTGGAAGAAGCGCCGCAGCTCGACGCGCATCTCCCCGAAGCGGGCCTCGTGCACGTAGCGCCGCTCGAGCCGTCGAACGAACGCGTGGGCAGCGTCGTTCGCTACGCGGTAGCGCTCCCCCTCCTCGCTCGTGGCCGCGTGCGCATACGCCACGCGCTCGAAGAGGCGCGTGCGCAGCGCGGCGCTCCGCGCGACGTCGAAGCCGCGGATGGCCGACGCGACGACCAGCCACTTGTCGACCTCGGCCTGCACCTCGAGTTCCAGCTGGGTCGCGGTGCGCCCGGAGCGCGCCCGCTCCACCAGGTACACGAAATGGCTCACGCCCTCGATGATCTGGCACACGCCGTCGAGCGTCGCGTCGTCCTCCAGGCGCGGGAGGGTGACGCGCACCTCCAGCGCGCCGTCGTCGGCCTCCTTCACCAGGAGCGTCTCACGGCCGCCGTCCGCCGTGCCGCAGACGAAGTCGCCGACGTCCGCGACCCGATCGAGCCGGTAGACGCGCTCGAGCGCCGCCTGCACGTTGCCCGCGACGGTCCGCTCGCGCACCAGCGCGACCCCGTTGCCCGCGAGCCGCTCCGCACCGCTCACTGCAGGACGCCTCGCGTCCTCCGCGTGGGCATCACGCCCCGCGACGTCAGCGCGCTCGCCAGCCGCTCGCTGCCCGTCTTGAGCCAGCGCTCGTAGACCATGAGCAGGCCCCTGGGGCTCTCGGTCCCCATCGCGATGGTCGCGTCGGCCACCTCGCCGACGACCAGCACAAACGCACCGAACTTCGCGGCGAGCTCGCCGAAGAGGTTGGGGCCGTCGCTCGACCGCAGCATCGAGCTCGCTGCCCCGTAGGCGCGGGTCCCGAGCGAGTGCAGGTACCCGAGGTCGATCCCGCGCGCCTCGAAGTGATCGCCGAAGAACCCGCATCCGTAGAGGACCCCGTCGCCCAGCACCCGGAGGCGCTCGAACCGCTCGGCCGGATCGGGGGCGTGCAGCGCCTCGTCGAGCAGAAGCGTCATCGGCCGCTCGAGGGCCTCGCCAGCCGGCTCGTCCGGGTGGGCGTAGTCCGCCAAGAGCGCCACCAGGTACTTGGTCGCCCCGTCGGTCGCTTCAACGCGCCGCGTCTTCATCGCGTCTTCGACGACCTCGTGGAAGAAGCCCGTCACCGACTGCGCTGCAACGATCGTCATGCCGCCCGCTACCTCTTTCGAAATTCCTAAGGGAATCCAGGCGGGTTCGCAATTTCGTGGCGGCCAGATGCGACCTCGGTGGACAGGGTGGTCTGGCAGACGACCCTGGCGAGCGCTTGCCACCCGAGCAGTGGTCTCCCGCAGGCCGAGCTCGCACTGGTTTCGGGCACTTCAAAACCTTGGGCGCCCCCACTTGACGGGGTCGAGGCAGGGGTTACGTTCGCGCCGACCACTGGCACTCGAAATCGCTGAGTGCCAACAATCGACACGACACGAACGGAGTCAGGACCATGGCGAACATTCGACCGCTCCACGACCGCGTCATCGTCAAGCGCGTGAAGGAAGAGGAGAAGACCAAGGGTGGAATCATCATCCCCGATACGGCCAAAGAGAAGCCGATCGAGGGCGAGGTGATTGCCGTCGGCAACGGCAAGATCCTCGACGACGGCACCGTCCGCAAGCTCGACGTCAAGGCCGGCGACCGGATTCTGTTCGGCAAGTACAGCGGGACCGAGGTCAAGGTCGACGGCGAGGAGCGCCTCATCCTGCGCGAGGACGACATCCTCGGCGTGCTCGAGAAGTGAACGCGGGCCCCGGGCCCCAGTGATTCGAAGACTTTCTGTCCCGACTGGAGTTGAAGATGGCTGCCAAGGAAATCGTCTACACCGAGAACGCGCGTAACCTCATCCTCGCGGGCGTTAACGCCCTCGCGGACGCCGTGAAGGTTACCCTGGGCCCCAAGGGCCGCAACGTCGTCATCGAGAAGAGCTTCGGCTCTCCGACGGTCACCAAGGACGGCGTCACCGTCGCCAAGGAGATCGAGCTCGAGAACCGCTTCGAGAACATGGGCGCCCAGATGGTGCGCGAGGTCGCCAGCAAGACCAGCGACGTGGCCGGCGACGGCACCACGACGGCGACGGTCCTCGCGCAGGCGATCTACCGCGAGGGCAGCAAGCTCGTCGCCGCGGGCCACAACCCGATGGAGATCAAGCGCGGCATCGACAAGGCCGTCGAAGCGGTCGTCGAGTCCCTGAAGAAGATGGCGAAGGCCACCAAGGACCCGAAGGAGATCGAGCACGTCGGCACCATCAGCGCCAACGGCGACAAGGAGATCGGCACGAAGCTCGCCGAGGCGATGCAGAAGGTGGGCAAGGAGGGCGTCATCACGGTCGAGGAGAGCAAGACCGCCGAGACGACGCTCGACGTGGTCGAGGGAATGCAGTTCGACCGAGGCTACCTTAGCCCGTATTTCGTCACGGATCCGGAGCGCATGGAGGTCGTGCTCGAGGACGCGTACCTCCTCATCAGCGAGAAGAAGATCTCCAACATGAAGGATCTTCTTCCGGTGCTCGAGGCGATCGCACGCAGCCAGAAGCCGCTGCTCATCATCGCCGAGGACATCGAGGGCGAGGCCCTGGCGACGCTCGTCGTCAACAAGCTCCGTGGCACGCTCCACTGCGCCGCCGTCAAGGCCCCCGGCTTCGGCGACCGCCGCAAGGAGATGCTCAAGGACATCGCGACCCTGACCGGCGGTCAGGTCATCGCCGAGGAGCTCGGCCTGAAGCTCGAGAACGTCACCATCAGTGACCTCGGCCGCGCCAAGCGCGTCAGCCTCGACAAGGACAACACGACCCTCGTCGACGGCGCCGGCGACAAGAACAAGATCAAGGGCCGCATCGAGGAGATCCGCAAGCAGATCGAGACGACCACGAGCGACTACGATCGCGAGAAGCTCCAGGAGCGCCTCGCGAAGCTCGTGGGCGGCGTCGCGGTCGTCAAGGTCGGCGCGGCCACCGAGACCGAGATGAAGGAGAAGAAGGCCCGCGTCGAGGACGCCCTGCATGCCACGCGTGCGGCGGTCGAGGAGGGCGTCGTAGCCGGCGGCGGCGTCGCGCTGCTGCGGGGTCAGGCGGCGCTCGACGGCCTCAAGGTCAGCGAGGAGCAGCGCTTCGGCGTGCAGATCATTCGCCGCGCGCTCGAGGAGCCGCTGCGCATGATCGCGCAGAACGCGGGCCTTGAGGGCTCGATCGTCGTCAACAAGGTCCGCGAGGGCAAGGGCGACTTCGGCTTCAACGCCGCCACGGACCAGTACGGCGAGCTGCTCGGCATGGGCGTCATCGACCCGGTCAAGGTCGTGCGCACGGCCCTGCAGAACGCGGGCAGCGTCGCGGGCCTCATGCTCACGACCGAGTGCCTCGTCGCGGAGCGTTCCAAGGACGAGAAGAACGGCGGCGCCGGCGCCCATGCGGGCCACGGCCACGGCGACTTCTGAGCCCGTAGGATGTGACGAGAACGGAAGGCCCCGGGCGCCGCAACGGCTCCCGGGGCTTTTCGTTTTGGTTGGGCGACGGTGGCGGCCGGCGCTCGCCCCGCCCTACTCCGGGCCGAGCAGCTTCGGGAAGGCCTCGTGCAGCCCCGCGAGCACGAACTGCATCGCGACGGCCGAGAGGATAAGGCCCATCACGCGCCCGATGACGTTCATGCCCGTCCGGCCGAGCACGCGCGCCACGACCGACGCCGACCGCAGGGTAAGGAACGCGATGAAGCTCACCAGGGCCACGGCGCCAAAGACCACGCCCCGCTCGGGCAGGTCCCGCGCTTTGCCGACGAGCATCATCACGGTCGCGATGGCCCCCGGCCCCGAGAGCAGCGGCAGGCCGAGCGGGATGAGCCCTACGTCCTCCTTGGTCTCGGCGTCGATCGCCTCCTCGTTGGTCGCGCGCGTGTCGCTGCGCTGGGCGCGCATCATCTCGAAGCCCACGACGAACAGCAGGATGCCGCCGGCGATCTTGAAGGCCGGCAGCGTGATGCCGAAGAAGTGGAAGATGAAGCTTCCCGCGACGCCGAACGTCGTCAGCACGACGAAACACGTCGCAGAGGCCTGGAGGGCCGCGCGCGCCTGATCGGGGCGGGGATGCCCTCCGACGAGCGCAAGGAACACGGGCACAGCGGTGAACGGGTCGACGATCGAGAAGACCGACCCGAACGATACGAGGGCGTAGGACACCAGGGAGGACATGCGGGGCGCATGCTAGCGTGCCCGGCGTCGTGGGGACCGAGACCGTCGTCGAGGGCGTGGTCGAGCGCGTTGCCTTCGAGAACGCGGAGTCGAGCTTCCGGGTCCTGCGGCTCGCGGTGCCGGGGCGGACCGACCGCCTCACGGTCCCGCCGGCGGGCCCGGGGGTGCGCCTGCGCGTGCGCGGCACGGTCGAGACCGACCGCAAATCGCGGGCCCATCGTCGCCGCCTTCGGCCTCGCGGCGCTCAAGGTCCTCGACGAGCAAGCCGAGCGCCTCGCCGAGGTCGAGGGCCTCGGCGGCATGCGCTGCGCCGCGCTCGCTCGGGCCTGGAAGGAGCGGCGCGCCGCGCGCGACGTCATGGTGTTCCTGCAGGCCCACGGCGCGAGCCCGTCGCTCGCGTCGCGCATCGTCAAACGCTACGGGGCCGATCGCCGACGCGCTGGCGCAGGCCATCACCCCGGGCACGCGCCTCTTGCTCGTGGGCGACGTAGACAGCTCCCGAGCGCGCGGCAAGCGCCTGGTCGTGCTGGGCCGATCCGCGCGCGGTCGACCTGGCCCTGTCCGAGCGCCGCCGCGACGAGCGCCGCACCCACCTGGGGGCGCGCCTGGCCGAGGCGACCTCCCGCGGGCTCGTTGACGCCGGACCTCGGGGCGGCCACCCTGTGGGCAACCCGCATGCTCCGTCGCCTCTTCCTGGGCCTTGTGCTCGGGCTGCTCGTCGGTGGCCTCGCCGCCGCGGCGCTCGTGCAGGGTCTGCACATCACGACGTTCGGGGAGGGAGGAGGGGGCGCGCTCTTCGGCTACCTCGCTGCGGTCGTGACGGGGGTCGCCACGGGCCTGGTCGCGGGCAAGCCCATCTGGGCCCCGGGCGCCAAGGTCGAGGCGGGGCTCAAGGCGTTCTTCGGCGCCCTCATCTCGGCGGGGCTGCTGTTCGCGCTGCGCCAGTGGGGTGGCGGCGTGGCCCTCCCCGTATCCGAGCTCACGCCCGTGGGCATGCACGTCGGCGACCTGCCCGTCGTCGCGCTGCCGGTCGTGGCGGCGCTGCTCGGCGCCTTCTTCGGGATCGACAACACCCCGGGCGACGACAAGAGCGAGAAGAGCGAGACGGGCGGCAAGAAGCGCGTTGCGACCGCGGGGGCCGCCCCGAAGGGCAAGGCCCGCGTCGCGAGCGACGAGGATGTGGACGAGGAAGGGGCCGCGGCGCCGGCGGCGGGGGGCAAGCGCAAGAACCTGCCGTCCTGATCTTCCTGGTCGTTCCGTCTATCTTGTCGCGTCATGCCCCCCGCGCGCGTAGCTCTGTACCTCGCGACCGCGGGGGTCCTCGTGCTGACGGTGCGGGCGGCGATCTTCGGGCCGCCGCCGCTCGGGTGGGCGGTCGCCGTGGGCGCGGCGTACGTCGGGCTCGTGCTCGCGGGCGTGCTCGACCTGCGCCTGCTGGTCTACACCGACGCCGTGGTCCGCGGGCCGCCCGGGGCGCGCGGCGTCGTGTTGACGTTCGACGACGGGCCGCACCCGGTGTGGACGCCGCGCGTGCTCGCGATCCTCGCCGAGCGGGGCGTCCAGGCGACGTTCTTCGTCGTCGGCAAGAAGGTCGAGGCGCACCCAGACCTCGTGCGGGCCATCCTCGACGCCGGCCACGCGGTGGCGCTCCACTCGTACGCGCACGACCGCTTCTTCTCGCTGCGGCGCACCCGGGCGGTCCGGGACGATCTCGCGCGCGGCATCGCCGTGCTCGAGCGGGTCACCGGGACGCGCCCGACGCTCTTCCGGCCGCCGGTGGGCCTGACCAACCCGGTCATCGCGGCCGTCTCCGACGCGCTCGACCTCACCGTGGTCGGCTGGACGGTGAGCGGCCGCGACGGCGTGGCCCGCGCGCGCGTCGCCGACCTCGTCGCGCGCGTCCGGCGCAATCTGCGCGACGGCATCATCGTGTGCCTGCACGACGCGCCCGAACTCGGCGACCGCGAGCCCGCGGCCGTTAAGGCGCTGCCGCTCGTCCTCGACGCCCTGCACGCCGAGCGCCTCGAGGTCGTGCCGTTGGCGACGTGGGTGCCGTGACTCCGCCGCTTCGGCCTCATGCGGCCGGCAGCACCACCACGAACCGCGCGCCGTCCATGTAGCCCGCGTCGAGCGAGACCTCGCCGCCGGCGGACTCGACGAGGCCGCGGCACACCGCCAGGCCCAGGCCCGTGCCTTCGCCGACCGCCTTGGTCGTCACGAACGGCTCGAACAGGCGTTCGCGTAGCTCGGGGGGGACGCCTGGCCCGTCGTCCTCGATCTCGATGCGCACGCGCCCTCCGTCGGCCCGCGCGCGAACGCTCATGCGGCCGTCCTCGCGCTTCTGCGACGCGATCGCTGCGCCTGCGTTCATCGCCATGTTGAGCAGCACCTGCGTCAATCGCGGCGCTGGCAGCGCGACCTCGAGCCCCGGCGTCACGTCCGTCTCGATGCGCACGCTCCGGAACGCCTTCTGCGGCCGCACGAGCGACGCGACGTCGTCGGCCACGCGTGCGACGTCGGCCGGCGTCGGCGGCGGCCCCCCCGGCTCCCCGGGCCGCTCAGGCCGCGCGAAGTCGAGCAGGTCGCGCAGCACCACGTGGATCCGCTCGGTCTCCTTGCGCATCCGGCGCAGAAAGTCCCGGCTCTCCTGGGCCGGCAGATCGCCGTCCAGGAGGAGCTCCTGCAGCCCGATGATGGCCGCGATGGGGTTGCCGATTTCGTGGGCCACGCCCGCAGCGAGCCGCCCCACGCTCGCCATCCGCTCGCTGCGCACGAGCTGCGCCTGCGTCTGCGACAGGCGCGTCGTCGTCTCGGTCAGCTCGCCCACCTTGACGAGCAGCTTCGCCTCCTCCGCAAGCAGCTTCTCGGTCATCGACTGCACGCTCGTCCCGAGCTCGATGAGCTCGCGCGCGCCGCGCCTCGGCACGCGCAGCGTGCGCGCGCCGCTCGCCACGCGGTCGGCCGCGTCGACGAGCTGCTCGACCGGCCGCACGATGAGGCGCGTCAGCGCGAAGTACGCGAAGACCACGAGCGCCAGAGCGAAGGTCACCATGTACAGCGCCGTCAGCTGCACGAGCTGCGCGGCGCGATCGCTCTCGCCGCCCAGGCGAAGGCGCGTGACGACGGTGCCGCCCGTCGCCGGCGTCGTGATCTCGTAGCCTCGCCCCCCCGTGCCGTGCGCCGGCGTCGCCGTCTCGACCGCCCCCGCCGTCGGCGCGGTCATCGCGCCCGTGTCCGTGGGGGATCCGGCGCACGACAGGCGCGTCCCGCCCGGTCCGAAGACGCAGATCGCGTCGACCCCGCCGAGCCCCACGTGCGCCGCGAGGGCCCGCTCGAGCGCGTGCGGGTCGCCGCTCTCGCGCTCGTCGGCCACGTGCGTCGCGATAGCGCGCCCCAAGGCCCGCGCGGAGCGCTCGTGCAGGTCGAGCACCGTCGCGCGCGAGAGGCTCGCGACGGCAAAGAACATCGGCACGAACGCCAGGAGCAGGAGCCCCGCGAGCGCGAGGACGATCTGCAGCCTCAGGCCGGCTTGGCGCGGCTCGCCCACATGGAGAGATGCTACCAGGCCCGGCGAGGGCGATGCAGGGCGTTCGTGGCGGGGTGCTCGCCTACGGCTGCAGGACGCAGCACGGCCGGGTCGAGCACTGCGCGGCACGCCGACCGTCGTGCACGGCGCTCGGGTGCCGCTCGCCAGTGTAGTGCGCCCAACATGGCGCGCCCCCTGGCGACCTTGTCGAGAATCTGCTGCGCGGTCTTGCGCCACACGTACGCGGTCGGCCGGCAGTTCCACGCCTCGACGTAGGCGGTGATGGC
>JAJYCT010000361.1 GCA_021778125.1 Myxococcales bacterium
GCCTCGGGTCCGCGGCGGGCGTGCTGGCCGGGGCGGCGGCCGGGGCGCGCCTGCTCCGGGACCGCGGCGGCTTCGACGTCGTGCAGTCGAGCGCCGCGCGTCAGGTCCGCGACTACCGCGTCGCCGCGCGCGACGCCGAGCACGCCGAGCTGGCCATCGCGCGCGCGGCGGCCCGAGAGGCCGGCGACGACTCGCCCGCGCCCACGGCCACGCCCGAGCAGCTCGTGGCGCGCGCGCTCGACGCGCTCGGCGGGATGAAGAAGTTCGTCTCGCGCGGCGACGTCGTCGTCGTCAAGCCGAACATCGGGTGGGACCGCATGCCCATCCACGCGGCCAACACCAACCCCGACGTCGTCGCCGCCGTCGTCAAGCAGGCGTACGACGCGGGCGCCAAGAAGGTCGTCGTCGCCGACGGCTCGTGCAACGACCCCAACCGCTGCTATCAGCGCTCGGGCATCTGGCGCGCGGCCTACGACGCGGGCGCCGAGGTCGTGCTGCCGCAGGAGCACCGCTACCGCACGATGCGCCTCAAGGGCGACGTGCTCGACGAGTGGCCGGTGTTCACGACGCTCGTCGACGCCGACAAGGTCATCAGCGTGCCGGTGGCCAAGCACCACAACCTCGCCAGGTTCACCGCCGCGATGAAGAACTGGTACGGCGTGCTCGGCGGGCGCCGGAACCGCCTGCACCAGAACATCGACACGTCGATCGCCGACCTGGCGACGTTCATGCGCCCCACGCTCGTCGTGATGGACGCCTGGCGCGTGCTGATGCGCAACGGCCCGCAGGGCGGCAACATCGACGACGCCAGGGACCTGCACACGATCCTCGCGACGGTCGATCAGGTGGCGGCCGACGCGTACGGCTGCACGCTCATCGGCCAGAAGCGCGAGAACCTGCCGTACCTCGAGATGGGCGAGAAGCGGGGCCTCGGCACGATGCGCTGGGAGAACCTCCGCGTGAAGGAGGTCTGAGCCGTGGCGGCGCAGCCCCCGGAGCATCCGGTCCATCCGAGCCCGATCCCGTGGGTGACGGGGAAGGTGGGGCCGGTCGACGCCCTGGACGCGCCCGCGCCCGCGCCCGCGCACCGCGCCGACTCGCCCTCCGGCACCGGCCCCGCGAGGCCCGCGCCCCCCGAGGCCTCCAGGCCCGCCAAGAAGCTCCCCGGCAGCGGCCTCTCCCCGCGGCGCATCGCCGTCGTCCTCAAGTGGGCGCGCCGCGCCTCGCAGGCCGGCTTCTTCGCCCTCTTCCTGTTCTTTGTCTTCCAGACCGGCTTCCGCGGCTCGTTCGCGGCGCGGGCCGACGCGCCCGTGCGCCTGCCGTGGCCGGTCGAGGGGTTTTTGCTCGCCGACCCGTTCGTCGGCGCGATGACCGCGCTCTCGACGCACACCGTCTACCGCGGGCTGCTCTGGAGCCTGGTGCTGCTCGGGATCACGCTGGTCTTCGGCCGCGTCTTCTGCGGCTGGATCTGCCCCTTCGGCACGCTCCACCACTTCTTCGCGTGGATCCTGCCGAGCAGGCGGGGCCGCGGCGGCCCGCGCGTCGAGGCCAACAAGACGCACACCTACCAGCGGGCGAAGTACTACCTGCTCTACGCGTTCCTGCTCGCGGGCGTCGGCGGCAGCGCCATCGGGGGCCTGTTCGACCCCATCTGCATCGCGGTGCGCGCCATCGGCCTCGGCGTCATCCCGGCGCTTCAGTACCTGTCACACCGGGGCCTGGGCGCCGCGCAGGACCTGCACTCGCGCGCCATCCAGGGCGCCGCCGACCACACGCAGGACTGGCTCGCGCAGACCGTCTGGCAGAGCAAGCAGTTTTACTTCCACCAGACCTGGTTCATCGTCTTCCTGCTCGTCGCGGTCCTCTTCGCGAACCGCTTCATCCCGCGCTTCTGGTGCCGCGTGCTCTGCCCGCTCGGCGCGTTCCTGGGCGTCTTCGCCCGCTTCGCGCTCTTCGGCATGACCAAGGACCACGCCAGGTGCACCGACTGCAACCTGTGCCTCGTCCACTGCCAGGGCGCCGACAGCCCGCAGGGCGGCGTCAAGTGGCGCCAGGACGAGTGCCACATGTGCATGAACTGCGAGAACGCGTGCCCCGAGGACGTGATCAAGTTCACCTTCCTGCCCAACCGCCGCAGCACGACGACCACGCCCGACACCCAGCGGCGCACGGCGCTCGCGTCGATGGGCGCCGGCGCGATGTTCCTGCCGGCGGCGCGCATCGCCGACACGCTCGACGTCAACTACCAGTCCAGGGTCATCCGGCCCCCGGGGGCCGTCGAGGAGCGCGCCTTCCTCGAGCGCTGCATCCGCTGCGCCGAGTGCATGAAGGTCTGCCCCAACAACGCGCTGCACCCGGCGTTCTTCGAGGCGGGCGTCGAGGGGCTCTGGACGCCCATCCTCATCGCGCGCATCGGCTACTGCGAGTTCTCGTGCGTGCTCTGCGGGCAGGTGTGCCCGACGGGCGCGATCCAGAAGATCACCGAGAAGGAGAAGATGGGGCAGGGGCAGCCGCCCATTAAGATCGGCACGGCCTTCTACGACCACGGGCGCTGCCTGCCGTGGTCGATGCAGACGCCGTGCATCGTGTGCGAGGAGTTCTGCCCGACGTCGCCCAAGGCCATCTGGGTCGAGGAGGTCGACGCCCCGGTGCGCGACAGCAAGCCGGGCCCCGACGGCCAGCCGCCGCTCATGAAGACGGTGCACCTGCAGCGCCCCCACGTCGACCCGAGCCTGTGCGTCGGCTGCGGCGCCTGCGAGAAGGTCTGCCCCGTCCAGGACCAGCCGGCCGTCTACGTGACGAGCGTCGGCGAGACGCGCAGCAAGACAAACGTCATCCTGCTCGAGAACACCAGCTACAACCAGAAGAGCTGACACCCTTCCGGCGGTGCGGCCTCGCGGGACCGCTGCTAGGGTCTGCTTCCGTGAACGACCGCTTCCTCCGGGCCTGCCGCCGTCAACCCGTCGACGCCACGCCCGTCTGGATGATGCGCCAGGCCGGCCGGTACATGGCCGAGTACCGCAAGCTCCGCGAGAAGCACTCGATGCTCGAGCTCTGCAAGACGCCGGAGCTCGCCGCCGAGGTGACGCGCCAGCCGCTCGGGCACGGGTTCGACGCCGCCATCCTCTTCGCCGACATCCTCCTGCCGCTCGAGCCGATGGGCGCGCCCTTCGAGTTCGCCAAGGGCGAGGGGCCCGTGGTGCACGACCCCATCGCGTCGCGCGCGCAGATCGACAAGCTCCGCGTCATCGAGGCCGAGGACGGCCTCGGCTACGTGATGCAGACGATCCGGGCGCTCAAGAAGGACCTCCCGGTGCCGCTCATCGGCTTCGCCGGCGCGCCCTTCACGCTGGCGAGCTACCTCATCGAGGGCGGCAAGAGCGCCAACTTCGCCAGGACCAAGAAGATGATGTTCGGCGCGCCGGGCGACTTCCGCGCGCTCATGGAGAAGCTCGCCGAGGTCGTGCGCCGCTACCTGCGCGCGCAGGTGGCCGCCGGGGCCGACGCGGTGCAGCTCTTCGACTCGTGGGTCGGCGATCTCGCTCCGGCCGACTACCTCGAGCACATCCAGCCGCACGTCCGGCACATTCTCCGCGACCTCGAGTCCACGGGCGTCCCCGTCATCCACTTCGGCGTCGGCACCGCGACGCTGCTCGAGGCGATGCGCGACGCGGGCGGGACGGTCATCGGCGTCGACTGGTGCACGCCGCTCGATCAGGCGTGGGCGCGCGTCGGCTTCGACCACGCGGTGCAGGGCAACATGGACCCGTGCGCGCTCCTGTCGACGCGCGAGGTCGCGTGCAAGCACGCGCAGCGCGTCCTGGACGCGGCGGGCGGGCGGCCGGGGCACATCTTCAACCTGGGCCACGGCATCACGCCCGAGACGCCCGTCGACAACGTGCGCGCCGTGGTCGACTACGTGCACGAGAAGAGCGCGCGATGAGCGAGGCGGCGGTCGTCCTCGCGTCGCACGGCACCGTCGAGACGCTGGACGATCTGCCGGCGTTCGTCACGAACGTCCGCCGCGGGCACGCGCCGCCGCCCGGGCTCGTCGCCGAGCTGCGCCGCCGCTACGAGGCCATCGGCGGCGGCTCGCCGCTCAACCGCATCAACGCCGAGCTCGCGCGCAAGCGCTCGGCGCGCCTGGGCGTGCCCGTCGTCCTCGCCAACCGCCTGTGGCGGCCCTACGTGCGCGACGTGCTGGCCGAGCTGGCGCGGCAGGGCACCCGGCGCGTGGCGCTGGTGCCGCTCGCGCAGCACTCGGCGCACGTCTACGCCGCCGACGCGCAGCGCGCCGTGGAGGGCACGGGCCTCGAGCTCGCGTGCGCGCCCGACTGGGGCCAGCACCCGGGGCTCTGCGAGGCGTTCGCGCGCCGCGTCCGCGCGGCGCTCGAGGGGCTCGATCCCGAGACGACGACGCTCGCGCTCACGGCGCACAGCCTGCCCCGGGCCGTGGTCGCCGCGGGCGATCCCTACGAGCGCGAGGCGCGCGCGGCGGCGGGCGACGTCGCGCGGCGCGCGGGCGACGGGCACGTGGCCGTGGCGTTCCAGAGCCAGGGCATGGGCGGCGGCGGCGAGTGGCTCGGCCCCGATCTGCCCGCGACCATCGACGCGGCGGCCGCGCGCGGCGACCGCGCGATCGTCTTCGCGCCGATCGGCTTCCTCGCCGACCACGTCGAGATCCTCTACGACCTCGACCTCGAGGCGAAGGGGCTCGCCGGGGCGCGCGGGCTTCGCTACGTGCGCGCGGCGTCGCCCAACGCGGACGACGACCTGGTCGACGTCGTGGCCGACGTGGCGCGGCCGCTGCTCGGAGGCGCCGGTGGCTGACGCGCGGCGCATCGTCGTCGTCGGCGGGGGCATCGCCGGGCTCTCCGCGGCCCACGCGGCGCTCAAGCGGGGGCGCGAGGCGGGCAAGGCCGTCGCCGTCACGGTGCTCGACCGCGCGGCGCGCCTCGGCGGCAACGTCGTGACCGAGCGCGACGGCGGCTTCGTCCTCGACGCCGGGCCCGACTCGTGGGTCGTGACCAAGCCGCACGCCACCGCGCTCGCCAAGGAGCTGGGCCTGGGCGGCGCGCTGATGAGCACCAACCCGGACAACCGCCGCTACTACGTCGTCTGGGGCGACAGGCTGCACCCGGTCCCCGAGGGCCTCGTGCTCGGGGTGCCGACGAAGATCGGGCCGCTCGTGCGCACCGACCTGTTCTCGTGGCCGGGCAAGCTCCGCATGGGGTGGGAGCGCTTCGTGCCGCCGCGGCGCTACGTGGGAGACGAGGACGAGGCGATCGGCGAGTTTGCCGCGCGCCGCCTCGGGCGCGAGGCCGCCGAGCGGCTCGTGGCGCCGCTGCTCGGGGGCATCTCGGGTGGGGACGCGAGCGACATCTCGGTCCGGGCGAGCTTCCCGATGCTCGTCGACATGGAGCAGAAGCACGGCTCGCTGGTGAAGGGGATGCTCGAGGCGCGCAAGGCGCGGGCGCGGGCGGCGGGCGCGGGCGCGGGCGCGGGCGCGAAGCGCGGCAACGGCGAGGGCAGCGCGTTCGTCTCCCAC
>JAJYCT010000362.1 GCA_021778125.1 Myxococcales bacterium
ACGGCAGGACGAACAGCGCCGCCGCCAGCGCCGCCGAGAGCGGGCGACGCGCGTCCCCCGCGCGCGCGATCCGCGCGGCGAGCGCGCCGCCGAACGCGGCGGCGAACAGCACCCCCTCGGGGCGCACGAGGGCGAGCGCGAGCAGCGCCAGCCACAGCCGCGCCTGCGCGCCCGGGCGCGGCGACGCATGGCACGAGAGCAGGGCCCCGAAACACACCCCGAGCGTGGCGGCGAACAGCAGCGTCTCCAGGCCGCTCGTGGCGTGCGCGTAGAGCGGCGGGAACAGCATGGCGGTCGCCGTCACGTAGGCGCGCACCGGCTCGGGCACGCGCAGACGCCGCTGGTTGTCGCGCAGCGTCCACGCGGCGACGAAGAACGCGCTCACCCCGACGAGGCGGGCCGTGCGCTCCGCCGCCACGCCGAGCCGCATCCCGGCGGCCACGAGCAGCGGGAGCGCGACGCCCGTGTACCCCTCCACCGGATCGGCGCCGACGGTCCAGGTGAGCTGGCCGTGCTCGACGAGGTGGCGCGCGTAGCGGAACGCGATGTACGCGTCGTCCACCGTCCACCGCGGGTACGACCACAGGGTCGCGACGGCGTACGCGAAGCCGCCGGCATAGAGCAGGGCGGCCACCACGCGACGGGCGCGCGCGCTCGTGACGAGGGGATGCACGCGCCTGCCAGCGTACCGCCCGGGCGCGCGAGGATGCGAGCCCCGAGGCGCCCGTCGTCGGCGACGCGTTGGTCCGCTCCGGGCGGCGCGTCGCGGTACGTTGGTGCGGCATGCACCCCGCCCGCGCGAGCACGCCCTGGCCGCACGCGCGAGCGGTGCGCTGGGCGCTCCTCGGGGCCGCCGTCGTCCTGCTGGTGTGGCAGGTCCTGCGGTGGGACTACGTCGCCGACGACGCGTACATCGCGTTCGTCCACGTGCGCAACGTCGCGGCGGGCCACGGGCCCGTCTACAACGAGGGGCAGCGCGTCGAGGGCTACTCCAGCCCCGCGTGGGTCGCGCTGCTGTCGGTCGCCGCGCTGCTGGGCGCGAGCGTGCCCGTCGCCGCGATCCTCCTGGGCCTCGCGTTCGGGGTCGCGACCCTCGTCGCGGTCGTGCGCGCGGGGCGCGACGTCCTGCGCCTTCCCTCGGTGGCCCCCGAGCTCGCCGCCGTCGCCCTCTCGACCCTGGGCCCGTGGACCTTCTGGGTCGGCGCGGGGCTCGAGAGCGCGCTCTTCGGCTGGCTCGTCCTCGAGATCTGGATCGCCGCGGAGCGCCTGCGTCGTGACGGGCGAGGCGCGGGGCTCGTCGTCGGCCTCGCCGCGACGATCGCGTTGACGCGCCCGGAGGGGCCGCTCGCGCTCCCGATCGCCGCGTGGCTCGTGCGCGCGCCCCTCCGCCGGCGCGAGCGGGCGGTGGTCCTCGCCGCCGTCGCCGCGGCGATGGTCCTCGCGGCGCACCTGGCGCTCCGCCTCGCG
This sequence comes from Myxococcales bacterium, assembly GCA_021778125.1. Taxonomy (GTDB): domain Bacteria; phylum Myxococcota_A; class Polyangia; order Polyangiales; family Polyangiaceae; genus Palsa-1150. The sequence continues at coordinate 1,468 of JAJYCT010000362.1, forward strand.
TACTACGGCGTGCCCCTCGCGACCTCGTCGTACGCCAAGGCGACCGTGGGGCTCGACGCGGCCGCGCGGGGCCTCGCGTACCTCGGCGGGTGGCTGGGCGCGGGGGGCTTCGGGCCGGCGGTCCCGCTGCTCCTCGCCGGCGCCCTGGGCCGCCGCGCACCGGGCGTGCCGTCGCTGCTGGTCGCGCTGGGGATCTACGCCGCGTTCGTGATCGCGGTCGGCGGCGACGGTCTCTACCAGTGGCGCTTCGTCGCCCACGTCGCGCCGCTCCTGGCCGTGCTTCTCGTCGCGTCGGCGCAGCGGCTCGAGGCGGTCGGCGCGGGGGTCGGCTGGGCCGCGCTGGCCTTCGCGACGTGGTCGTCGTGGAGCGCGAGCTGGTCCTTCCCGATCGCGGCCGCGCGCCACGTCGAGTCGCGCTGGGAGGCCGTCGGCGTCGCGATCGACCGCGGGACGCCGCGGGGCGCCACCGTCGCCACCAACGTCGCGGGCAAGCTCGCGTGGACCGCGCACCGCGACGTCATCGACCTGCTCGGCCTGTGCGATCCGGTCGTCGCGCGCACCGCCGGGCCCTCGGCGGGCCGCGGCCTCGCGGGTCACGAGCGCGCGGCGCCCGCGTACGTGCTGGGGCGGCGGCCCGACGTCGTCTACCTCAGCGTGCTCGACGACGTCGCCCGCGACGACCTGTCCGACCTCGCCCGCGTCCGGCTCCTCGTCGCCGGGTCTCCGCTGGGAGGGTACGCCGACATGGTGGCCGCCCCGGAGTTCGCGGCCTCCTATCAGCCTGGCTGGCTCCTTCTCGAGCACCACGCCCGCCCCGCGCCCGTCTTCGTACGCCGCGGCGCCTCGCTGGAGGGAGCCGAGCGGCGCGAGTGGCGGTAGGCGCCGAGGCGTGGGGTCGAAGGCGCGGCGGCCGCGCCCGGCCCCGCTACAGCTCCGCCGCCAGCACCCGCGCCTCCTCGAGCCGCGTCTTGCCCGCCGCGAGCGCCTCGCGCTGCCTGCGCGCCTCCTCGACCACCTCGGGCGGCGCCCGATCGACGAACCCCGGCGACGCGAGCTTCTTGTCGAGCGCCGCCAGATCCTTGTCCAGCTTCTTCACCTCGCGGTCGATGCGCGCGAGCTCGGCGTCCTTCTCGACGAGCCCCTTGAGCCCCACGAGCACCTCGATGGGTCCGCGCTGGCTCGCGATGACGCTCACCGCGGTGCCGGCCTCGCGCGCCCCGCCCCGGCCCTCGACGGCCGGCAGCCCCCGGGTCTTCACCAGCAGCCGCACGTCCCCGGCGTGCGCGCGCACGAACGCCGCGACCTCCGCGTCGTCCGAGCGGACGGCCATCGCGACCTCCGCCTTCTTGTCGACGTCGTGCTCGCTGCGCACCGTGCGCCCGGCCGACACGATCTCCTGCAGCGTCGCCATCCACGCCTCGATCTCGGGCGCGAGCGCGGCGCGCTCCGCGTCGGGGCCCGGGAACGGGGCGAGCGCCACGCTCGCGCCGCGCGACGCCGGCCGCGGCGCGCGCTGCCAGAGCTCCTCGGTGATGAACGGCAGGAGCGGGTGCATCAGGCGCAGGCTCCCCTCGAGCACGGTCGCGAGCGTCGCGCGCGTCTCGGCCACCTCGGCCGGGCGCGCGAACGCGCCGTCGGCCTGCGGGCGCAGCACGGGCTTCACGAGCTCCAGGTACCAGTCGCACAGGTCGTACCAGAAGAAGCGGTACGCGGCGGTCGCCGCCTCGTCGATCCGGAAGGCGTCGAGCCCCGCGTGGGCCGCGGCGCACGCGCTCGCGAAGCGCGAGCGGATCCAGCGGTTGACGAAGCCCTCCGGCGCGGGCGCGTCGGTCCAGGTGTAGCCCTCGCCCAGCAGCTCGAGCGCGAGGCGCGTCGCGTTCCAGATCTTGTTGAGGAAGTGCCGGTTGCCCTCGATGCGCCGCGGCGCGAGCGCGATGCGCTTGTTGCTCGGGGGGTAGGTGGCGAGCGTGAAGCGCACCGCGTCGGCGCCGAAGGCCGGGAAGCCCGTGCCCATCGCGGCGGCCGACGGGTAGGCCTTCTTGAACTTCGCCATCGCGTCGGCGTCGGGGACCATCTTCGCGAACGTCGTCCCGTGCACCAGATCGAGCGGGTCGATGACGTTGCCCTTGACCTTGCTCATCTTGTCGCCCGTCTCGTCGACGACCAGCCCGTGCAGCAGCACGCGCCGGAACGGCACGTCGCCCATGAAGTGCAGCCCGAACATCATCATGCGGGCGACCCAGAAGAAGAGGATGTCGTAGCCGGTCTCGAGATCGCTGGCCGGGTAGAACCTGGCGAGCGCCGGCGTCTTCTCGGGCCAGCCGAGCGTCGAGAACGGCCAGAGCGCGCTCGAGAACCAGGTGTCGAGCACGTCCGGATCCTGCGCCCACTCGGGCCCGAGGTCCGCCGGGCGCTCGCGCGCCACGACGATGCGCCCGTCGGGGTGGTGCCACGCGGGGATCGGGTGGCCCCACCACAGCTGGCGCGACACGCACCAGTCCTGGATGTTCTCGAGGAAGTGGTCGTACGTCTTGGTCCACTCGGCCGGGAGGATCCGCGTCTTGCCCGAGCGCACGGCGTCGAGCGCGGCGTCGGCCATGCCCTTCATCTTGAGAAACCACTGCGTCGAGATCATCGGCTCGACGACGCCGCCGGAGCGCTGGCAGCGCGGCAGCGTGAGCACGTGCGGCTTGGTCCCGCGCGCCAGGCCCTTCTCCTCGAGCGCGCGCTTGACCGCGCGGCGCGCCTCCTTGCGGTCCATGCCCGCGAAGCGGCCGGCGTGCTCGTTCATCGTGCCGTCGAGGTTCAAGACGTTGATCTCCTCGAGCCCGTGGCGCTTGCCCGTCGCGAAGTCGTTGAAGTCGTGCGCCGGCGTCACCTTCACGGCGCCCGTGCCGAACGTCGGGTCGACGAGGATCGCGTCGGTGACGATGGGGAACGTCCGGCCCGTGAACGGGTGCTTGACGCGCTTGCCGTGCAGCGCCGTGTAGCGCGGGTCGTCGGGGTGCACGGCGATCGCCGTGTCGCCGAGCATCGTCTCGGGGCGCGTCGTGGCCACCACGATCTCGCCGCCGCCCTCGACCTCGTAGGCGAACTCGAAGAGCTCGCCGCTGGCGCCCTCCTCGCTGTCCACCTCGAGGTCCGACAGCGCCGTGCGGCACTCGGGGCACCAGTTGATGAGGCGCGTCGCGCGGTACATCAGGCCCTGCTCGTGCAGGCGCACGAAGGCCTCGGTCACCGCGCGGCTCATGTCCTCGTCCATCGTGAACTTGGTGCGCGCCCAGTCCGGGCTCGCGCCGAGCACGCGCTGCTGCAGGTGGATGCGGTCGCCCGTCTCGCGGCGCCACTGCCACACGCGGGCGACGAACGCGTCGCGCCCCAGGTCGTGGCGCGTCTTGCCCTCCCGGGCGAGCAGGCGCTCGACGACGGTCTGCGTGGCGATGCCGGCGTGGTCGGTGCCCGGCTGCCAGAGCGTGTTGAACCCGCGCATGCGGTGCCAGCGCACCAGCACGTCCTCGAGCGTCGTCATGAGCGCGTGGCCCATGTGCAGGCTGCCCGTGACGTTGGGCGGCGGCATGGGCACGACGTAGACCGGGCGCGCGTCGGCGGGCGCGTCGCTCGCCGCGAACACGCCGTGCGACTCCCAGAACGCGTACCAGCGCGGCTCGACGAGGGCGGGATCGTAGGGCTGCTCGAGGGCGGGCGTGTCGGTCATCGGACCGCTCTGATAGCACCGCCCGCGCCCGCGGGGACCGCGCGTGGAGGGCGGGGCGCTAGTCGCGCGTGAGGCGCGCGAGTTCTTCCTTGATGATCGTCTCGGCGAGCGCGGGGACGACCTCCCAGACCACGCGCTCGACGACCTCGCGCGCCAGGGCGAGCACCGCGTCGACCTGGGCGGGCGACAGGCCCAGGTCGCCGAGCTTGCCGGCGAACGGACCGTTGACGGCCTCCGCCACGGGGCCCGGTGCGGCCACGGGCGCAGGAGCGGGCGCGGGCGCGGCGGCGACCACGGGCGCGGGCGCCGGCGTCCGGGCCAGCGGG